>DASTIF010000078.1:0-7236 GCA_035717805.1 Sphingomicrobium sp.
CCATCGTAAAGGGCGGCGGTCACCGGCTGTCGGAGCCGCACGAGCTGGAGCTCATCAAGCGTACCGTCGCCGGGCTCGTGGAGACTTGCAAATGATTCTCGCCCTCGCCGCCGCGACCCTCGCAGCCGCACAGCCGGCGCCATGTCCCGACCTCGTCACCAGCGAGGCCTTCGTCTGCCGGGCGCTTCGGGCAAGCGCGGACCACAAGCCGAGCGAGGCGGCGCAGGCCTTCGAGCAGGCGGCGCAGGCCATCGACGATTCCGGCCCCGAGAAGGCACGGCTGCTGGCGGCGGCGGGCAATATGTGGATTGCCGCAAGCGAGCCCGGAAAGGCCGCGGTCGCGCTAGACCAGGCGCTGGCGGGGACCGGTCTTCAGGGCGAACAGCGAGGCGAGGCGCTTCTCGACCGGGCCCGCGCGGCAGAGGCCCAAAGCGACCTTGAGACCGCTCGCTCCAAGGTCACCGAAGCTGCGAAAACGATCTCCGAGGACCCGTTCCTCTGGTACTTTTCGGCGGCGCTCGCCATCCGCGAGCAGGATGCCGCGACAGCGAAGTCCAGCATCGGGAAGGCGCTGGCGCTGGAGCCGGCCGACCCGGTGATCCTGTTCGAAGCAGGGCATGTCGCGCAATTCACCGGCGACAGCGCGGGCGCCCGCGATTACTGGACGCGCGCCTCGGCGGCCGACCCGAACGGCGATGCCGGCAAGGCAGCGCGAGAAGCGCTGGCGATGCTGGACAAGGACAAGAAGGACTGATGCTCGAAGTCGTCGCGGTCCCCGCCTTCAGCGACAATTATCTGTGGCTGGTGCACGACAGCGACAGCGGCGCGACCGCCGTGGTCGACCCGGGCGATGCAGCCCCGGTTCTCGCCGAGGCCGAGCGGCGCGGCTGGACCATCGGCCAGGTCTGGAACACCCATTGGCACCCCGACCACACCGGCGGCAATCTGGTGGTCAAGGAAGCAACCGGAGCCACGATTTCGGGTCCCGCGAACGAAACCATCCCTGGCCGCGACGTTGCGCTTGGCGAAGGCGACACAGTCACTCTCGGCGAGCATGTCGGCAGGGTGATTGCCGTTCCCGGGCACACTTCGGGCCACATCGCGCTGATCTTCGAGGACGAGCGAATCGCCTTCGTCGGCGACACCTTGTTCGCGATGGGTTGCGGGCGGCTGTTCGAAGGGACGCCCGAGCAGATGTACGCGTCACTCGGCCGCCTCGCCGCCCTTCCCGACGACACCCGGCTTTATTGCGCGCATGAATATACGCTGTCGAACGGCCGCTTCGCCGCTCATGCCGAGCCCGGCAGTGCCGCCATCGCCGACCGCCTCGCACGCGTCGAGGCCATGCGCGCGAACGGCGAAATCACCATTCCGACCACGGTCGCCGAGGAACGCGAAACCAACCCCTTCGTTCGCTCTTCTAACTGGCAGGAATTCGCCCGGCTTCGGGCTGCGAAAGACAGCTTCCGTTCATGACCGAGAGCGCCTCCTGCCGGTTCGCCAGGGGAACACGCACCCAAGGAGTTCACGTCATGCGCATCCTTATTCCCCTCCTGATCGCCGCGTCGGTAGCCGGTTGCACGGCACAGCCGCCCGCGTCGCTGGTCGATGTCCGCGGGCAGGCTCGGCTCGCCGAAATGCTTCGCGGCAAGGTCGCCGGAGAGCCGCAGAAATGCATTCCGCAGCGCCTCTCGAGCTATTTCGACATCATCGACCCGACGACGATCGCGGTGCGCGATGGATCGCGAATTTATGTCAATCACGTTCAGGGCGCGTGCAGCGGTCTCCACATGGGCAATCACGCTCTGGTGGTGAAGACGTTCGGGTTTGGGGGGCCTTGCCGAGGCGACACCGCCCGGGTCACCGATCTGTCGAGCGGCAACGTCATGGGTAGCTGCCTTCTCGGCGATTTCGTGCCCTACAATCCGATCCGCGGCTAGCGGCGGTACAGCGCCTCGAGCCGTTCGGCATAGGCCGCCTTGATGACGTGGCGGCGGATTTTCATCGAGGGCGTCAGCTGCTCGTTCTCCACCGTGAACGGCGCGTCGGCGATAATGAAGCGGCGCACCTTCTCGATCACCGAAAGCTCCGCATTGACCCGGTCGACCGCCGCCGACAGCCGCTGCTGGGCATCGGGGAGGCTCGCGATTTCCGGGTCCGGGACGAGCAGCGCGACGAGGTGCGGCTTGCGGTCGCCATAGACCATCGCCTGGGCGATCTCGGCCTGTAGCGTCAGCATTCCCTCGACCCGCTGCGGAGCGACATTGTCGCCCTTGTCGTTGACGATCAGGTCCTTCTTCCGGTCGGTGATGACGATCCGGCCCTTGGCGTCGAAATGACCGACATCGCCCGTCGCCAGCCATCCCTCCTTCAACACCCGCTCGGTTTCTTCCGGGTTGCGCCAATATCCGTGCATCACATTCTCGCCGCGGACCATGATCTCGCCGTCCTGCGCGATCTTCACCTCGGTGTTCTTAACCGGCACGCCCACCGTATCGAGGCGAATCCCGACGCTGGGGCGATTGCAGCTGATGACCGGCCCCGCCTCGGTCTGGCCATAGCCCTGGAGGAAGGTCAGGCCGAGCGATGAAAAGAAAATCCCGACATCGGGATTGAGCGGCGCTCCGCCTGACACCAGGGCCTTGGTCCGCCCGCCAAACTTCTTTCGGACCTTGCGGCGCAGTGTCAGCGAAAGCAGCGCGTCCATCGGCCGGTTCCACGGCTTCAGGCGGCCCTGGTAGCGGTCCTCGCCGATGTCGAGCGCCCGCCTGAGCAGATATTCGGCCAACGTCCCGTCGATCGACTTGAGGATCCGGGCCCGGAGCATCTCGAACAGCCGCGGCACCACGACCATGATCGTCGGGCGGACTTCCTCGATATTGGCGGCGAGCTTTTCGAGACTTTCGGCATAATAGATTTGCGCGCCGAGCCCGATGGGGAAATGCTGGCCGCCGCTATGCTCATAGGCGTGGCTCGCCGGAAGGAACGACAGGAAAACCTCATCGCCCCAGCCGAAGTCGGACGAAATGATGTCCGTGCACCCTTCGATATTGTGGAGGATCGCGCCATGGTGCTGCATCACCCCGCGCGGCGCTCCGCCGGTGCCGCTGGTATAGATGATGCAGGCGAGATCGTCCCTGCCGGCTACCGCCGCGCGCTGCTCGAGATCGGACAGATCGACAGCGGCGGCGACCAGGTCGCTCCAGCAATGGACGTTGATCCATTCGGGCACCTGACCGGCCCGGATCTGCTCGATCCCGATGACATGGTGGCAGTCGGCCGAAGTCAGGGCCGCCGGAATGAGTGCATTCGCGAGCTTCTGGCTGGAGACGACGACCGCGCGAGCGCCCGAATTGCCGAGGATGTGAGCGTGATCGCGGGTGGTGTTGGTGGTGTAGGTCGGGACCGTCACGCAGCCGGCGGCCATGATGGCGAGGTCCGCGATCAACCATTCCGGCCGGTTCTCGCTGACCAGCGCCACGCGGTCGCCGGGCTGAAGCCCCATTTTGCCGAGGCTTTCGGCCAGGGCCGCGACCTGGCGCGCTGCCTCGGTCCAGCTGGTCGGCCGCCAGTCCTTGCCGCTTTTCGCCCAGAGAAAGGGAGCGTCGCCCTTCTGGCGGACACGCGCCGCGAACATCTGCACGAGATTGTCGAAATGCTCGAGCTGACGGCCCGTCTTCATTGCGAAACCGCGGCGCCTTCGCTTCGAGGATCGGCAGCGCCTGCCCAGCGTCCGTCGACCCATTCGATCGCGTTGGCCTTGTAGGTCCCCGACGACTGGAACTCGACGTTGTGGCCCATGGCTTGCAGTTGCGGCGCAAAACCGGCGAGCCAGGTCCCGCGTTCGAGATAGACGGTGTCGCCGGGCGAATAGAGCATCGGCAATGCGACCGCTTCCTGCGCGCCCAGCTTCCAGTCGATGACGCCGATGATGATCTTCGCGACCTGCGCCGGAATCGTCGCTCCACCGGCCCCGCCCACGCCGAGACTGACGCGGCCGTCCGGTCCGTAGACGATGGTCGGGCTCATAGAGCTTCGCGGCCTTTTGCCGCCCTCGACCCGGTTGGCGACAGGGCAGTCGAATTTGGTCGGCGAGAAGCTGAAATCGGTCAGCTCGTTGTTGAGATAATAGCCGTTGACCATTAGCCCGGATCCGAACGCGCTTTCGATCGTCGAAGTCTCGGAAACGACATTGCCCCAGCGGTCGGCGACAACGAAATGCGATGTCCCCCGTTCAGGAACCGTCACTCGCGGACAGACAGTGATGGTCGCGCCCGGCGGAGTCCCCGCACGAACCTCTTTCAAGACGTGATCGGGGGCGATCAGCGCCGAACGCCCGGCAAGATAGCCGGGGTCGACCAGCCCAGCGACCGGCACAGGGACGAATTCCGGATCGGCGAGGAAAGAGTCGCGGTCGGCATAAGCAAGCCGCTCGGACTCGGCGATCAGGTGCCAGGCGACCGGAGATCTTGGCCCGAGCTTCGAAAGGTCGAACCGCTCGAGCTGCTTGAGGATCGCGAACACGGTGGTTCCGCCGGACGAGGACGGGCCCATCCCGCAGATTCGATAGCCGCGATAAAGGCCGCAGACCGGCGGGCGCGGCTTGGCGTCGTAGGCGGCGATATCGCCCGGCGTCATCGGCGCCGGATTGTGGGAGGCGCCGCTCACCGCCGCCGCGATCGCCTGCGCGTTGGGACCGGCGTAGAAGGCGTCCGCGCCCTGGCCGGCGAGCCGTTCGAGCAGCGCCGCGAACGCAGGGTTCCTGACCAAAGTCCCGACCGGCAATGCCCTGCCTTCAGCGTCGTAGAACAGCGCACGCGCCTCGGCGGAGAACGCACCCTCGACCTTGTTCTCGTTGAGTGAATTATGGAGCCGCTGCGTGATCCGGAAGCCGTCGCGGGCGAGCCTGATCGCCGGCTCGAAAAGCTTCGCCCAGGGCAGCTTGCCGTGCTCCCGATGGGCGAGCGCGGCCATCCGCAAATTGCCGGGAACGCCGACGCTCTTGCCGCCAGGCTGGGCGTCGTCGAAGCTCATCGGCTGGCCGTCCTTGAAGAACCATGTCCCGGTCGCAGCCATCGGCGCCACCTCGCGCCCGTCGTAGGTCAGGGTCGGGCCGTCAGGGTCGGAAAACAGGAGGTAGCCGCCGCCGCCGATGCCCGAGCTTTGCGGCTCGACGACATTGAGCGCCAGCATCGTCGCGACTGCCGCGTCGACCGCGTTTCCACCCGCGCGAAGCATTTCGACGCCCGCTTCAGCCGCGCGAGGGTCGGCGGCGCTGACCATTCCCGCAGAAGCAGCGGGAGTTGGAACAACGGTTTGAGGGGGGGTGGCGCAACCGCCCAGGATCGACAGAGCGGCGGCGAGGGACAGGAACTGGCGACGCATGGGGCCGATGCGCTACTCGCTGCCTACCGCCTCGGCAATGGTGGCGAAGCCCGACTGGCCGAGCTTGCGGGCAAGGCCGGCGGCGATCCGCCGCGCGATGTGCGGCCCTTCATAGACCATCGCCGTATAGAGCTGGACGAGGCTGGCGCCCGCCCGGATCCGCTCCCACGCATCGTCGGCGCTTGCGATCCCGCCGCAGCCGATGAGCGGGATTTGCCCGCCGCTCGCGCCCCGGAAGCCGCGAAGCGCGTCGAGAGCGAGCGGCTTGAGCGGTGCTCCGGACAGTCCGCCCTGCTCGCCCGCGAGGCGCGACTTCAATGGTGGCCGAGAGAGGGTCGTATTCGACACGATGATCGCGTCAATCTTGCGGTCGATGGCGGCCCTGACGATTCGCTCGGGATCGCCCTCTTCGAGGTCCGGCGCGACTTTCAGGAACACCGGCGGGCCCTTCGGCGCGCGCGCGCCCTCCACAGCCGACAGCAAATCGTCGAGCGCGCCTTCGTCCTGGAGCGTCCGAAGCCCCGGCGTGTTGGGCGAGCTGATGTTGACGGTCAGATAGTCGGCGACGCCGCTCATCGCCTTCACTCCCGAGACATAATCGGCGATCCGGTCAGCGCTGTCCTTGTTGGCGCCGACATTGACCCCGATCGGTCCGCCCGCGTGGCTGCAGCGGGTGAGGCGCATGAAGGCCTCGGCCTGGCCCTTGTTGTTGAAGCCGAGGCGATTGATCACCGCCCGATCGGGAGCGAGGCGGAACAGGCGGGGCTTCGGGTTGCCGGGCTGCGGCAAGGGAGTCAGAGTCCCCACTTCGACGAAACCGAAGCCCAATGTCAGCATCTCGGCGGGAACCTCGGCATCCTTGTCGAACCCGGCAGCGAGCCCGACTGGCGAGGGGAAGTCGAGCCCGGCGAGCTTCGTCTTCACCGACGGCGGCAGGTGTGCCGAGTGCAAGGGAAGGAACTTCAGCGCGGCGATAGTCGCCCGATGCGCCCTCTCCGCGTCGAGCGCGAACATCAACGGGCGAAGGAGCGGGTATAGGTTCACCCTCCCCGTCTGTCATTGCGAGCGCAGTGAGTCGATAGACGACCGAAGGGTCAACCAATCCAGCGGCGAATGGATTGCCGCGTCGCTTTCGCTCCTCGCAATGACGATGCCAAGGTTGAGTTTCAGGGCGCAACGCACTAAATCGGACTGGAAAGCTCCGAATTAGACATGCGCCTGAGCCACCTTGCCGATTACGCGGTCGTATTGATGACCGCCGCCGCCCGCCGCGAAGCGGGCGAAAGGCTGAGCGCGACCGAATTGTCCGCCGAGACGGGCGTTCCGCTTCCGACAGCGCAGAAATTGATGGGCCAGCTCGCC
Source organism: Sphingomicrobium sp. (assembly GCA_035717805.1). Classification (GTDB taxonomy): domain Bacteria; phylum Pseudomonadota; class Alphaproteobacteria; order Sphingomonadales; family Sphingomonadaceae; genus Sphingomicrobium. Next base: position 6,748 of record DASTIF010000078.1, read on the forward strand.
GGGGCGGGCCTGCTGTCGAGCTCGCGCGGAGCGGCCGGCGGTTTTTCGCTCAGCCGTCCGGCGACCGAGATCAGCCTCGTCGACATCGTCGAAGCGGTCGAGGGGCCGATCGCGCTCACCATGTGCTCGGATTCGAACAATCACCAATGCATCCTCGACGCGCATTGCCGGGTGAAGCCGCACATCGGCGTCGTCGGCAGGGCGGTGCGGGGAGCGCTCGGCGCGGTCCGCCTGACGGAGCTCGCGCAATGAACGAGGCCGTCAAGAATCGCGAGCTCAAGGAAAAGATCGCGCAGGATTACGAGTGGGGCTTCTCGTCGGACATCGAGCAGGAGTTCGCGCCGAAGGGCCTCAGCGAAGACACGGTTCGCTTCATTTCGGGCAAGAAGGGCGAGCCCGAGTGGATGCTCGATTGGCGGTTGAAGGCCTATCGGGCCTGGCTCGAGATGGAGGAGGTCAGCTGGGCCAAGCTCGACATCCCCGAGATCG
>DASTIF010000079.1:0-9209 GCA_035717805.1 Sphingomicrobium sp.
TGGCCTGGCAATGGTCGGCGCGACCCGCGCTTTGGTCGACTCGCTTGCGGCCGCCAATTATCCGATGCCCGACATCGACGAGCTGACAAGCCTCGCCGCGGTCGACGTCACTCCGGCCTATATCAACGACCTCTCACGGCGCGGCTACAAGCCGAAGTCGCTCGACGAGCTCGTCCAGTTCGGAGCGCTCGACATCACGCCGGCCTACATCGATGCAATGGCCCACAGCGGCTATCGCAATCTGACGGGCGAGGACATCGTCCAGATGAAGGCCGTGGGAGTCACGCCCGAATATGTCGCCGCGCTGGCGCGCAGCGGCTACACCGGCATCGACGCCGACGCTGTCGTCCAGCTCAAGGCGCTGGACGTCTCGCCCGAGTTCATCGCCGGTTTCGAGCGCATTGGGTACCACGGGCTTCCAGCCGACACTTTGGTTCAGCTCAAGGCGCTCGACGTCACTCCGAAATATGTAGCCGAGATGAAACAGCTGGGCGTCTCCGACCTCAGCCCCGATCAGCTCGTCAAGATGAAAGCGATCGGCCTCGAGGCTCCGTCGCGCAAACGCCGTTAGTCGAAAAAGGAGGGGCAGGCCGTGCCACTTGAAGGTCCAATTCGCGCATTCGTCGAACACCGATGGCGCGGCTCGATTTCTCGCCCAAGTGCCAGTCAAAAGGGGGTTTTTCAAATGCGTTCCGCTCTTCGAATTCAGCTTCTCGCCGGCGCTTCACTGCTGGCTCCGGCGGGCGTCCTGGCGCAGACCGTGCCGCCGACCAGCGACCCAGCGGTCGTGCCGGCGCCGGTAGCGACTCCGGTAGCGGGCAAACGAGTCTATACCCCCGCCGACTTCGCGCGCTTCGCACCGAAGACTGCCTATGACATGCTGGTCCAGGTCCCGGGTTTCACGATCCGGAGCGCCGACAACGAGCGCGGTCTCGGCCAGGCGTCGGAGAACGTGCTCGTCAACGGCCAGCGTATCGTCAACAAGTCTTATGGCGGCGGCGCGGGCGGCGCGACCGAGGAACTGCAGCGCACTCCCATCGGCAATGTCGAGCGCATCGAGATCGTCGATGCGGCGAGCCTCGGGATTGCCGGGCTTTCGGGCCAGGTCGCCAACGTGATCATGAAGGAGACCAAAGGCGCTTCGGGCCAGTTCGAATGGCGCCCCGACTTCCGGGCGCATTATTCGAAGCCGAACCTGTTTCGCGGCAACATCAGCTATTCGGGCAAATCCGGCCCGGTCGACTACACGCTGTCGGTCAACAACCAGGCCGGCCGCGGCGCATTCGGCGGCCCGATCATCATTACCGACCGTGACGGCAATCTCCTCGAAGAGCGCAACGAGATTTATCATTCCGAATCCGACCTGGTGACCTTTCAGACCAAGTTCGGTCTCGATGGCCCGGGCTCGTCGATCGGCCATCTGACGCTCGGCTACACGCCTTATTGGGCGCCGACCCACATTCGCGACACCCGCGAATTCGTGACGGGGGAAATCCGCAACCGTTCGACCGTCGCGGAACTCGACGGCTGGTATTATGACGTCAACGCCGATTACGAATTCGCGCTCGGACCGGGCCGTCTCAAGCTGATCGGCACCCACCACTTCGACCACGAGCCGGTGATTACGACTCAGGTCCTCCACTTCGACAGCGATGACCATGACGAGGGCGTCCGCTTCTCCCGCGATTCCCGGATCAAGGAGAGTATCGGCCGCGGCGAATATCGATGGCACGCCGGCAAGAACGACTGGCAGATGACCTTCGAGCGGGCGTTCAACTCGCTCGATCAGCGCGGCGGCCTGTTCACCCTCTCGCCCGAAGGCGAATTCGAGGAAGTCGACTATCCAGAAGGGACCGGCAAGGTGACGGAGGTCCGCTACGAAGGCATCGCCTCATTGAGCCGTCCGCTTAGTTCGAAGCTCGACCTTCAGCTTGCCGGCGGTGGAGAAATCTCTCACCTCGACCGGGTTGACGACGACCAGCCGGCCCGAAAATTCTTCCGGCCCAAGGGCAGTCTCACCCTCGGCTGGCGCCCGGCTGAAGGTCTGGACGCGAGCCTCAAGGTCAGCCGGCGAGTCGGCCAGATCAGCTTTTACGATTTCCTCTCCCAGCCGAAGCTTGCGGACGACCGCGAGAATGCCGGCAACCCGGACCTGGTCCCGCCGCAAAGCTGGGAGTTCGAGACCGAGCTGTCGAAAGATCTCGGCGCCTGGGGCAAAACCAAGCTTCGGACCTATTACCACCTGATCGACGACATCATCGACATCATCCCGCTAGCCAATCACACCGAGGGCGTCGGCAACCTTCCGCATGCGACGCGCTATGGGGCCGAAAGCACGAGCACGATCAACCTCGACCCGATCGGGTTCGTCGGAGCCAAGATCGACCTCACGCTCGGCACCGAGAGAACCAGCGTCGAAGACCCGCTGACGGGCGAAGACCGCTCGATCAGCGGCACTCGCAACCGTTGGGCCTATATCTCCTTGCGGCACGACATTCCGCACACCGACTGGGCGTGGGGCGGTGAGGCGGACTACGAGCATTATACGCGGGAATTCTATCTCACCGAAGTCTCCAGAAGCTGGGAAGGCCCGTGGTTCGTCAGCGCCTATGTCGAGAACAAGGACGTGTTCGGGATGACCGTCCGCGCCCAGGTCGGCAACATCTTCAACGCCCGCCATCGCTGGACCCGCTACATTTACGAGGATTGGCGCGATTCGAGCGAGATCGATCAGATACAGCGCAACAATCAGCTGATCGGGCCGATTTTCAGCTTCATGGTCAAGGGCACGTTCTAGTCTCCCCGGCCGCCGGGGTGGCGCGGCCGCGCCACCCCCGCTAAGAGCGCCGCGTTTCCATTCAGCGCGGAGCGAATTGCCTTGGGCGAGCCTTCCATCCTGCCCTTCGACTGGGCCGACCCGTTCGACCTCGACGGTCAGCTGTCCGACGAGGAAAGGCTCGTCCGCGACACGGCCGAGGGCTATGCGCAGGAGAAGCTCCAGCCGCGGGTGACCCAGGCCTACCTCGAGGAAAGCTTCGACCGCTCGATCCTCAGCGAGATGGGCGAGCTTGGGCTGCTCGGAGCGACCATCCCGAACGAATATGGCGGAGCCGGGCTCGGCTATGTCAGCTACGGCCTGATCGCCCGCGCGGTCGAGCGCGTCGACAGCGGTTATCGTTCGGCCATGTCGGTCCAGTCCAGCCTCGTGATGCATCCGATCCATGCTTACGGATCGGAGGAGCAGCGGCGGAAATATCTGCCAAAGCTGGCCACCGGCGAAATGGTCGGCTGCTTCGGTCTTACCGAGCCCGATGCCGGCTCCGATCCCGGAAGCATGCGTACCCGAGCCGAGAAGATCGACGGTGGCTATCGCCTCAGCGGAAGCAAGATGTGGATTACCAATTCGCCGATCGCGGACCTGTTCGTCGTCTGGGCGAAGTCGGACGCGCACGGCGGCAAGATTCGCGGCTTCGTTCTCGAACAGGGCGCCAAAGGACTGTCCGCGCCCAAGATCAAGGAGAAGCTCTCGCTTCGCGCCTCGATCACAGGCGAGATCGTGATGGACGGCGTCGAGGTCGGCGAGGAAGCGCTCCTTCCCAACGTCGAAGGACTGAAGGGTCCGTTCGGTTGCCTCAATCGCGCCCGCTACGGGATCGGCTGGGGCGCGATGGGCGCCGCTGAATTCTGCTATCACGCCGCTCGCCAGTACACGCTCGACCGCAAGCAATTCGGCCGTCCGCTGGCGGCCAATCAGCTGGTCCAGCTCAAGCTCGCCAACATGGTCACCGAGATCACGCTTGGGCTGCAGGCGGCGCTTCGCGTCGGCCGCCGGCTGGAAGACGGCGAGCTGGTCCCGGAGAACATCAGCCTGTTGAAGCGCAACAATTGCGGCAAGGCGCTGGATATCGCCCGGGTCGCCCGTGACATGCACGGCGGCAACGGCATTTCAGCCGAGTTCCATGTGATGCGCCACTCGGCCAATCTCGAGACCGTCAATACCTATGAGGGCACGCACGACGTCCACGCGCTGATCCTCGGTCGGGCGATCACCGGAATCCCCGCATTCTAGCGAACGCAGCCAAATCCGCCTAAGCTCCCCTTCGGGCAAAGGGGGAAACGTCACATGAGCATCGTCGGCTGGATTGTCCTTGGGCTAATCGTCCTTCTGATTCTCTACGCCATCGGCATCTACAACCGGCTGGTTCGGCTCCGGGCACTGGTCAGGGAAGGCTTCAGCGGGATCACCGTGCAGCTTCGCCGCCGCGCGGACCTGATCCCGAACCTGGTGGAGACGGTGCAGGGCTATGCGACCCACGAACGCGAAGTCTTCGACCAGGTCACCGCACACCGCGCGGATGCGGTCAAGGCGACGAGTGTCCGGGGCACCGCCGAGGCCGACGCGCGAATGACCGGCCTGCTCGGCCAGATCATGGCGGTCGCGGAGGCTTATCCCGACCTCAAGGCCAACCAGAACTTCCTCGAGCTTCAGAACCAGCTGGAGACGATCGAGACAGAGCTGCAGAGCGCGCGACGCTATTATAACGCGACGGTCCGCGACTTGAACTCGACCGTCCAGAGCTTTCCGCCGGTGCTGATCGCGGGGCCGCTCGGGTTCGGCGAAGAGCCGTTCTACCAGGACGAGGATCAGAGCATCCAGACCGCGCCCAAGGTGGCCTTCCCGCGCACGGCCGCCTGAACATGCGGCTGTTTCGCGTTGCGTTCGCGGTTTTCTTCCTCCTAGCCGCTTTCCCCGCCGCCGCCCAGGAGCGGATCACCAGCTTCCTGAGCGAGGTCGCGGTCCAGAAGGATTCGTCGCTTGCCGTCACCGAGACGATCGACGTCGTTACGCAAGGCGATCGGATCGTTCACGGAATCTATCGCGACTTTCCGACTCTCTACCGCTCGCGCAACGGCGGCCGATTCCGAGTCGGTTTCGAGTTCCTCGGTGCCCAGCGCGACGGCAGTCCCGCGGAAGCGCGCGTCGAGCCGATCGCGAACGGAGTCCGGATAAGGATAGGAAGCGCCGATGTCGAACTCGAGCCGGGCGAACATCGCTTTGTGATCCGCTATCGCACTACCCGCCAGATCGGCCGCTTCGCGGATTTCGACGAACTTTACTGGAACGCGACCGGCAATGGCTGGGCGTTCCCGATCGACGTCGCCGAAGCCCACATCCGTCTCCCCTCCCCCGTCCACCTCGGACAACGGGCGGCCTACACCGGCTCGCAGGGCGCGACGGAGCGCAATGCGCAGGTGATCGCCGAAGAGCCGGGCGAAATCTGGTTCCGGACGACCTGGCCGCTGGCGCCATACCAGGGACTCACGGTGGCCGTGGCCTGGCCCAAGGGAATCATCGCCGAGGCCGACCAGGCGACGAAGCTTGGCTGGTGGCTGACCGACTATGGCCCTCCTATCATTGGCGCTCTCGGGCTTCTCGGCGTGCTCGCATTCTATTTTTTGGCATGGCACCGGGTCGGTCGCGATCCGCGCGCCGGGACCATCGTCCCCCTCTTCTCGCCGCCCGACAAGCTAAGTCCCGCAGGCATGCGCTACGTTCGCGAGATGGACGCCGATAACCGCGCCTTCGCCGCCGCGCTGGTCGACATGGGCGTTCGCGGCCATATCTGTATCACCGAGCAGGATGGCGGCTGGCTGGCCGGCGATACGCGGACCATCGAGCGGTTGTCTGGAACTGCTCCGCTTCCCGAAGACGAGGAGGCGGCGCTCGCCCAACTCCTCTCGACGGGGGAAACCGTGGAGATGAAGCAGGAGAATCACGAGAAATTCTCTTCCGCGAAGAGTGCCTTGGAAGGGATTCTCAAGAGAGATTACGACGGCAAAATGTTCAAGCGCAACTATGCCTGGGCGATTGCGGGCGGAGGCTTGTTCATCGCTTCGCTATGGCTTGCCGCGGCGGCTGTCGCGGTCGCGACGGGCATCGCCGGCGGCCTCAAGGTTGCGGTCGTGATGGGCGCGACCCTTGCCGCGGTCCTGTTCCTGCTGCTCCACGATCAATCGCGTCCGGGCTGGAAATGGCTATTCATCGGACTCGCGGCAATCTTCGCCGTGGCGGCGCTGGCAATCGGGACGCCGCTTTTCTTCGGGGCCCTCGACACCGGCTGGTGGTTCCCCCTGCTTCTTCCCGCCCTCGCCTTCCCGATCATGCTTTCGGCATTCTGGTGGATGTCGGCACCGACGGCCGAGGGGCGCAAGGTGCTCGACCATATCGCGGGCTTCAAACGCTATCTGTCGGTGACCGAGCGCGACCGGCTCGATCGCATGACGCCGCCGGAGGACACGCCCGAGCTTTTCGAGCGCTATCTGCCTTATGCGATCGCTCTTGGCGTCGAGAATCGCTGGGCCGACCGCTTCGCGCCGGTGCTGGCCGCCGCTGCCGCTGCCTCGGGCCAGCAAGGTTTCGCCTGGTATTCGGGGAGCCATAGTCCGTGGAGCGACACGGACGGCTTTACCAGCAGCGTCGGATCGTCGCTCGCAAGCACAATAAGCTCGGCCTCGACCGCACCCGGTTCCGGCGGCGGCGGTTCTTCGGGCGGCGGCGGTGGCGGCGGAGGCGGCGGAGGCTGGTAGTTCAGCCCCAGGCGGGGCGTTTCAAAACCGCTGTCGGATCGCCGTTGTAGGTCGTTTCGGAGACCTTTTCGAAGCCGAGCTTGTCGGCCAGCCGGAGCGAGGACTCGTTCTCCGGAGCGATAATTGCCCAGATCGGCGTGGGCTGAAGATGGCTTTCGGCCCAGTCGAGCGCCTTTTGGCACGCCTCGCTCGCATAGCCCTGCCCGTGCGAGCGGCTGGCGAAGATCCAGCCCATCTCGGGTTCCTCGCCGAATTCGGGCTCCAGGTCGCGCCAGGCGTTGAACAGCCCGACATTGCCGATCAGGCTGTCATCCTGCTTCAAGACGACGGCCCAGCCGCCGAAACCGAGCAAAGGCCAGGACCCGACGGCGCCGGCGAGCCTTCGCCACACGTCTTCGGGCGTTTGTCCCGATCCGCTCAGGAAGCGCGCAACTGCCGGCTCGCTGAGGATGGTTTCCCAGGGCCGGAAATCCCGCTTGCCCCAGGCGCGCAGGATCAGCCGCTCGGTTTCGAGCGTCGGAGCATCGGTGATCATTTAGGTGGTCGCGCGAGCTGGCGCGCCCGTTCCCGTCACTGCTTGCCGAGCTTAAGTCCGCCAAAGCGCTTGTTGAAGCGCGCGACCTGGCCACCGGTGTCGAGCAGCTTCTGATTCCCGCCGGTCCACGCCGGATGCACTTTGGGATCGATGTCGAGATGCAGCGTGTCGCCTTCCTTGCCCCAGGTCGACCGGGTCTGGAACTTCGTGCCGTCGGTCATCTCGACCGTGATCATGTGGTAATCGGGATGGGTGCCGGATTTCATCTTACATTCCTTGAGATTGGCTGGTTTCCGACCAGCCCGAGGAGTTCGCGGCCCCTTATAGGGTGAGGCCTGGCGATGCAACCTGAACGGCTCAGGCCGTCAGGCGAACAGGCTCCCGCTGTCGTAGCGCGGGAAGCAGCCGCTCGGCGAGCGCAAAGCCGCCGAACAGCAGCGCCGTGAAGAACAGGTCCCCGGCCAGCGTGTTCTGGAAGAAGGGGATGGCGGCGACGTAGCAGGCGACGAGCCCCTCCCGGGTCAGCGGATAGAAACCGCTGAACAACCACATCCCGAAATTCGTGAGGACGAAGAACAGGACCGAGCTCGCGACCGCGGCTCCCCCGATCACCAGCGGCGAGCGCCGCGACGCAACCGCCCAGCCGATCAGGACCGTCAGAGCGAAGCTGAAATAGACGAAGTTCATTCCCGCATAGAAGCCGAGCACGGCGTCGCTCAGCAAAAGGGCCGCGAACGGCGCGACGAAAGCCAATAGCCGGCGCGGAATCTGAGCGCCGCTGAACAGTGCCATGGCCGCGATCGGCGAGAAATTGGGCGGGTGCGGAAGCAGCCGCATGGCGGCCGCGGCGAAGATTGCCAGGAGCAGAGCGAGCAGGCGAGCCTTGTTGTCCATGTCCGCTTCTTAGCGATGGGCGACTCTCATCGCAAAGCCTTCGATTGACAGCGAGCCAGCGCAAGACCTAGCCCTTTATCCGACGAGGTGCCGCCCACGAGTTCTTGGCTCGGCGGGGGCGGTCAAAAGGGAAGCCGGTGGGATTCCGGCGCTGTGCCCGCAACTGTGAACCCGGCTTGAGGCCGGGAGAGTCAGGAACCTGCCTTGTCACGTCGTCCGCACGCGGCCGGGACCAGCCGCGGATGCGTGGCGCCGCCCGGGCAACTGCGCGGCACCTCCGAGACGACATGTCGGTGTCGTTGGATGGAGGTTCCCCATGATCGTTCCCGCTCTTGTCGCCGCTTCCCAGGCGATTGCCTCTCAGCCGAACCAGCCCGAGATTGTCATCACCGCGTCGAGAATCGCGGAGGAACAATCCGAATCCGCCGCAAGCGTCGAGATCGTCGACCGGGAGCGACTACAAAGGCTCGGCGAGCCTTTGGCCGTATCGGCACTTCGCCTAACTCCCTCTGCCTCGGTCGAGGCCGGTGGGCCTGCCGGGACTTTGGCCCAGGTGCGGATTCGCGGCGCCGAAGCCAATCATACCCTTTTCTTCATCGACGGGATCCGCGCCAACGACCCGGCTGCCGGCGACATCCCGCGATTCGAGCTTCTCAACGCCGATATCGCGTCGCGGATCGAGGTCGTCCGTGGGCCGCAATCGGCCCTGTGGGGCTCGGATGCCATTGGCGGCGTAGTGGCCGTGAACGGGGTCGAGGCGAGCTCCTCAGGCTATGCGGGCTCGATCGAGGCCGGTTCGTTCGGCTTTCGTCGCGGGTCTACGTCGGGATCGATCGCCGACCAGGGTCTGAACATCGCGGCCGCGGCTGGTTGGCAGTCAGCGAATGGAATCGACAGTTTCGACGGGACAGGCGACCGCGACGGCTATCGCAACCTGTCCGGCAGGGTTCGCGCAAGCTGGGAGGTCGCACCGCGCGTGGAACTTGGCAGCGCGGCCTTTTCCTTGAGCGGACGAAGCGAATTCGATGGCTTCGATCCCCTCACCTTCGTCCATTCCGATACGCTGGACAGTACGCGCAACCGCCTGTCAGCAGGCCGGCTTTGGCTGTCCGGAGGAAATCCGGACCGTGGGTTCAGCGGAACGCTGTCGACGTCGCTGCTCGGCTCCTCGAACCGCAACTTCCTCGACCAG
>DASTIF010000080.1:0-6489 GCA_035717805.1 Sphingomicrobium sp.
AGACAAGTAGGAAATGCGTTGGGAAGGGATATGCAGCCGAGTCGTCATATGACGTGGGGATGAAGAGTGCATTTGCTTAGAGAAGTCGAGAAATTTCTAAGAAGCGGCGAGATAGCGCCAACTCGTTTGGGGCGGGAAGCGGTCGGCGACCCAAGGTTCGTGTTCGATCTTCGCAAGGGAAGAGAGCCGCGTCCACGGACAGTTGAGCGCGTCTTGGCCTATCTGGAGGCATGGCAATGATGCGGCTGGCGATGTCGCCGGCAGCTGCCGCATTGCTCCGCGCCTTGCTTCGAAGAGCAGGCGTCCAGCGCGATAGGATTTTGCTTACCGAGTTCCGTTCAACAGATTGGCAATCGTTAACCTTTATAGGCGAGCAACATCGAATCCGGCTCCGAATCCCCTCACCGGACGCGGACGAAACCGCGGCGAGCCTGGTTAACGGATTGCCGGATGCCGAGTTCTCGATCCCCGGCCATGTAGTCGCCGACGTAGCGATCATCGGCGAGCCGGAAAGACAGCCGGACGGGTCGGTCGCGATCCTGATCGAGGCATTGACGGTCGAAGAATGAGCTAGCCGATCGAGCGGCGAAGCTCTGCGAGGGCATTTCGAAGCTCGTCGGCGGCGTCGATTTGCGGCGGAGCTTGTTTCGATACTTCCAAATGGCGTTCGATCGATTCGCGAAGCTCGCCGGCGGTCGGCGCGGAGTGAACGACGCGCAGATCGGGCCCGGACGATCGGACCGCGGTGACCACGTCCTCGAGCAACAGCTCGTCGCTGTCGATGGAGATTCCGAAATCGAGCGGCGTGAGATCGAAGGACGGAAGCCTGAACTCGCGGCGATTGAACAACAAGCGTGCCATGAGCCGCGCTTCTAGGGGACAATCCTTGCCAGCCGGTTATGAGGCGGAGCGATCGGCGGATTCGATCGCTCGAATGAGCGCGTCGATGAATGCTTCGACGTCCGCCGGTTTGCGACTGGTGATCAAGTTGCCGTCGACAACCGCCGGTTCATCGACGACATTCGCCCCGGCATTGCGAAGATCGGTTCGGATCGACGGCCAGCCCGTCAACGTTCGCCCGCGAACGACTTCCGCTTCGACGAGCAGCCAGGGCCCGTGACAGATGGCCGCGATCGGCTTTCCGGCGCGGTCGAACGCGCGGATCAGCTCGATTGCGCCGCTATTCATCCGCAGAGCGTCCGGATTGCGCACGCCGCCCGGAAGGACGAGCGCGTCGAAATCTTCGGCTTTCGCGTCGGCAACCGTCATGTAGGGGCGAATGGTCCGGCCCGGATCGTCATGAACGGTCGCCTGGATCGGCGCCGGATCGGGCGAGGCAAGCCGGACCGTCGCGCCCCTAGCCGTCAGAATCTCGAGCGGACCGAACAGCTCCGATTCCTCGAAGCCGTCGGTGGCCATGATCAGCACTTTGGAATCGGCGATTTTGGGCATCGTCCACGTCCTTCAGGAACCCCTCCGCCCCGCCGCTCGCTTAGCGCTCCAATGTCTCAGCACAAGCGGCGGCTCCGCCACAGCAGCGATACCGAACCGGGTTACGGGCGCAAGCGAATGGGTCGCTATTGGGCCTATTTCGACCAGGACGGCAAACGCGTCACCGATCGCGACACGATCGACCGACTGAACGCGATCGGCCTGCCGCCGGCCTATGACGAAGCATGGTTCTGCAAGGACGGCAACGGCCATTTGCAGGCGACGGGCGTCGATGCGCGCGGCCGAAAGCAATATCGCTACCACGCCGATTACCGGCAGAAGCGCGACGCCGCGAAATATGAAGGGCTGGTGGAGTTCGGCAAGTCGCTGCCGAAACTTCGGCGGCGCGTGGAAACGGATCTCAAACGCCGAAAGCTCGACCGCGATACGGTGCTGGCCGCCGTCGTCCGGCTGCTCGACACGGAGCATATCCGGATCGGCAGCGAACAATATGCCAAGGACAACAAGAGTTTCGGGGCGACCACGCTTCGAAGCCGGCACATCCGAAGCAAAGGCAACAGGATGATGATGCGCTTCGTCGGGAAGAGCGGGATCGTCCACGAGGTCAAGATCACCGACACGAATTTGAAGCGGATCGTCAAACGCTGCCAGGAGCTTCCGGGTCAGATGCTGTTCCAGTGCATCAACGGCGACGGCGAGCCGGAGCCGATCACTTCGGGCGACGTCAACGATTACATCCGTGAAGCGAGCGGCGGCGAGTTCACCGCCAAGCATTTCCGCACCTGGAGCGCGAGCGTGATCGCCTTCGACCAGCTGCTCAAGAAGGCGGAGCACGCGCGGATTTCGGTGAAGACCGTCGTCGAGCCGGTTGCCGAAGCGCTCGGCAACACCGTTGCGATCAGCCGCAAGTCCTATGTCCATCCCCTCCTTCTCGACGCGGTTAAGGACGATCCCCGCGACCCGATCGACTGGCTCGAACGCCCGCGCGCCCGAAAGCGGCTCTCGACCGCCGAGGTCGGGCTTCTCGATTTCCTGGCCCGCGGCGGAAAGCCGAAGCGGCGGAAGCCGCGCAGCCCCGCGGCAGCTTGATTGCTCTTGCCGCCGTGACCTACTGAACAGCCATGAATGCAGGCAACGGCGCCGCTCAGGCGCTCGACAAAGGCGTCGGCACAATCGAGTCGATCGCCGACTGGTTCGTCGCCAACCGGGCCGATCTTCCGATCGGCCTCGCAGTGGCGGCGGCCATCGTCGCCGCGATGCTCGGACTTCGCTGGATCGGCGGCCGGATGGTCGCCGGCGACCCGCACTGCAGCCGATGGCGCGGGATCATCGGGCGGATGCTTTGCAAGACCACCATGCTCTTCATGGTCGCCTCGGCGCTCGACATCGTCGCGACCTATGCGGAAGTGCCGCCGCGGATCGAGCGGCTGGTCGACATCCTGTGGATCGTCGCGGTCGCCTTCCAGGGCGCGATCTGGGCGCGCGAGCTGATCCTCGGGACGATGTCGCGACGGCTTGGCGACGACAATGAATCGACGCTGGCCAACGCGAGCGCGATCGTCCGCATACTTATCAGCGTCGCATTGTTCGCGCTGGCGATCATCGTCATTCTCGAGAATCTGGGCGCCGACGTCACCGCGCTCGTTGCCGGCCTGGGCATCGGCGGCATCGCCATCGGCCTCGCCGCCCAAGGCATTTTCGCGGACCTCTTTGCCTCGCTCGCAATCCTGTTCGACAAGCCTTTCCGGCGCGGCGACATCATCAGCTACGACACGACGACGGGCACGGTCGAACGGATCGGCCTGAAGACCACGCGGCTCCGCTCGGTGACGGGCGAGCAGGTCATCATGGCCAACACCAAGCTGCTCGAGCGCGAGATCCATAACCTCGCCGAAGGTCTGGACCGCCGCTCCTCGCTTCCGTTCGGGCTGATCTACCAGACCGCGCCGGACGAGCTCGAAAAGGTCCCCTCGCTTGCAAAAGGCGCGGTCGAATCGCGCGAGGGATGCAATTTCGTGCGCTGCGCGGTCCTCGGCTTCGGCCCGTCGAGCATCGACTTCGAGCTTCTGTTCGACTGCGCGAGCGTCGACGCCAATGAGGTCGCCGGCGATCGAACCGCCGTCGCGCTCGCGCTGCTTCGAGCCTTCGCCAAGCACGGGCTCGAGTTCGCTTATCCGACCCAGACCACCTTCACCGCCGCGCCCGACGGAACAATGGTCATGCCCTACGCCGCGCCGTCGGATCGCCGCTGATCAATGCCGATCGCGTCCATCGAGCAAATCCGCGCGCGAATCGGCGAGGAAGTCGGCGTTTCGTCTTGGATCGAGCTTGGCCAGGAGCGGATCGACGCCTTCGCCGACGCGACGGAGGATCGGCAGTTCATCCACGTCGACCCATTGGCCGCGGCGCAGACGCCGTTCGGCGGCACCATCGCCCACGGTTTCCTGACCCTGTCGCTGCTATCGAGGATGGCCGCGGACGCGATGGCCGTCCCGGACTCGACGAGGATGATCGTCAATTACGGGCTCGACCGGGTACGATTCCTCGCGCCCGTGCGGTCGGGAAAGCGCGTTCGAGGCCGGTTCGCGCTCGATTTGGTCGAAGAAAAAGCGGGAGGGCAAATTCTGACGCGCCATTCGGTCACGGTCGAGATAGAGGGAGAGGACAAGCCCGCGCTTTCGGCGCAATGGCTGACGCTGCTGCTATGTTGAGGAGAGCCTGATGAGCCGCGAAGCGGTGATTGTTTCGACCGCGAGGACGCCGATCGGCAAGGCCTATCGCGGCGCTTTCAACATGACGCCCTCCCCGACCCTCGCCGCGCACCCGATCCGCGCGGCCGTTGAGCGGGCGAAAGTCGATCCGGCGGAGATCGACGACGTCATCATCGGGGCGGCGCTGCCCCAGGGCGTGCAGACGACGATCGGACGCACGGCGGCGCTTCGGGCGGGCCTTCCCGTCACTGTGGCCGGGATGACGATCGACCGGCAGTGCGCGTCGGGGCTGATGGCCATCGCGACTGCGGCCAAGCAGATCATCGTCGACCGGATGCAGGTCATTGTCGCCGGCGGGGTCGAATCCATCTCGCTCGTCCAGACCGGCGACTTGCGGCTCGGCCCCGACCCCGAGCTTCTGAGCATGCACAACGGCGTTTACATGCCGATGATCGACACCGCCGAAGTGGTCGGCGAGCGCTATGCAATTTCGCGCGAGCGCTGCGACGAATATGCGCTGCAATCGCAGCAGCGGACCGCCGCCGCCCAGGCGAAAGGTCGCTTCGACGACGAGATCGTCGCCGTCACCGCGAAAATGGGCGTCAAGGACAAGGCGACCGGCGAAGTCTCCGTCCGCGAGATCACGATCGACCGCGACGAGGGCAACCGTCCCGACACCACGCTCGAGGGCCTGTCGAAGCTGGAGCCGGTGCGCGGGCCCGGCAAACAGATCACCGCCGGCAACGCCAGCCAGCTTTCCGACGGCGCCTCGGCCTGCGTACTGATGGAAGCGGAGCTTGCGGCCGAGCGCGGGCTCGAACCGCTCGGCCGCTATGTCGGGATGGCGGTGGCCGGGACCGAGCCAGACGAAATGGGGATCGGCCCCGTGTTCGCGGTGCCCAAGCTGCTCGACCGGTTCGGCCTCGACATTGACGACATCGGCCTTTGGGAGCTGAACGAAGCCTTTGCGGTCCAGGTCCTCTATTGCCAGGACAAGCTCGGAATCCCCGGCGACCGCCTCAACGTCGACGGCGGCGCGATTTCGATCGGGCATCCCTATGGAATGTCCGGCGCGCGGCTGGTCGGCCACGCCCTGATCGAAGGCAAGCGCAGGGGCGTCAAATATGTCGTCGTCACCATGTGCGTCGGAGGCGGAATGGGCGCCGCGGGGCTGTTCGAAATAGTTTGAGATTGACCGGAATCTTCCTGTCCGTATTGATCGGCTAATACGGCAGGGAATCCCATGAAAACTCTTTTTTCGGCGCTGCTTGCGTTCGCAGCTGCGGTGTTTGCAACAACAGCGTCCGCGCAGGGGCCCGGTCTTCGCCTGATCGATGTCACCGGGGCGTTCGACCGCTTCACGCTTTCGACCGCGAACATGCCGGACGCCGAGCGCGTGGCGGCGTTCGAAAAGCAGATGGCGACTGTCGCCGAGGGCTTTTACGCGCGCTCGCGAAAGCCGGAGCGTTACGACCAGCGCGTTCTCAAGAACCTCAAGGAATATCCCGAACAACGCGCGGCGATCCTGGCCGTCAGCCGAAAGTTCGAGGCCGCGTTCGGCCCGGCCCGCGTCAGCTTCGAGAAGGCTTTCGGGCCAGTCACGTCACCGCAACCGATCTACCTGGTCCACAGCCTCGGCGAGATGGACGGCGGGACCCGGGATTTGAACGGCAAGGACACCTTGCTGTTCGGCGCCGATGTCATTGCCAAAATCCATTCGGACAAGGATCTCGCGCCCTTTTTCCACCACGAGCTTTTCCACGTCTATCACGAGCCGCTGATGGCGAATTGCGACCCGCTGTGGTGCTCGCTCTGGGAAGAAGGGCTTGCCACCTATGTCGCGAGCTCGCTCAACCCCTCGGCCGGCGATTCCGCGCTTATGCTCGATCTTCCCGCGCCGATCCGCCCGGCGGTCGATGCGAACCGCGCGGCGGCGATCTGCGCCGTCGTTCCGTTGCTCGATTCCGAGAAAGAGGATGAATATGCTTCGCTCTTCTACGGCAATTCGCACCTGTCGGGATTCCCTTCGCGGATGGGCTATTACATCGGCTATCTCATCGCGGCCGATCTGGGCCGGACTCACAGCCTGCACCAGCTCGCCGAGATGAAACCGGCGGAGGTCAGGCCGCTCATCGATCAAAGCATGGCGCAAATGGCCAGGTGCCCCGAGAAGGACGGCGGCGAGCGCGGCTGAACGGCCCCTTGAACCCAAACGGCTGCAAGCGGGTTGAGCAAGCGAACAGGAGGTTCGCGAAATGCCCGAATCCAATTGCGCAATGCTGGAGCGAGTTGCGCGCGTGCTTGCCGGAGCCGAGCTGAGCAGCAA
>DASTIF010000081.1:0-3054 GCA_035717805.1 Sphingomicrobium sp.
TTAGCGCAGTTGTGCGCTTCGCTCGCCAGCCGAAGCTTCGACAGGAGCGAAGGCTGGTGGAGAGGGCTGGATTCGAACCAGCGTACGCTTGCGCGGGCAGATTTACAGTCTGCTGCCTTTAACCACTCGGCCACCTCTCCACAGGTGCAGGCAGGCGCGCCAAATGGCGACGCGGGTGCGGTGTGTCAACGCGGTGCGGTTGTTCGTGCCAACGGCGCTTGCGCGCCGTGCGCTACGCCGCTGATCTCGCATTGCGAGTTCAGCCCGCTCCAAAATTCAACCATCCCCCGGATGGTCGAATTTTGGAGCGGGTGAAGGGAATCGAACCCTCGTCGTAAGCTTGGAAGGCTTCTGCTCTACCATTGAGCTACACCCGCTCTGCGGAGCGACCATGTAGTTGCCCGGCGGCAAGCGTCAACCTGCCGCGCTTGACGGCAATGGAAAGCTTCGCCTAACCAAAGGCTTGATGACGCACCTGAAAGCCATCGCCGCAACCTCGACCGCCCGCTTCTGGTGGCGCGGAGCGACTCATGCGGCGCGATGGCGCGACTGATCGACAGCTAAGAAGATCAATCGACTGCCCGCCCGCCACCGGCGGGCTTTTTTGTTTCAGGACCATGCTCATGACCATTGCTACTCTGCGCTCCGACTCCGCCTTCGTCCGCGCCGTCACCACACCCGCCGACATGCCCGTTGCCAATCCCTTGCCGAAGCTGCTCGCCGGCGAGGATTTGCCGGCCGAAGATTCCGAGCATCTGTTCGAACGGCTCGTGCTGGGGCGGCTCGAGCCCGCCGAGATTGCCGGCATGCTGATCGCGCTTCGAATGAAGGGCGAAACGGCCGACGAGATGATCGGCGCCGCCCGGGCCTTGTCCGCCGCGGCCCGGGCCTTCGATCGTCCCGATTATCCTTTCGCGGATTGCTGCGGCACCGGGGGCGACGGTTCGGGCCTCATCAACGTGTCGACGGCCACGGCCTTCGTCGCCGCCGCCGCCGGGCTTCCGATCGTCAAGCACGGCAATCGAAGCATCAGCTCGCGATGCGGCTCGGCCGACGTCATCGAAGCGCTCGGCGCGCAGATCGACCTGTCTCCTGAAAAGGCGCGAGCGCTTCTGGACGAAATCGGTTTCTGCTTCCTGTTCGCGCCCGCTTATCATCCGGGGATGAAGCATGCGGCCCTGGTTCGCCGCCAGCTATCCGTCCGCACCGTGATGAACCTGCTCGGACCCTGCATCAATCCGGCGCGCCCGCCGATCCAGCTGCTCGGCGTGGCCGACCCGAAGATGCTTCGCAGGATCGCCAGGACCCTCGACGCGATGGGCGTGGACGAAGCGCTCGTGGTTCACGGCTCTGGACTCGACGAAGTCGCGCTTCACGGCGATACCCGGGCAATCCGGCTTTCGAACGGCGAGATGACGGAGCTCGAAATCAGCCCCGAGGACGCGGGGCTCGAACGCGCGCCGCTCAAGGTCGTCACCGGCGGCGATCCGGAGGAAAATGCGGCTCGATTGCGCGCGTTGCTCGCCGGGCGCGGGACGGGAGCCGAGACGGACATCGTCATCCTCAACGCCGCCGCGCTGCTCCACACCGCCGGCAAGGCCGCGACTCTGAAGGAGGCTGCCGGCGTCGCTCGCGCGGCTTTGTTGTCAGGAAAAGCGGCGGCGGTGCTCGAAAGCTTGATCGAGGCGAGCCGTGACTGAGGGGAAGCTCGCCGAGATTGCGAGAGCGAAGCGCGACCAGCTCGCGAGGCGGTTCGACGGAGTCAGCCTCGACGCGCTCCGCGCGAACGCGGCGCCGACGCGCCGACGCATGGCCTCCGCGCTGGCGAAACCGGGAAGCCGGTTCATTCTCGAAATCAAGAAAGGCTCGCCGTCCGCGGGCGCGATCCGTCCCGGCGCCGATCCAGCTTCGATCGCTCGCGGCTACGCCGGGGTCGCGGACGCGCTCAGCGTTCTCATCGACGAGCAGTTCTTCGGTGGCTCTCTCGCCGATTTGCGAGCGGCGCGGACCGGTTTCGCGGGCCCGATCCTGGCCAAGGACTTCTTCCTCGATGCGCGCCAGGTCGCCGAAGCCCGGATCGCCGGGGCCGATGCCGTGCTCGTCATGCTTTCGCTGCTCGACGATCCTGCCGCGCGCGAGATCATGGCGGAGGCCGCCCGGTTGGGCATGGACGCCTTGGTCGAGGTCCATGACGAGGCCGAAATGCGCCGCGCCAATGCGCTCGGCGCGCAAATCATCGGCATCAACAACCGCGACCTTCGCGATTTTTCGATCGACGTTTCGACGACCGAGAGGCTGGCGAAGCTGGCCGGCGGCAAGGTGCTGGTGAGCGAATCCGGCATCAGCTCGCGACAGGATGTCGAGCGGCTTGCGAGGCACGTCGACGCCTTTCTTGTCGGGACGTCGCTGATGCAGGCACGCGACCCGGCCGGGGCGGCGCGCGAGCTCGTCTTCGGACGCGTGAAGCTATGCGGTCTGAACCGGACGCAGGATTTTCAGGCCGCCGCCGCGGCGACCTACGCGGGCTTGATCTTGGTTCCCAAAAGCCCGCGCGCCGTCACGCTCGGCCAGGCGTTCGCGCTAAACGGCCACTGGCCCAGGCGCGTCGGAGTCTTTCGAAACTCACCGATGCGCGAGGTCTCCGATACCGCGACAATGCTCGGCCTCGCCGCAGTGCAACTGCACGGCGACGAAGACGCCGCTTATGTCCGGGCTCTGGCGCGTCGGCTGCCGGTGGATTGCGAGGTCTGGAAGTCGGTCTCCGTGGCCAGCGCTCGACCGGAAAGCTTCAGTGCTGCCGACCGGCTGGTCTTCGACCGCGGTGCGGGCGGCACCGGGCAGGCTTTCGACTGGACGATGATCCAAGGCCACGCTCGGCTGCCGGTTTCGCTGGTTGCCGGCGGGATCGGTCCGCACAACGCGCGCCAGGCCGCGGCGCTCGGCACCCATGCGATCGACGTGGGCTCGGCCGTCGATACGCGGCCGGGGGTCAAGTCGACCGAGAAAATCGGCGCCTTGTTCGAAGCGCTTCGGGCACCGTCGCGGCAGGAGCTT
>DASTIF010000082.1:0-20085 GCA_035717805.1 Sphingomicrobium sp.
GCGCGGTTCAAAGCGAGCCTTTCGGGTTGACCGGGATCGGCCGCCGGGGTCACGCCCGTCAAGGCGGCGACCTGGTCGGATGCATGTTGCGGCGTCGCCATCGCCATCCATTGCTGGATTCGGTCGTCGAGCTGCGCGGGCGGGACGTCCTGAGCGGCAACGGTGCGCGCCATCGCCCAGTCGCCCGAAAGCGCGTAGGAAAGCGCGAGGTTCTGTCGAAGGCGGCTGTCGGCACCGGGCATGCGGGCTGCCTCGTCGAGCACCGTGACGGCGTGCTCCGGCTGTCCTGCAAGAGCGAGAGCCAGCCCATAGTCGGCGGCGTCGAGCGCGTAGCGCGCGGCCTCCAGCTCGGCCAAGGCTCGGGCATTCTTGCCCTGAGCGATCTGCACAAGCGCAAGCTTCAGAATCAACTCGGGCTGGGCGGGGATAAGCGTAAGCGAGTCGCGGAAAGCGGACTCCGCGGAAGCGAACCGGCCCGAGGCGAAATAGCAATTGCCGAGAAGCGCGCGAAAACCGGCGTCGTTCGGCGCATTTTCGACGGCGCGCTCGGCAAGTTCGATAGCGGTCGAAAACTGCTGACCGGCGAGGGCGACCTGGGCGCGCGTGGCGAGGCCGATATTCGCCTTGTCCACCTTGCCGCCGAAGATCGACTGCCGGCTTTCATGACCGATCGCGCATCCCGACAAGGTCGCTGCGATGGCAATTGTGGAAAGCGCGGTTCCGACGCGGCTCGGGCGGTTCATGGGTTCATCCCTTCCGTTTCGCTTTTTCAGCAATCGAATCGAGTTCCGGCATTGCGGCGAGAAGCTCGTCCACGGCCCTGGTCACGAGCATCTGCGCCGAAGAGCCGGAAACGGCGCACGCAAGCCGAAGCTTGAGGTGGCGCTGCGGGTCGAGGCGGAGCGTGAACGCCGCCTTTTCCTTGCTTCCCGGCGCCGCGCGCGGCTTGCGCGGGATGCGCGGGACAGGCGCTGCATTTATCTTCACGACCGGAGCCGGAGCAGCGACAGCCTCGATGACCGGCGCTTCTTCGACTGGAGGCTCGGCGTTCTCGAGTTCAGCGTCGGGCTCGTAAAGCTCCGCGGTCTCGTCGATTTCCTCTTCGTCGGCAACTTCGTCCGAATGGGCCGACAGCCGGCCGGCGATCTCCGCCTGTTGGTTGTGGACCGGCGACTCGACCGGAGTCAGGCCGGCAAGATTGTGCGGATGCGCCGGGATGACTTCGCCGAAGGCATCATGTTCGGAATCGCGATCGGCCTCGTCCGCCGGTTTGGGCGGCTCGAACCCCATGTCGTTCCAGCCAAGGTCCTCAAGTCCGGCACCCATCTGGCCGAACCCCTGGGGGCGCATCGCCGGGCGAGCGGCGCCCTTGCGAGCGAGAAGTCCGGACGAAAGGGATGCGAAAGGTTTCGCTTCGCTGTTCACGCCATCCCCCCGTTACTGACCCATTACCCGGCGGCCGAAGCCACCGACTGGACGCGGGCTTGCGGGGCTGATTCCCGGGGCTGCGTTGGGAGCAGCGAAAACGGTGCGGCGGAAATTCTTCTCGAGCCGGTCGGAGATATAATCCCAAAGCTCGGTCACTTCGCTCGCCGAGCGGCCCTGCGGGTCGACTTCCATCACCGTTCGGCCGTCGATCATCGAGGCCGCGAAATCGGTGCGGTGGTGAATAGTGACCGGGGCGACGGTGCCGTGCTGCGAGAGCGCGACCGCGGCCTCATAGGTGATCTTGGCTTTCGGGGTCGCTGCGTTGACGACGAAGATAAGAGGCTTTCCGGCGCGGTCGCAAAGATCGACGGTGGCGCCGACGGCGCGAAGATCGTGCGGGCTGGGCCGGGTCGGAATGACGATCAGCTCGGCGACCGCAATGACGCTCTGGATCGCCATTGTAATCGCCGGGGGCGTGTCGATGACAGCCAGGCGGAAGCCCTGTTGGCGAAGCACTTCCAGGTCGGAGGCAAGGCGGGCGACAGTGGTCTGCGCAAAGGCCGGCATGTCGGCTTCGCGCTCGTTCCACCAATCCGCGAGGCTCCCCTGAGGGTCGATGTCGATCAGGCAGACGGGACCTGCGCCCGAAAGCTGAGCTTGCACCGCGAGGTGACCGGAAAGAGTCGTCTTTCCCGAACCGCCCTTCTGCGATGCCATAGCGAGAACGCGCATGTTTTCCCCTGCCCTTTTTGCGATCGATCGAGGGCGGAGGTGACACTCAAGGCTCTAAAATCTGGTTAATGGCGGTAAGAGACTGTTGCCGCCGAAGCGAAGTCGGTTAGGGTGAAGCGAGGGATGTGGCGGGAATGAAGCTCAATCGTTTGAGCATGTTGGCGGTCGTAGCGATGGCGGCCGTGGGAAGCGCGTCCGCGCTCGCACAGCAGAGTGTTCGCGACGGGATCGAAGCCTGGCAGCGCGAGGACTATGCCGGAGCGATCGCGATCTGGCGCCCGCTGGCGCAAAAAGGCGACGCCGATGCGGCCTTCAATCTCGGCCAGGCCTACCGGCTCGGCCGGGGCGTCGCGGTCGATCTCGCCGCCGCGCAGGGCTGGCTGGAACGGGCGGCGCGCGCCGGCCATCTCGACGCGCAGACGACGCTCGGCCTCCTCCTGTTCGACAGCGGAAACCGCCAGGCTGCGATGCGCTGGCTGAAGGAAGCGGCCGAACATGGCGAGCCGCGAGCGATGCTGGTCTATGGAACGGCCTTGTTCAACGGCGACGGAGTCCCGCGCGATCCGGTCGTGGCATACGCTTACGTCAGCCGCGCCGCCGCCCAGGGGCTGGAACCCGCCAGGACGACCCTCGCGGACATGGACCAGCTGCTTCCCGTCGACGTCCGGCAAAAGGGAGTGGCCCTCGCGATGTCCAAGGCAAAGGCCAAGGCCTCGCCAACGGCGAAGCCACCGGTGATGCCGAAAAGTGCGAAGAAGGCACCGGCAAAACCGTCAACGCCGGCCGTCCCCGCCAACTCGGGCAGCTGGAGAATCCAGCTTGGGGCTTTTTCCAAGCGTTCTTCCGCCGAAGAATTGTACACACGCTTGTCGGGCAAGGCCCCGGTTTCCGGGCACCAGCCTGTCTATGAAAAAGCGGGTTCGGTGACTCGTCTTCAACTCACGGGCTTTGCCAGCCGGTCGGAAGCCTCCGCCGCCTGCGCCAAGTTAGACGCAATGGGCCAAGCCTGTTTCCCGGTAGAGGGCAAATAGAGCGTCAGCTCACCCATTCCCGCTTTCGAATCCCCTGCGCCCAAAGCAATGCATCGAGCCCGTGATGCTCAATCTTCGCGTCGGCGACTTCGGCCAGTGCGGGCTTCGCGCGGTAAGCGACTCCAAGACCCGCCTCCTCGATCATCAACCGATCATTCGCGCCGTCGCCGATTGCGAGCACGTCGCCTCTGGCCAGCCCGAACTCCTCGCGCGCTTCGATCAAGGATTCGACCTTCGCCTCGGCATCCACGATCGGATCCTCGACCTGTCCGGATAGCTGCGAGCCGTCGAACACCAATCGGTTGGCACGCACCCGATCGAAGCCGATCATCTTCGCGATGGGCTCGGCAAAGGAGAGGAACCCGCCGGAAACCAGCAATGTTCGCGCGCCGCCGACGCGCATGGTCCGGACAAGCGTGGCGGCTCCCGGCGTGGGAACGACGCGTTCGGCAAGGCAGCGGGCGATGGCCTCTTCCTCGAGGCCCGACAGCAACGCGACGCGCTCGCGAAGAGCGGCGCTAAAGTCGAGCTTGCCCTGCATCGCACGCTCGGTGATTCCGGCGACCTCGAGCTTGAGCCCGGCGAAATCGGCGAGCTCGTCGATGCATTCCTGGCCGATGATCGTCGAATCCATGTCCGCGACCAGAAGCCGCCGGAACCGCGGCTCCTCGCGCTGGACGACGACATCGACGCCTTCCAGGACCTCTAGCGCCCAGCGCACCGCGCTCGCGTCGGCCGACACCTTCAAGTCGGCCGCATCGCCTTCGTCGATCCAGGCACCAAAGGAAGCGCTCGGATCAAGCTCACGAACCGCGCCGAGCGCGCGATCCACCAGCCTGTCATCCAGCCGTCCCGCTGCTATCAGCGTCGCGATGAGCATTGGTGCCTCTGCCTTGCCTCCGCTCGCCTTAATCGCCGGGCCGACGGCGAGCGGCAAGTCGGCACTCGCGCTCGCGCTTGCGGAGCAAGTTGGCGGAGTCGTCATCAATGCCGACAGCGCACAAATCTATCGCGACCTTCCGGTCCTGAGTGCAGTGCCGACGCCGGACGAGCGCGACCGAGCGGAACATCGACTATACGGGGTTCGGGACGGCGCCGATGCCTGTTCGGCCGCGGACTGGGCCGCGCTCGCCAAGATCGAAATCGAACGGGTTCATGCCCTTGGACGACTGCCCATCCTGGTCGGCGGCACCGGTTTGTATCTGCGGACATTGCTCGATGGAATCGCGCCGGTGCCGCCGATAGACCCCGAGGTTCGCAAGCGGGTTCGAGCAGCTTCGGTTGAGTTGAACCGGGCGGAACTCGAAGCGCTCGATCCCGACGCGGCAACTCGCCTCAAACCCGCCGACACGACCCGAATCTCGCGCGCGCTCGAAGTGGTTTTGTCGACCGGGCGGCCTCTTGCCGACTGGCACAGTGCGCGTGAGGGCGGGATCGGTGACGAGGTCGATCTCAAGCCGATCATCCTCCTTCCACCGCGCGACTGGCTGTATCGCCGTTGCGACGAGCGCTTCGAGGCGATGGTGCAAATCGGCGCAATCGAGGAAGTCGAGACGTTGCTCGACCGACGCCTCGACCCCGCCCTGCCCGTAATGCGAGCGATCGGAGTGCGCGAAATCGCCGCTTTTCTGCGCGGCGAGATAAGCCGCGACGAGATGATCGCGCGCGGAAGCCAGGCGACGCGCAATTATGCGAAGCGGCAATATACCTGGTTCGCGCACCAGCCGCCGCCCGATTGGCCGAGGTTCACCAGGCCGCTCGATAGCGCGATGGCGGAAGCTCTGGCCCTGTTCGGCGGGAAACATTAGGCCGCGGCTATGGAGCTGACCCGAGACCAGGACATCGACCCGGCGCCGCTCATCGGCAAGCGAGTCGCCGTCCTCGGTTTCGGCAATCAGGGCCGGGCGCAGTCCCTCAACCTCCATGACAGCGGGATCGACGTGGTCGTGGGCCTTCGCGGTGGTTCGGAAAGCAGAAACAAAGCCGAAGCAGCGGGTGTGAAGGTGGACTTGCTGGAGCAGGCCGCCGCCTCGGCCGATGTGGCGATGCTGCTCGCGCCGGATGAGATTCTCGGCGACCTCTATGCGGAGATAAGCCGGCATCTTCGACCAGGTACCGCCCTTGGCTTCAGTCACGGCCTGGCGGTGCATTTCGGGCTGGTCCGGCCGCGCGACGATCTCGACGTCTTCCTCGTAGCGCCGAAGGGCCCGGGAACCGCGCTTCGTTCGCTCTACCGGCAGGGCAAGGGCATGGCCGCCTTGTGGGCCGTTGCGCAGGACGCGAGCGGCGAAGCGCGCGGCATTGCCCTCGCATATGGCCGCGCAATCGGTTGTGGTCGGGCCGGGCTGATTGAGTCGAGCTTCGAGGAAGAAGCGGTCGCCGACCTGTTCAACGAAAATGCGGTCGTCTGGGGCGGCGTGCCAGAGCTTCTTCGCGCCGGCTTCGAGACGTTGGTCGAGGCCGGGATCTCGCCCGAAGTCGCCTATCTGGAATGCGTCGGCGAACTGAAGCTCCTTGCCGAGCTCATCGATGCGCGCGGGATTGCCGGCATGCGCGAGGCCATTTCGAACACCGCGGAGCTTGGAGCGGTGCTCGGCGGTCCGGCGGTCGTCACTTCGGAAACCCGCGAGCGTATGGAGCAGGTTCTGGACTCGGTCCGATCGGGGAGATTCGCCAGCGCGCTCCGGGAAGAGGCCAAGAGCGGTTACCCGCGTCTTTCGGCCGCTCGCCAGAAAGCACGGTCCGAGCCGATCACCGGAGTCTATGAAAAGGTGAAGAACCTATCGGCGGATGACTAGCCGATCTCGTCAGCCAGCGGGATTCCGCGATCCCCGGTAGAGGCCCGTTCCAGATAAGCCCGCTGGAGCCTGCGATGCGCCGCAGCTGCATCCTGATCGGTGGCCGCCTGGGCGAGATCGAACTCCTCGGCGGCGCGCTGCGCGTAGTAAGTGCGGTCCTTGATGCCTTTGGGCTCTTCCATCGCTCTACTCCTGCAGCGAAACGGCTGTAGCACAGAGTCGGCGAAACGTCGCCCCCGCTAGGGCAGATGCGCACCCTGACGAAACATCGCCAGGCCGAGGAACAGCCCCGCTAGCGCAATTCCGACCGATCCGACGACATAGCCGGCCGCCAACGCATAGTCGTGCCGCTCGACGAGAAGGGCCGCGTCGAGTGTGAACGCGGAAAATGTCGTGAATCCGCCGAGAACGCCGGTGGTCAGGAAAAGCCGGAAATGCTGGCTGAATCCGGTGCGAAATGCGAAGTAACCGGCCAGCAGCCCGATCAGGAAAGAACCCGCGACATTGACGAACAGTGTGCCGAACGGAAAGCCATAACCCAGCAACCGCGCCGCCGCGAGATTGACCCCGTGGCGAAGCGCACCGCCGATGCCCGCACCAAGGAATACAATGAGATAGCCCATAGTTCTCCCTATTTGCGCCCGAACAGTTTCTCTATGTCGCCGTGGGCGAGCTTTACCCACGTAGGGCGGCCGTGGTTGCACTGTCCCGACCGCGGAGTCGCTTCCATCTCGCGGAGGAGCGCGTTCATCTCCGCGACCGAAAGAACGCGCCCTGCCCTGACCGAACCGTGACAGGCAATCGTCGCCTCGACATGATCCAGCCGCTCGCGAAGCGAGAGGGCCGAACCGAGCTCGGCTATTTCTCCCGCGAGATCGGCCAGCAATTTTGCCGGGTCCGGGCTCTTGAGCGCCGCCGGCACCGACCGGACCAGGATGGAAGTCGGCCCGAATCTTTCCACTTCCAGCCCCAGGTCGGCGAGCTCTGCCGAAGCGCTCTCGATCCGGTCGCAGTCCGGCTCGTCGAGCTCGACGACCTCAGGGATCAGAAGCTCCTGGCGCGGGACCGACCCGCCCGATCGCGCGGCGCGGAGCCGTTCCAGCACCAGCCGTTCGTGCGCGGCATGCTGGTCGACGATGACCAGCCCGTCTTGCGCCTCGGCGACGATATAGGTGTTTGCCACCTGCCCCCGAGCGACACCGAGAGGGAAGGATTCGACAGGCTGGATCGCCGGCTCCGCACGCGCCGACGGCTCGACCCGGATGCCGGTGAAAAGGGCCCGCTCCTCGCGGACCCCGGCCGGCAGAGGCGGCGCCAACGGCTCGCTGGTCCACGCAACTGGAGCGGCCGCCTGCTCGCGCGCGGCGCTGCGGTGCGATTCGGTATCGAGCGCCGAACGAATCCCGCCGACGATCAGCCCGCGAACCGCAGCGGGATCGCGGAACCGGACTTCGGTCTTCGCGGGATGGACGTTCACGTCGACTTCCTCGAGCGGGACCGACAGGAACAAGGCGGCGATCGGGTGACGGTCGCGCGCGATAAGATCGCGATAGGCTGCGCGCAACGCGCCGACCAAAAGGCGGTCCTTCACCGGCCTCGAATTGACGAACAGATATTGCTGATCGCCGACCCCGCGGTTGAAGGTCGGGAGGCTGACCACTCCGCCGAGGCCCATCCCGTCGCGGACGCAATCGATCCCGACCCCGTGACGGTCGAGCTCGGCGGTGAGCAAGGCCGCGACCCGTGCCGGCAACTCCGACGGCTGGAGCGACAGGATCCTGCGTCCATCGTGCTCGAGCGAAAAGGCTACGTCGCTGCGCGCCATCGCCAGCCGCCGCACTGCGTCCAGGCAGGCGGCATATTCCGAGCGCTGGCTTCGAAGGAACTTGCGGCGAGCGGGGACCTTGGCGAACAAATCCTCGACCCGCACCCGCGTGCCGGGGGGAAGCGCGGCCGGCCCCTCTTCGACCTTGCGGCCATGGTCCATGACGATGCGCCAGCCTTCGGTTCCGCGCTCGCGGCTTTCGAGGCTGAGCCGCGATACGCTCGCGATCGACGGCAGTGCCTCGCCGCGAAATCCGAAGCTCGTCACACGGTCGATGCTTCCGTCGGGAAGCTTGGACGTCGCGTGCCGTTCCAGCGCGAGTGCCAAGTCGGCCCGGCTCATGCCGCTCCCGTCGTCGACGACCTCGATCAACCCGATCCCGCCGCCCGACAGACGAATGGCGATGCTCCGGGCGCCCGCATCGAGCGCATTTTCGACAAGCTCCTTGAGCGCGCTCGACGGCCGCTCGACGACTTCGCCGGCGGCGATCCGGTCGATCAATTCGGAGGGCAGTCTTCTTATTGACATGTTAATAGGTCTAGCCCAATCCGAACCGTCCCGCGAAGCTCTGATTTGCGCCACGAAATTCAGTTTGCATTCAATGGGAAGCGTTTAATTTTCAACTAAGTAGCCGGGGGGAATTGCCGGCTGCCGGACGGCAAGGCGGAGAATAAAGCTAGCATGTTCTGGAACCGCTGGTTCAAATGGATGTCGCATGACATGGCGATCGATCTTGGGACCGCCAACACCCTCGTTTACGTTCGCGGCCGCGGGATCGTTCTCAACGAGCCGTCGGTGGTCGCGATCGAGACCATCAACGGGATCAAGAGGGTCAAGGCGGTCGGCGACGACGCCAAGCTGATGATGGGCAAGACCCCCGACCAGATCGAGGCGATCCGACCACTTCGCGACGGAGTGATCGCCGACATCGACGTCGCCGAGCAGATGATCAAGCACTTCATCCACAAGGTGCATGGCGGCAAGATGCGTGCCTGGCGCTTCCCGGAGATCGTTATCTGCGTGCCCAGCGGATCGACCTCGGTCGAGCGCCGCGCGATCCGCGATGCGGCGTCCAACGCCGGCGCCAGCGCGGTCTTCCTGATCGAGGAGCCGATGGCGGCCGCGATCGGGGCCGACATGCCGGTCACCGAGCCGATCGGATCGATGGTTGTCGACATAGGCGGGGGCACCACGGAAGTCGCCGTTCTCTCTCTTCGCGGCCTCGCCTACACGACCTCGGTGCGCGTCGGCGGCGACAAGATGGACGAAGCGATCTCATCCTATGTCCGCCGCAACCACAATCTCCTTATCGGCGAAGCGACCGCGGAGCGGATCAAGAAGGAAGTCGGGATCGCCAAGCCGCCGACCGACGGGATCGGCAAGACCGTCCACATCAAGGGCCGCGATCTCGTCAACGGCGTGCCGAAGGAAATCTCGATCAACCAGGGTCAGATCGCCGAAGCGCTGTCGGAGCCGGTCGGGACCATCGTCGAAGGCGTTCGGATCGCGCTCGAGAACACCGCGCCCGAGCTTGCCGCCGATATTTGCGATCAGGGCATCGTTCTGACCGGCGGCGGTGCCTTGCTCCAAGGCCTGGACGAGGTGCTTCGCGACGAGACCGGGCTTCCGGTCACGGTCGCCGAGGACCCGCTGACCTGCGTAGCATTGGGTACCGGACGGGCGCTCGAGGAAGAGCAGTTCCGCGGCGTCCTCCAGACGGCCTGAGGAAGGGCTGAGCGGTGGCGCCGCCAGCGGGGCCGCGCCCGGGCTGGTCCAGACGCGCACAATATGGCCTGTTCTTCAGCTTCATCGCGGCGATCGTGAGCGTTGCGATCGGCCTTATACTGCTCGCCTTCTCGATCGCCGCGCCCGGCACGTTCAAGGATCTTCGCGGGCTTGCGCTCGACCTCACCACGCCGATCAGCGTCCCGCTTCACGGGATCAGCGCGACGGTTCACGGGCTGGCTTCCGGCGCGGGAGATTATTGGGACGCGGCTAGCCAGAACGAGCGGCTCAAGCGCGAGAACCAGGGAATGCGCGAGCAGCTGGTCGCCGCAAGGGCAATCCAGCAGGAAAACCGCCAGCTCAAAGGCACGCTCCGGCTCCGTGAGCAATTGCCCGACGCGGTCGCCACGGGCCGGCTCGTCGGATCCTCCTTCCAGAGCCCGCGACGCTTCGCGATCCTGTCGGCGGGCAAACGCGACGGGGTTCGGATCGGAATGCCGGTGCGCGCTTCCCGCGGGCTGATCGGCCGGGTCGTCGACGCCGGGGCCCTCTCCTCGCGAATCCTCCTTGTTTCCGACAGCGCCAGTATCGTCCCGGCGCGGCATTTGCGCACCGGTCAGGCGGTGATCGCCCAGGGTCGGGGAGACGGCACAATCGTCATCAAGCCGCTCGAGGTCGGCCGAAACCCGTTCCGCCCGGGCGATTCGATCATCACCTCGGGAACGGGCGGCCTCTATCCGCCGCTGGTGCCGATCGCGCGGATAAAAAGGCTCGAGGGCGACAACGCGATCGCCGTTCCGTTCGCCGAACCCTCGGCGACCAGCTTCGCGATCGTCCTCCGGCCGTTCGAGCCCGAAGCCATGGTCACGCGCGCGCAAGTTGGCCAGGAGCTTCCCTGATGGTGCGCTCGGCACTCGCCCAGAACCGCCGGATCGGCCGCGGACCGATAAGCGCCGCGGCTTATGTCCCCGCCGTCTCGGTGATCATGGCGACCTTGCTGTCGGCGCTGCCGATCATCGCCCTGAACGGCTGGTTTCCGGACTTCGGGTTCCTCGCCCTGATCGCCTGGCGGCTTCTTCGAGCTGACGTCTGGCCGAGCTGGTGGGCGGCCCCGCTCGGATTGTTCAGCGATCTGGTCACCGGAAGCCCGCTCGGCTTGTCGGTCGTGGTATGGACCTCCTCGATGCTCGCGCTCGACCTCCTGGACCGGCGGACCCAGTGGCGCGATTACTGGATCGAGTGGCTGCTGGCGTCGCTTTTGATCCTGCTTCATGAAACGGCGCAGTGGCAGGTTGCGGCCTGGATGGGCGCAAGGGTCCCGATGTCTTCGATGATTCCGCCACTTCTGATCGCCATCGCAGCTTTCCCTGTCGCCGCGTGGATGGCGTCGCGCCTCGACCGCTGGAGGCTTGGGCGATCGTGAAGCACCAGCCGTTCACCTCGGTTCACCAGTCGCTGTCCTTCTCGCGGCGGATGATGCTGTTCGGAGGCGCGCAGGCCGCGGTCGGAGCGGCTCTGGTCGGGCGGCTCGGCTGGCTCGCCGTCGCGGAAAACGAAAAATACGAGCTGATGAGCGAGAACAATCGGGTCCAGATCATCGTCGTCCCGCCGCGCCGGGGCTGGATGATCGACCGCTACGGAAAGCCGATCGCCATCAACCGCAGCGATTTTCGGGTCGACCTGATCCCGCAGCAGCTCGACGACGCCGAGCAGACGCTGAAGACGCTGTCGCAGCTCCTGGAGCTCGACGCCGACGAGCTCGATCGAATTCTCAAGGACCTGAAGCAAAGCCATGGCTTCCAGCCCGTTCAGGTCGCAGAGAGCGTGCCTTACGAAAAATATGCGGCGGTCATCGTCCGGCTTCCCGATCTGCCCGGCGTCCAGGCGACTCGCGGCTTTTCGCGCTTTTATCCGACCGGGCCCGCGGTCGCGCATCTCACCGGCTATGTCGGCACGCCCACGGCGGAGGATTATGAGAAGACCAAGGACCCGCTGTTCCTGACGCCGGGCTTCAAGATCGGTAAGCAAGGTCTTGAAAAGACGCTGGAACCTTATCTGCGGGGAACGCCGGGCGGGCAGCGGATCGAAGTCACGGCCAGGGGCAAGCTGGTCAAGGAGCTCGATCCCAAGCCCGACCGCAGCGGCCAGACGGTGCAACTGACCGTAGATGTGGGGCTGCAGGAATATGCAGCGCGGCGGATGGGCGACCAGTCGGGCGCTCTCGTCGCGCTCGACCTCGAGACCGGCGACATGCTCGCCTTGGTATCGATGCCGGCCTATGACCCCAACAGCTTCAGCCGCGGCATCGGCCGAACCGAGTGGCGGATGCTGTCGGAAGACGACCACATCCCGCTCCTCAACAAGGTCGCCCAGGGACTCTATCCGTCGGGATCGACGATCAAGCCGGCGATGGCCCTCGCCTTCCTCAAGCAGGGCATCGATCCCAAGCGACGAGTCTATTGTCCGGGAGGATACCAGATCGGTAACCGCTACTTTCGCTGCGATGCCGCCCACGGATCGATGGACATGCACTCGGCGATCGAACGCAGCTGCAACACCTATTTCTGGGCGACGGGCCTGATTACCGACCCGCAAGAGACGACCGACATGGTCAACTATCTTGGCTACGGCGAGGAGTTCGACCTGCCGCTCGCGACCCAGCGGTACGGAACCATGCCCAACCCGGAATGGCTGGAGCAGAAATATCATCGTGAGTGGCAGGGCTACGACACGGCGAACACGTCGATCGGCCAGGGCTATGTGCTGATCAACCCGATGCAGCTGGCGGTGCTGCCCGGGCGGATCGGCTCGGGCAAGCTGCTCCAGCCGCGGCTGCTGATGGGCGCGGCGCGCAAACCGATCCCGCCGCTCGCCATCGACACCGAGCATCTGGCGTTCGTCCGGGCCGCGATGACTTCAGTCGTCAACGACGGCGGGACCGCCGTTGCGTCCAAACTGCCGCTCGAGAATATCCTGATGGCCGGGAAGACCGGCACCGCCCAGGTGCACCGGCTCAGCGAGCGCGGCCACCAAAACAATTGGGCGCTGCGGGACCACGCTTTGTTCATCGCCTTCGCCCCGGCGGACAAGCCGCGCTACGCGATCGGCTGCATCATCGAGCATGGCGGATTCGGCGCCTCGGCGGCCGCGCCCGTGGTTCGCGATTCCATGACCTATCTGTTCGACAAGCAAAAGGCATGGGACGCATTGCTCCCGCTCGAGAAGCAGTGGGGCGGAACCCTGCAGGAGCGCAACGACCGCCAGCTCGCCGCCTTCAAGGCCGCGGCGAGAGCAAACGCCGCATGATCTCCTCGGCGATTATCCCGCAGCCGCTGGCGAAGCTGCCGTGGCGGCTGCTGTTCCTGATCGCCGGCATCGCGACGATTGGGCTCCTGACCCTCTATTCGGCGGCGGGCGGGTCGCTCACCCCGTGGGCGCTCAAGCAATCGGTCATCTTCCTGTTTTTCCTGGTCACCGCCATCGGGATGTCGTGGATCAAGGAATCGACGATCAAGAGCGTCGCCTTCCCGCTCTACGCAGTGGTCCTGGCGATGCTGATCGCGGTCGAGCTGCTCGGATTCGTCGGCAAAGGCGCTCAGCGCTGGCTCGACGTTGGCCCGATCCGACTCCAGCCGAGCGAGTTCATGAAGCCGGCGATCGTGCTCGTGCTTGCGCGCTTTTACGATCTGCTTCCGCCCTCCGACATCCGTCGCTGGCGGGCAGTCTGGCCCGCCGCGCTGCTGCTTGGCGTTCCCGCGCTTCTTATTCTCGTCCAGCCGGACCTCGGCACGGCCATGATGGTCATCCTGATCGGTGCAACGGTGATGTTCGTCGCGGGTCTGCCATGGTGGCTGTTCGCGGGCACGTTCGCAGCCGTCGCGGTGGCCGCCCCGGTCGCTTTCTCGCTGATGCATGAATATCAGCGCAAGCGAGTCCTGATCTTCCTCAATCCCGAAAGCGATCCCCTAGGCGCGGGCTATCACATCACCCAATCGAAGATCGCGATCGGGTCGGCCGGCCTGTTCGGCAAGGGCTATCTCCAGGGAAGCCAGAGCCATCTCGACTATCTCCCGGAAGGCCACACCGATTTCGTTTTTTCGACGATGGTCGAGGAATGGGGTTTCGCCGGCGGGCTGGTTCTGATCGTCGCCTTCGCCTTCGTGATCCGGTGGGGGATGCGCGTGAGCACTCGCTGCCGCACACGCTTTGGCCAACTCACGGCGGCTGGGTTGACCGCCGCGATCTTCTTCTACGTTTCGATCAACCTGATGATGGTGATGGGCCTCGCGCCCGTGGTCGGAGTGCCGCTGCCGCTAGTCAGCTATGGCGGATCGGCGGTGATGACGGTGATGCTGTGCATCGGGCTGCTGATGTCGCTGGAGCGCCAGCAACGGACTCAGCCGCGATCGTACTGAAGTGTCGAAGCGCTTGAATCGCGACGGTTGCGCCCCATCTGACGCCATGCTACCGGCGCGCCGCGCTTGGGCCGACGTGGTCCTCGGGCGCGCCTTTCATGATGGTGTGGACGCATAGCTCAGTTGGTAGAGCAGCTGACTCTTAATCAGCGGGTCCTAGGTTCGAGCCCTAGTGCGTCCACCATTCCTTCCTTTCAGCACCGAACGCCTTCCGCGCCATTAACCATTGGCGCTAGGCTCGCGGAAACCGTGCGCGCGCTATCCGGCTTCATTCGATGCTGGAGGGTGCCATGCGCGCTTGTCTGCTGGTTGCGATTGCAGTCGTCTTGCCGCTCGGGGGCGCCAATGCCGCCGAGCCCGTCACGACGCCGCCCGCCAAGGCGGGTCAACCGGCCGAAAAGACCGCGCCGGTGGTGGTCGCTTCGCTCGATCAGGCGCCCGCCGAAGCGGCCGCCGCGCCCCAGGCACAGCCGGCTGCCAAGCGCGCACGCAAAGGGCGGGTCACGACCTGCCGCTGCGGCGAGCAGCACCCGGCGACGGACTGACCGCCGACTGGCTTAATGCTTTTCGGCGATCTGCGTCTTGGCGCGGATCACCGGAATATCCCCATCGCCAACGGCGGCGAAGGCCGACCAGTAGAACGGATGCGACGTGTCCGCCGAATCCATCAGCTGACGCTCCGATTGCCGTAGAGCCGTGACCGTCGGCGTTCCCGCCGGGGCGGTGAACAGGCCTGTGACCAGCCTCTGGGTCGCGTTGAAGTCGTCCGGAACCGGCCAGTGGCTGGCAATCACCAGCCGCCCGCCGGCACCGACGAAGGCTCGGACCAGTCCGTCGAGAGCGACATCGCCGCCGGTGCCGAGCCCGACCTCCTGGGTTGCTACCGCAGTCGCCTTGCCGGCGGTGTCGCAGGCCGAGAGGATGACGATGTCGGCGTCCAGGTTGAGATCGAAAATATCGCGGAACGTCAGAAGCCCATCGGACCCGTCTCCCCCGAAGCTGGTCAGGAGCGCGGGCTGGGTCGGGCATTTGGCGCGCGGCGCGGTAACGACGCCGTGAGTCGCGAAATGGATGATCCGATATTGGTTGAGGTCGGTTCGCTCCTCGATCGCGGTGTCGGTGAAGCCGTCGCCGGTGACGATCTGGACCCCGTTGGGGTCCATTCGGGACATGATGTCGCCTGCCAGCGTGAGCTCCTTGCCGGAAATCGGCCGTTCCCATGAAGACAGCGGCAGGATGCAGTCGCGATCGGCAGCAGCCGGCACGAGACGCGCCTCGTTGCTCGCTGGCGGCGTGTTGTGGCCGAGGCCCAGATAGAGCTTGTGGCCCGCGGCGGGCGGGGCATTGCGGAGCTCGACGAAGGATCGCGGGGAAACCGCCGTGCTTATGTCGCGGTCGCGGCCGAACCAGTTGATTCCGCGGAAGTCGAACTCGGCGTCGGGATTTGCCTGAACCCGTTTCGAGTACAAATCGACCGAAGCCTGGTCGACGACCAGCGGGTTCGGCGGCATCCGGAGCATCGCTCCGTCCGGCTCGAACACGAGGTGAGTGATTCCGCCAAGGTGCGCGGCGACCGGCCCGAACAAATCCTCGTAGAGCTTGTGCGCCAGTGCGACGTCATAGGGATAGGTGATCTGCTGGCCCTGCTCGACCGTCGAAATTGTTTCGCGAAGCGAATCCACTTCCTGCTCGAGCGCGGTTGCCGTGACCGGCAGCTTCACCGCCTGGGCCGCGGTCGGTGTGGCGAGGAGCGCGTAGACGTTATCGTCGACGATCGTCATCCGGTAATAGCCCTCGCCCGGACGAAGCGCCTTCTGCAGGTCCGCCAGCGGGATCACATCGACCGACACCGCGCGGTAGCGGGGGAACCCCGCAAGCGCAGCCTGAGTCGCAAGCGATTCCTTTTGCGATTGTTCGAGATCCGTTCGAAGCGCCTGGGCCTTGGCGATGTCGGCCGGCGAGGGGCTGGCCTGCTGCTCGAGATGCGCGAGATTGATCCGGGTCCGCTCGACCTGCCGGCCAAGGGTAACCGCCTGCCGGAACAGGCGCGCGGCCTCGCCGGTGCCGCCGCTAAGCTCGCGCGCGAGAACCGCCTGGGTCTGGGCAAGGCCGGGCCGCATCATGAGCTGGCTGGCCGCGAAAATTTCTGCGGTGGTGGCCGCATCGCCCCCCTTTTTGAGAAGTATGTCGACATAGGGCCGAAGCACTCGGGCGAAGGACGGTGGAAGATTGTTCGCGTCCGCCTGCGAATGAACGATGTCGCGGAACATCGTCTCGGCTTCCCGGAGGTTGCCGGCGCGCGCGAAATAGCCGGCGAGCCGGGCGCGGGCGTTCAGCAGAGCGGCGGAGCCCGGATAGTTGAGCTCCAGAATCGCGACTCCCTGCCGGTACAGACTATCGGCCTCGGACGCGTTGCCCGACTGTTCGGCGATTGCAGCGAGGTCACCGAGGATCTGCGCCCGCATCCAGGCGATCGACGCGACGCGCCCGCCGCGCACGGCCTCGAGCTTCGCATCGCCCAGGTGCAGCGCCTGGGTAGCGGCAGTGAGGTTGCCGGAAAGACGAAGCGAGGTGCCGCGAAGCTGCAGCGCCTGCCCGTCGAGGATCTCGGCTTTTTCCTCCGGAAGCAGCTCGTCCGACGCGGCGCCAAGCTGCGCCGCCACCGTGCTTTCCGAATTGAGCCGCTTGGACATTGCGGAATCGATTGCGGCCTGCGTCTTGCCCCCGGCTTCTCCGGCCGAGGCGAACTTGGGCATCGGCTTGTCGAGCTCTTTCAACGCTTCTTCGGGATTGCCGAGGTTGAGCAGGTGCATCGCGCGGTAATTGCGGAACCTGCGGCCGTCGATCGGGTCACCGCGGACCTGTTCGGCGGCGCGCGAGAACAAGGCATCGGCCTCCGCGAAACGGCCAAGGTTCGATTTTTGCAAAGCCTCGTTGATCAGGGCTTCGGCGCGGCTGATCGGAGCATCGCCCGAACTGCTGACCGCGGCGAAGAACTCCGCTGCGTCCGCGTAGCTTCCCACGTTGTTGCGGCGATAGGCTTCGGCGAGTGCACGCGTCGGGTCGAGCGTTCCGGCCTGAACGCGCGCGAAAGCGGCCGGGTCACCCGCGCCGGTCGTGGCAATCGAAACCTCGCCTTCGACGATTTCGTCGGCGACGATGCTTCGAAGACCCAGCTGGAGCGCACTGTCGTAGCCGGTCAGGCCCTCGGCGACGAACAGCTGGTCGCCCTTGCGATATTCATACACCCGATAGCCGACATTCGCGTCCGTCATCGTGCAATCGATTATTTCGACACTTCCCAGCCCCTCGACCGACCCGGGCTTCGAAGCTCCGCAACTGACCTTTTCGCCGCGAATCGCGGCCAGCCTTGCCTCCGGATTGTCGCCGCTCCGCAAGAGATAGAGCTTTCCCACTGGAAGCGCGGCATCGCGGCAGGTCACCGAATAGCCGGCGTCGAACATGCCGGTCAGCGCCGGATCGTTGGCGACGGGCTGCCCCGAGCAATAACTTAGGCCGCTGGTTCCGATCCGGAAGCTGTCGCGGACGCTGAGCGGAGCCGCCGGTCCGGGCGGAGTCAAGCCGATCGAACAGACGAGGGCGGCGAGAACAATCCTGGCTTTGCGCATCACGACGCCTCCCTTCAGTTCAGCCCGACGGGGCTGTCGCTGCCGCTGGTGATCGGCTCATTAATAGGAGTCTCGAGCCGGACCGGTCCGGTGTTGATGAGGAAATTGGAGGCATCGCCTCCCGAGCCGCCGTCCTCGCTTTCCTCCTCGTCATCGCTGTCGTCACTATCGTTGGAGCCGGCATCGGAGGGGCTATTCATCAAGCCGATCGGTCCGAGGATCGATTCCGCGCCGGTGACCGGCCCGGACTCTGGTGGCGCCCCCCCGCAGGCCGAGCCCAGCGAACAGCCGTTGATTGTTGAATCGCTCGTCGCTCCAGCGGCACCGCCCAGTTCGACCTCGCCGGCGAACGCCGCGCCGTCGACGGTGGTGCCGTCCGAACCGACCTGCCGGCCGTAAGCGATAACCGTCACCGGCTCGGTCCCGCCATTGGTCACCGTAAGACCACCGTCGCCAACAGTGATCCCGCCAAGGTCGTCCGTGGTACCGCTGTTTTGAACAAGGAAGCTATCGACTACGGTAGCGCTGACTCCACCGGCGCGAATGAAGCCATTGGGCACGGATTCTCCGCTGTTCGTCGCGAGTGCCGCATCGCGGCCTTCGAAGTTCGGATTCGACTGCAACTGGCTGATAAGCGCTTGGTCGGCTACCCAGATATGATCGCCGCTCAGGACAAGCATCCCCGCGAGATCGCCGGAGCTGTCGGTGATCGAGATTCCGCCCATGCCGGTCGCGATCCTTATACCATCGCCAGCATTCAAGGTCATCGAATCTGCCGGGCCCGCATTCACGAAGTCGACGAAGCCGGCGACGTCGATCGTGCCATTCGTGTTCAAAGTGACCTGGCTGTTGCCGCCGCCATCGGTCTGGCTGCCTTCGATCATCAGGTCTCCGAAAATCACGTCGGGCGCGGTTGCGCCGTCTCCCGCAACGGCATTGATCACGATCGACTGGCTTCGGATGTCACCGTCCGAATAGAGGGCGTAGCCCGCCGGCTGCTCCTGGTTGTTTTCGCCGATGAAAATCGGCCCGTCGCTCACGGCGTTGAAGGTGAGCAGCTGCGTTATTCCCGAGACGCCAAGGCTGGCCCCGTCCGCGATGTAGAGACCGCCCGAAGTGACAGTGATCGTCGACACGGCGACCGTACCGTAGAATTCAGCCAGGTTGCCCGCTGTGAAGTCAGCGCTGGAACCTGCAACTTCCGCGACCGAGAAACTTCCGCCGACGGCCACGCTTATCGCCTGCGCGGCGTCGAGGTTGGACATGTCGATATCGCCGCCGGCCGTCAGCACGATGTCCTGCGCCGACTCGATGGCACCGGTCGTAAGATCGCCGGCGGCGTCAAGAATAACGCTTTCGCCGGACACCACCGCCGAGGCAGTCTGGACGCCGCCGAGGCTTTCGGCCGGAATGTCATAGCCCGACACAGCGGAAGTCACGAGCATCGAGCCGCCGGCTTCGGCGGCAACGCCGCCGCCGGCGATGAGATCGCCCGTCGTCATATTGCCCGCCGAATCGAGCGCGATGTCTCCCCCTGCGTAAAGGGTGCCGGTCGTCAGGTTTCCGGATGACGAAAACGCAATATCCTGACCCGCCGAGACATAGCCGACCGAAAGATCTCCTCCCGCCGTCAGCGCGAGACTGTCGCTCGCATAGAGATCGCCAGCGATGAGGTTGTCGGTCGCGGCGACAGACAGATTGTCCGCGCCGTAGGGAAGCGACGACAAGTTGTAGTTGCCGTCCACGGTGAGTCCCATACTCGCGGAATCGAATGACCATCCGAACGCAAAGTCGGATGCTTGCAGCGTAATCGTCGGCGCGGTCAGCGTCGCTCCAAAATATTGGTCGTCGAAGCTGATGGTGCCCGCGGCCGTCGCGTCGAACGACCCGGCATTCATACCGGCGCCATTGTCGCTGATCAGGTCGATGCTGCCGGTTGAATCGATCGTGACGCTGTCGGCAAACAAGAGGTCGCCCGCAAACGGCACCGAGCTCGCGTTCGAGCCGACGTCAATCGTGACAGCGCCGGTGCCGTTGGGGCCGGAGGTCGTGAGACTGGCGGCGCCGATGTCTGCAACGCTTCCATAGTCGACCGTGACAATGACGTCGCCGCCGGACTGACCGCCGTTGGCGGTCATGGTGACAGAACCGAGGTCGAGATCGCCGCTCGTGCCCGTTCCTATGCCGGCGCTTTCGAGCTCGGCCAGGCCGCCACTGTCCGTTCCATTGGACTGCACGATCGCCGACGTTCCGGACAGCGTTCCGTCGACAACCGACAACGTCGAATCCCATCCACTGCCCTGACCTTCGCCGCCGCTCCCGCTTCCGCCGATCCCACTTGAATCTATCAGCGCGCTCGCGAAGACGGTGTCGCCGCCGAGCTGCGCTCCAAGGTCAGCGGTGCCGCCGTAACCGGATCCGCCAATGCCCGACGTTGCGTTGCCGCCGGACCCGTTCGATTTGACGGTGGTGAGGCCAGTCAGCG
Organism: Sphingomicrobium sp.; assembly: GCA_035717805.1. Taxonomy (GTDB): domain Bacteria; phylum Pseudomonadota; class Alphaproteobacteria; order Sphingomonadales; family Sphingomonadaceae; genus Sphingomicrobium. The sequence continues at coordinate 20,069 of DASTIF010000082.1, forward strand.
TCAGCCCGGCAAGATCA
>DASTIF010000083.1:0-89318 GCA_035717805.1 Sphingomicrobium sp.
GCGCGTTCGATCGAGCTACGACGTGCTGATCGGGACCTCGGGCGTTCAGGACAGCGTCGTCGCCACCCGAGTGCCGCGGCTCGAGTTGCTTCCCGCGACGGTCGATCTGTCGGGGGCGGAGGTCGAGATGGTCGGGCTGGACGACCGCGCGCACCGGCTGGACAAGGCGCTTGGCGACGCGGCCGGCCGCTGGGACATCTGCCTGATCGATTGCCCCCCGTCGCTCGGGTTGCTGACGGTCAACGGTCTGGTCGCCGCGCGGCAGCTGCTGGTCCCGCTCCAGTCGGAATTCTTTGCGCTTGAAGGGCTTAGCCAGCTTTTGCAGACCGTCGAGCGGATCCGCCAGGCGTTCAATCCGCAGCTCTCGATCCTCGGCGTCGCGCTGACGATGTTCGACCGCCGCAACCGCCTTTCCCAGCAGGTTTCAGACGACGTCCGCGCCTGCCTGGGTCCGGTCGTGTTCGATACGGTCGTGCCGCGCAACGTCCGCCTGTCGGAGGCGCCGAGCCACGGGTTGCCGGCGTTGATTTACGACCTCAAATGCCCGGGTTCCGAAGCCTATGTGCGGCTTGCGCGGGAGTTGATGGCGCGGCTTCCGGCCCGCGCGGAAGCGGAAGCAGCATGAGCGCAAAGAAGCCCGGCTCGGGGCTCGGCCGCGGGCTGGCCGCGCTGCTCGATGAAGCGGTGCGGCCGCAATCGGCCGACGATCAGCTAGAAGGGCAGGGCGAACCGGCGCGCGGGGTTCGCGAGGTGGAGATCGGACGGATCGCGCCGAACCCGTCGCAGCCGCGCACGCAGTTCGACGAGGAATCCCTGGCCGAGCTCGCGGAATCCATCGCCCAGCGCGGCGTCCTGCAACCCGTCCTGCTTCGGCCCGACGGGCAGAATTTCCAGCTCGTCGCCGGCGAGCGGCGCTGGCGCGCCGCGCAGCGCGCGCGGCTTCACACGATCCCCGCGATCGTCCGCGAAATCGACGATTCGATGTCGGCGGAGATCGCGCTGATCGAAAACGTCCAGCGGCAGGACCTCAACGCGATCGAGGAGGCGGAGGGCTACAGGCTCCTGATAAAGCGCTACGGGCATACCCAGGATGCGCTGTCAAAGCTGGTTCACAAGTCGCGAAGCCATATCGCCAACCTCTTGAGATTGCTGGCTTTACCTGAAGCGGTGAAGCAATCGCTATTGCAAGGCGATATCAGCATGGGCCATGCGCGCGCGATCGCGAACGCTCCGGACCCGGCCGCCCTGGCGCGCGAGATCGCCGAACAGGGCCTGTCGGTGCGGCAGGCCGAAGAGCTGGCGAAGCGGCGGAAGCCAGGCATCGCCGAGGCTTTCGCCCGAGCGCCCGAGCGCCGGCGCCAGCAGCAGACCGATGCCGATCTCGCTGCTCTGGAGCGCCAGCTCGGTGACATGCTCGGCCTCAAGGTCAGAGTCGCGAACAAGGGGCAGAAGGGGACGGTGACCCTGTCCTATTCGAGCCTCGACCAGCTCGACATGATCTGCCAGCGGCTTTCCGGCGAACCGATCTGACCCGGCGGCCGCTCGGCACATAGCAGCAGCCGCAATTCCTAGCGCCGTCGGCCTGCCCGGGCGATCGCGACCAACTCTTCCTCCAGGGCAGCCGACGGCGGCGGCGAATCGCCCCGCATCAGTGCCCGTTCCAGCTCGCCGGAACGTTCCAGAATCCGTCCCAGCGCATTCGAGTCCCACGTCGCGATCAGCTTCGCGACAAGGTCTTTATCCTTCCAGAACAAAGCCTTGCCAGCCGACGCCATGGCGTCGCGCGGCGATTCGCCGCGATCGACCCGGGCGCGGATCGGACCGAGCATTAGAAGCCTTCGCTGAAGCGCGCGGATAACCACGATAGGCTCCGCATCGGCCGAGCTCAGCTCGAGCTGATGCGCCAGCTCGTCGAGGTCGCCGGCAAGCGCCAGGTCGCCGAGCCGCAACCAGTCTCCTTCGCTCCCGGCCCCGATTTCTTCGAGCACGTCGCGATCGACCGTGACCGAGCCTTCAGGGCTCGCCCCGACATAAAGCGCGATCTTGGCGATTTCCTGGGCGATGATCCCGCGATGGCCGGCGGCCGCCGCCGCTACGCGCGCCGCTACTCCCGGCGCGAGGCGGAGTCCCTCCGATCGGGCAAGTTCCTCGACCAGCTGTTCCGAATCGCGCTCGCTGAGGTCGTAGGAAATATGCGCGAGCGCCGCCGCATCGCTCTCCGCGAGCTTGACCAGCGCCGAGGTTTTGCGAAGCGCTCCGGAAATCGCGATGACCGGGCTTTCCGCCCCCGGCGCTTCGAGCAAGGCCTCGACGGCGGGCACGATGTCCTCGCCCGCAGGCTCGATCCAGATCGCCCGTTTGCCGCCGAACAGGCCGATCGCGCCCGCTTCGTCCGCGAGCAGCGCGGGATCGCTCTTGGCCGCTCCGGGCGCGATCACGAATTTCTCTGCTTGCAGGCCGGTCAGCAGGCGATCCGCATGACCCCGCGACTGGCTCTCGTCGGGGCCGTAAAAAAGATAGAAACGGACCGAGGGGTCGGGCTTGTCGAGCGAACGCCCGAGCGCGCCGCGCGCCACCTTCACCTTTTGCCAGCCGTCCGAGTCGCGAACAGCCCGAGCCGGGCGACGATCTGATCCGCGACCGCGTCCGCGAGCCGTTCCGCGGCGGTCTGCTCGGCGGCCACGGTCGCATATTCCGAGCTGACGACGTCGATCCCGGCGTCCGAGCCGGCGGTCGCGTCGAGCACCACCAGGCCGGTGGAGAGATTCACGAGCCGGTAGCGCGCTCGCAACGACCTTCGTTCGCGGGTGACCGCCCGGTCGCTGCGGATCCCAAGGCCGATGATGTCGTCGTCGAGCTCGACCTCGAGCCGGTATGCGGGCGACCCCTCGCCGCTGGCGCCGAGCCGCTCCTTGAGCTTGTTATAGACCAGCCAGCCGTCGCGGCCAGGGATGGGCGAAACGCTGACCTGTCGGAGCTGCGAGGCGACGACGCCCGACGAGCCGCCGCCGTAGAGCGGGCGCAACCCGCACGATGAAAGCGCCAGCAGGCAAAGGGCGAGGACGGCAGCGCGCATCACGCGACGATATTCACGAGCCGGTCGGCAACCACAATCACCTTGCGCGGCTCGGCCCCGGCCAGCTGCCGCTGGACCTTGTCCGAGGCGAGCGCCAGCGCTTCCGCCGCGGCTCGGTCGAGACCGCGCGGCGCTCTCAGCGTATCGCGAAGCTTGCCGTTGACCTGGACCGCGAGGATGACCTGGTCCTCGACCAGCAGGGCCGGATCGAACGCCGGCCAAGGCGCGTCGGCGACGAGACCGTCTCCCCTAATCCTTTCCCAGCAATCCTCGGCCAGGTGGGGCGCCATGGGGGCGACCAGACGGACCAGCACCCTGACAGCCTCCGTACGAGCCGCCGACGGCGCGGCCTTCTCCATCGCGCTGACCAACTCGTAGAGCTGGGCAACCGCCTTGTTGAACTGAAGCGCTTCAATGGCCTCGCCGACCGCGGCGATGGTTCGATGAAGCTTGCGCTGGAGGTCGCGATCCTTGCCCTCCCCGCCGGTGTCGCCAGAAGCAAGCCGCCAGACCCGCTGGACGAACCGGGCAGCGCCTTCGATTCCGGCTTCGGACCATTCGAGATCGCGCTCCGGCGGGCTGTCGGAAAGCATGAACCAGCGCACCGCGTCGGCGCCATATTTGTCGACGATCGGCTCGGGGTCGACGGTGTTGCGCCTGGACTTGGACATCTTCTCGACGCGACCCGAGCTGACGGGGGTGCCGTCCACGATCCGGACCCAATCGTCGCCGGTCTTCGTCACTTCGTCGGGGCTAAGCCAGCTCCCGTCGCCGGCGCGATAGGTTTCGTGCGTAACCATGCCCTGCGTGAACAGGCCGTTGAACGGCTCTTCGATATCGAGGCGGCCGATCCGCCTGAGCGCCCTGGTCCAGAAGCGAGCGTAGAGCAGATGAAGGATCGCATGCTCGACGCCGCCGATATACTGACCGACGGGGAGCCATTGCTCGGCCTCCGACGGATCGAAGGCCTTGTCGATCGGTTGGCTTGCGAAGCGGATGAAATACCAGCTCGAATCCACGAAGGTGTCGAACGTGTCGGTCTCGCGAAGCGCTTCGCCGCCGCACTCCGGACAGCTCGTGCGCCGCCAACCCTCGTTGCGGTCGAGCGGGTTGCCGGGCATGTCGAAGCTGACGTCGGTGGGAAGCAGAACCGGCAGCTGATCGCGCGGTACCGCCACCGGGCCGCACGAATTGCAATGGACGATCGGGATCGGCGTCCCCCAATAGCGTTGCCGGGACACGCCCCAGTCGCGAAGCCGGTAGGCGGTTTCTCGAGTGCCCCAGCCCTGCTCCTCGGCGCGGCGGATGACGGCATCCTGCGCTTCCTCCACCGAAAGGCCGTCGAGGAATTTCGAATTGACGATGACGCCTTCGCCCGGCTCGGCGGCATCGCCGATCGGGGTCGAAGCGTCCTGGTCCGGCCGGGCCACGACCCGCCGGATCGGGAGCTCGTATTTGCTCGCGAACTCGAAGTCGCGCTGGTCGTGGGCGGGAACCCCAAAGACTGCCCCGGCGCCATATTCCATGAGCACGAAGTTGGCGATCCACACCGGCAGCCGCCATTCCGGCTCGAGCGGATGAACCGCCTCTATCCCGGTCAGGAAGCCGCTCTTTTCCTGGCTCTCGACGGCCTCCTCGCTGGTTCCGACCGACCTGGCTTCGGCGACGAATTTCGCCGCGTCCGGATTCTCGGCGGCGACCGCCCGGGCGAGCGGGTGATCGGGCGCGACGGCAACGAAGCTCGCTCCGAAAATCGTGTCGGGCCGGGTCGTGAACACCTCGACTTCGGGCGCGGCGGCGAGGCCCGCCTTGACCCACGGATAATCCGCGTCGGCTCCGTCGGCCGCGAGCTTGAACCGGAATCGCAGTCCGTCGGACCGGCCGATCCAGTTGGCCTGCATCAGCTTCACCTTGTCGGGCCAGTCCTCGAGGCTTTCGAGGCCGTCGAGAAGCTCGTCGGCAAAGTCGGTGATCTTCAGGAACCATTGCGACAGCTTGCGCCGCTCGACCGTCGCTCCGGACCGCCAGCCCTTGCCGTCGATGACCTGCTCGTTTGCAAGCACCGTCATGTCGACCGGGTCCCAATTGACCTCGCTTTCCTTGCGATAGACCAGGCCCGCTTCGTAAAGATCGAGGAACAGGGCCTGCTCGTGCCCGTAATATTCCGGATCGCAGGTCGCGAGCTCGCGGCTCCAGTCGAGAGCGAAGCCCAGCCTTTTCAGCTGGTCGCGCATCGCGGCGATGTTCGACCGCGTCCAGCCATCGGGATGGACCCCGCGCTCCATCGCGGCATTTTCCGCCGGCATTCCGAACGCGTCCCAGCCCATCGGGTGAAGCACCTCATGGCCCTTCATCCTTTTGTAGCGGGCGAGCACATCCCCCATGGTGTAATTGCGGACGTGACCCATGTGGATCCGCCCCGAAGGATAGGGGAACATTTCCAGCACGTAGGCCTTGGGCTTGCCGCTATCGGGATCGGCGATGAAGCATCGCTTCTCGTCCCACGTCTTTTGCCAGCGGACGTCCGCAACCGCCGGATCGAAGCGGCCGGTCATGAAATCAACTCCGAAATCAGCCGGGCACGGTTCCGCGGCGGATGTCCCGGGCGCGGGTCAATATGATGTCTTCGAGCTTCTGCACCGTGGCCGCCGCGACGGGCGCTTCGACCCAGGTGCCGTTCTGAAGGACCTGCCTCGACGCGGCGACGCGCAGTGCGTCGGCGCGAAGATCCTGATCGAGGATCGAGACCGTCAGCTTGACGCGCTCGCCCGGAGCGCGCGGGTTGGCGTACCAGTCGGTGATGATCACCCCGCTGCTGGCGTCGGCCTGAAGCAACGGCGCGAAGGAAATCGTGTCGAGCGCCGCCTGCCACAGATAGGAATTGACCCCGATCGTGGTCATCCGGGCCGGAGCGAGCTCGCTCGGTGCGGCACGCCTCGGGGCGCAGCCGGACGCTGCGAGAGTAACGACAACAAGCGCTGCGGCAGTGGTCTTCAGACGGAACATCGGCTTCCTCGGGGCTTTGGCGTTTCGAGCGCGTTATAGATGCTGCCCGCAAGGCCGCAAGCGCGGCAGTCGAACGCAACTTGTTGTGGAAGTGCAACAGAGTCTGGGCGAATCGACTCGAGTCATGGAACCTTCAGCTTGCTGAGCCTATATCGACTCGCGAACAGGGAGTGTTCTCACGTGAATCCCGGCCGCTTCAATGCAGGAAAACTGGCAGTCGCGCTCGGCGCGGCGGGTCTTCTGCTGTCGCCGGCATTCGCGGCCGGCGATCCGGGCAAGCAGCCGCCCGCGGTTGCGCTCAGCCTTAGCCCCGATTTCAACTTCACTCCGGCATCGGCCGACCCGCGACTCGCCGCCGCTTTCTCGGGCCGTGCACCGTCGCTCGGCGAATTCAAGTTCACGCCCGCCGCGGCCAAGGGCCGTCCGTCGCAAATCCGTGTCGCCATTCGTGCCCGCACGACGACTCCGCAGCTCGCTTCGAACAGCTCGGCGTCTCCGGTCAGCGCGCTCACGCCGGTCAGCTACAATCTCGGAGTGGCGGTCGGCTGGCGCAGGTTCGCCGTGTCGGGCGATGTCAAAAAGATCGATTCGGCGGGCTCGCCGGTCGACGGCCGGGAAAGCGCCGCGGTCGGGATCAGCTATTCGCTTCCGCGCTTCACCGGCCGGGTCGCGGTCTCCGCCGATCGTGCGGAAGGCCGGGCTGCGCCCGCGCTTCGCGATCCGGACAATTATGCGGTCGATGTCGGCGGATCCTATTCGCTGACCCACCGGCTCTCGGTGACGGGCGGCGTGCGCTACAAAATCGAGCGTGACCGCCTCTCGGCGCTCAACGACAACCGCGTCGACAGCCAGGCCGTCTACATCGGGACGGCGTTCAAGTTCTAGCTTCGCTCCAGTCACAGTTCGTTGCTTAGCGCCGCGATTTTGGCGCCGCCTCGCGTGACTTTAGTGAACTCAGCGTACTGACCAGGCGTCGATCCCCGCCCAGCCTCGAAAGCCGAGCGGCTCGATCCGCCTGAACTTGCTCTCGTCCATTCCGCCGAGGCCAAGCAATCGACGCCCTCCCAGCCGCGCGAGCGCCGCCGCGCGCATTCTTGGAATTGGCTGCCGGCCGGGATGGCTGCGAGTGCGATTGAGCGGCGACAGAAGGATGAGCGGAGTCCGCTTGAGAAGGGCCTGCCGCAATTCGCGGCGGTCGTGAACCCGGACGAATTCGCGATCCGTTTCGTCAAGCACCCTCAAAGCACGCGCGCGCGCGACTCGGCGGAGCGACCTGACAAGCGCCGCTCTCTCCCGCGCCGCAAGATTGCGATGAAGGACGAGGACACCGGTTCCGCGCGGCAGGTTGCGAACTGCTCGCACAGCATCGGCCGTACGCTGGTCCACGATGAACCATTGGCGGGCCATTGCGGTCTGGCGGCGCTTCATCGCGCTTCCTATAGCCGCATTCCGATGAGCAGCGCCGATCGCCGCCAGCAAATCCTCGACTCAATAGCCGCGTCGGCCAGGATCGCGCGCCGCGATCCCGACGACGTCACCTTGATCGCGGTCAGCAAGACTCGAAGCGCCGAGGAAATCAAAGCGCTGATCGAAGCGGGCCAGCGCGATTTCGGTGAAAGCCGGGTCCAGGAAGCGCAATCCAAATGGCCGGAGATTCTATCCGCTCGCCCCGACCTGCGCCTGCACTGCGTCGGACGATTGCAATCGAACAAGGCGGCGGACGCGGTCCGCCTTTTCGATTCGATCCACTCGCTCGACCGGCCATCTTTGCTCGACGCTTTGGTGAAAGAAGCGGAGAAAGCGGATCGGTGCCCCTCCATCTATGTCCAGGTCAACATCGGCGACGAAGCGCAGAAAGGCGGATGCGCGATCGAACACGTTGGTTCGCTGGTCGCGGCCGTCCGTGCTTCGCCGCTGCCGCTGGCGGGTCTCATGTGCATTCCGCCGCTCGGTCTCGAACCGGCGCCCTTCTTCGCGCTGCTTGCAAAACTGGCCGAGGAACATGACGTCGAAGGTCTTAGCATGGGGATGTCCGCCGACTATCGCGAGGCGGTTCTGCTCGGCGCGACGGCCGTTCGCGTTGGCACTGCGCTCTTCGAAGACGACCCGCAGGCCTAGGGGAGATGCCCGCTCTTCTGGCGCTTTGCTGACAGATAATCGGCGTTGTGCGGATTGGCGGGCATGTGATGGCCGACCCGCTCGACCACCTCGATCCCGGCCTTGCCGAGCGCCTCGACCTTGGCCGGATTGTTGGTGAGAAGCCGGACCGCGCCAATCCTTAGAGCCCGAAGGATTGCCGCGCCATGCTCATAATCGCGTTCGTCGTCGGCGAAGCCGAGGCGCAGGTTGGCGTCGAACGTATCGAGGCCGCGGTCCTGCAGCGCATAGGCGCGTAGCTTGTTGCCGAGCCCGATCCCGCGCCCTTCCTGTCGCAGGTAAAGCAAGACTCCTCCGCCCGCCGCCGCGATCAGCCGCAGCGCTTCCTTCAACTGCGGCCCGCAATCGCATTTCAGCGAACCGAAGACGTCGCCCGTCAGGCATTCGCTATGAAGCCGGACCAGCGGCGGACCGCCGCCGAACGCGCCGACGACCAAGGCGACATGCTCCTCGCCGTCATCGCTTGCCCGAAACGCGGCAATCTGGGTTTCGGGCATGTCTTCGAGCGGCAGTCGGGCGCGCGCGACGAGCGCGACTTCGGGCGATGCGTTTCTGATTTCCCCAGCGGCAATCGAAACCGCGCCCGGTGCATCCTCGACCAGCCACAAGGCGGGCAGCAATCCCGCCAGTCTCGCAAGCTTGAGCGCTGCGGCCGCTTCGTCGTGGCGGTTCAGTACGACCGGCTGCAGCGGCCCGAGCGGCGGCCGGTCGAGGTCGCTGCCCGGATCGGCGATCGCCCGTGCCGAATCCACATCGAGCCAGGTGCTCCGCTCGATCAGTACCGGCTCGGACGGATCGGCGGCGTCGCGACGATTGGCGAGCGACAGCGCGGCGGCGCGCCAGCCGCTGACGAGAAGTCGGGCAGGGACGCCGGACTCGGCCAGCTCAAGCATTTCGGCATCCGTGGTTTCGACCGAAAGCACGACCAGCGGACTGTCCGATTCGATCCGCACCGCGCGCCCCGTCTTGAGCGCAGCGATCGCGGCTCGAAGCGGCTGGCCCTGGCTCAAAACCGCAGCTCGCAGATCAAGGGGACATGGTCGGACGGCCGCTCCCAGCTTCGGCACGGTTCGAGAACGTAGTGGCTGGCGAGGTTGGCCTCCAGCTGCGGCGACGCCCACATATGGTCGAGCCTGCGGCCGCGGTCGTTCTTCGTCCAGTCGGGCGATCGATAGCTCCACCAGGTGAAGCAACGTTCGGGCGCCGGCACGAAGCGTCTGCCGATGTCGATCCAGTCATGTGCCTGCCGCAAGCGGCTGAGCGCCTCCACCTCGACCGGCGTGTGGCTGACGACCTTCAAAAGGGCCTTGTGCGACCAGACGTCGCAATCGAGCGGAGCCACGTTGAAGTCGCCGACGATCAGCGTCGGTTCCCTGAGGCCTTCCGACCAGCGCGTCATCCGCTCGATGAAGTCCAGCTTCTGGCCGAATTTCGGATTGAGCTTGCGGTCGGGCGTATCGCCGCCGGCCGGGATGTAGACGTTTTCGAGACGGATACCGCAGCCCAGCCGGACTCCGACATGCCTGGCTTCGCCATTGTCCTGCCAGTCGTGGCGCCCCGCATCGTTGAGCGGCAGTCGGCTGAGAATCGCGACTCCGTGGTGCATCCGCTGGCCGTTGAGCGCCGCATGCGCGTAACCGAGGCGCCTGAACGAATCGGCGGGGAAGATCGAATCCACCACCTTGGTTTCCTGGAGGCAGAGGATATCGGGCTGCTGCTCGGCGATCAGCCGCTCGACCAGCGCCGGCCGGGCGCGGACCGAGTTGATGTTCCAGGATGCGATCTTGATCGTCGTCGACACGTGATGCGCTTAGCCTTTCCTTACGCGGAAAAAAAAGGCGGGCCCTTAACCGGCCTGTCCCCGGCAGCCCAAAAAAAGGCCCTCGCTCCGGGGGCATGGAGCGAGGGCCGACCAAGCGTTCGTCACGCAAGGTGATTGTCGCGGCCCGGGTAACAGGGGGAAACCCCAAGCCTGATGCGGCAATCTTTGCCGATTTACTCCGCTCTAGCTGACGGGCCGATGAACAAGTTTCTATCTGCTACGGTTTTCTAGCGTCCGCGCTTCCTGGGCTCGGCGTAAGTGAAGGCGCTTGCAGGAACCCCGACATTGTAATGCTGGTCGGAGAGGCGGACCTGGGTTTTCTTGCCCTGCGCGTCGACCGCGGTCCATCCATATAGCCTCAGGCCGGCGGGCGCCGACGCCTCGCGGATGAAGGCCAGGATCAATGTCCCATATTCCTTGTGATAGGGGTCCTGGGCGCGGACCACGACGACTCGCGGGTCCTTGTCGTCGACTATCCGAGCGATCCGCTCGATGTCGGGATTGGGAGCAAGCAGAATCCCAAGCGGAGTCTTGCTGAGCGCCCAGCTCGACTTCTGGCCGACTTCATAATCGATAAATGTTAGATTTTTGCCGTCCGCGACCAGAAGGACATTGACGCCCTGGCCGTATTCGAACCGGATTCGGCCGGGGCGCTTGAGCTTGAGCGTTCCGCTCAATGTCTGGCCCTTGGAATCGGTCTGGGTGAAATTGGCGGTCATCGTATCGGTCGCGCGCAGATGGGCCTCGATCTTGGCGAGGTCGCCGGACGCCGCCAATGCCGGAACCGGCGTGGCGACGATCGCCACCGGCACGATCGCGCGCGCAAAACGGGTTGGAAGGGACATGTGGAACTCCTGAAGGGAATTTTGCCGGAAAAAATGGCAGTTTCCGATTGAATGCGCTCTGAACTCGCGAGTTCCGTGCCGTTCAGCTAGATCGGGTGACCTTCGGGATCGATCAGTACTTCGCGGCGGCCGACATGGTCGGGCATCCCGACCTTGCCGTCCTTTTCCATCCGCTCGATCAGCCGCGCCGCACTGTTATAGCCGACCCGAAGCTGCCGCTGCAGATAGGACACCGATGCCTTCTGGCTCTCGGCGACGATCTGGACCGCCTTGCGATAGAGCTGGGTCTCGGGATCGTCCTCGCCGGTCGGCTGGCCGTCGAATAGATAGTCGCCGTCCTCGGGCTCCTCCGTGACCGCCTGGTTATATTCGGGGACGCCCTGCTTGCGCCAATGCTCGGCGACCGCTCGCACCTCTTCGTCGGAAACGAACGGGCCGTGGACGCGGATGATCTGCTTGCCGCCCGGCATGTAGAGCATGTCGCCCTTGCCAAGCAGCTGTTCGGCGCCCTGCTCGCCGAGGATCGTCCGGCTATCGATCTTGCTCGTCACTTGGAAGCTGATCCGGGTCGGCAGATTGGCCTTGATGACCCCGGTGATGACGTCGACCGAGGGCCGCTGGGTTGCCATGATCAGGTGGATGCCCGCCGCGCGCGCCTTTTGCGCCAAACGCTGGATCAGGAATTCCACCTCCTTGCCGGCCGTCATCATCAGGTCGGCGAGCTCATCCACGACGACCACGATCTGGGGAAGGACCTCATAGTCGAGCTGTTCGACCTCGTAGATCGGCTGGCCGGTGTCGGCATTGTAGCCGGTTTGAACCCGCCGCCCGAGCTGCGCGCCCTTCGCTTTCGCTTCGCGCACCTTGGCGTTGAAGCTGGGGAGTGCCCGGACCCCGAGGTTCGCCATCATCCGGTAGCGCTCCTCCATCTGCTCGACCGTCCATTTCAGCGCCCGGATCGCCTTGCCGGGCTCGGTGACGACCGGCGCGAGCAGGTGCGGAATCCCCTCGTAGATGCTGAGCTCGAGCATCTTCGGGTCGATCAGGATCAGCCGGCACTCGTCGGGGCTCAGCCTGTAGAGCAGCGACAGGATCATGCAGTTGAGGCCGACCGACTTGCCCGATCCGGTGGTGCCCGCGACCAAAAGGTGCGGCATCGGCGCGAGGTCCGCGATCACGGCGTCGCCGCCGATATTCTTGCCCAGGATCAGCGGCAGCGCCATGCCGTCGTCGGCGAATGAATCGCTGGAGATCAACTGCGAGAGAGTGACGCTTTCGCGCCGGGCGTTGGGCAGCTCGATCCCGATCACGCTCCGCCCGGGGATGATCGCCACCCGCGCCGAGATCGCCTGCATGTTGCGTGCGATGTCGTCGGCGAGCTGGATCACCCGGCTGGCCTTGATCCCGCTCGCAGGCTCGAGCTCGTACATGGTGACGACCGGGCCGGGACGCACTTCGACGATATTGCCTCGGACGTGGAAATCCTCGAGCACGGACTCCAGGATCCGCGCATTGCGCTCGAGGGCAGGCCGGTCGATTTGGAAGCGGCTCTTTTCCGGCGCCTTTGCGAGAAGCCCGACGTCGGGAAGGACATAGCTGTCCCCGAGTGCGAGGCCAGGCTGGGCGATAATCTTTCGAGTCGCTCCTCGCGATCGCATGGGGGCAGGTGCAGGCTCCGCGACGGCAACGGCCGGGCGCGGTTTCGGCGGCGCTGCGGCGGAGTGCTCATCGCGCGGGCTCTGCGTCCGGCGAGGCTTCGCCTTCGGTTGCGTCGAGCGGGAGAACAGGCCGCCAAGCCAGGCCTTTTCCTCCGCGCTCAGAGCGAGCGCGAACCAGGCCACCACCAGCCCCAAAGCGGCGAACAGCAGCAGCAACCCGAAATGCGCAGGCGCGACGAATCGCTCATCGGGAATCAGCGCTACGGCGGAGTCGAGCCCGTTGGCCGCTGCAAGCCCGACCGCTCCGCCCCAGCCGCCCGGAAGCCCGGAAACCGCCGACCCGCTGGTGAGGCCGAGCGCGACCCCGGCCAGCATGGCGGCGACTGCGGCAAGCAGAAGCGACCGGCCGACTCGGCCCGGCGGGTCGAGCCTCGCCATCCGCAAGCCCGCAAGCCCGATGACCGGAACGAACAGTACCGCCCCCAGCCCGAACAGCAGGAAGGCGAAGTCGCTCACATAGGCGCCGAAGGTTCCGAGCCAGTTGTCGGGCGGACCGCCGGCGGCCGTCGTGAAGGACGGGTCGGTGCTGCTGTGCGACGCGAGCGCGATCGCGCCGGCGAGGCTGACGCCCACCAGCGCCACGCCCCAGCTCCGGACCGCAAGCCTTCGCATCGACTCGCGCAGGCGGTCGCGCCAGTCCGGTCCCAGATCCTTTGGCCGCGCCGCAGCCGTCGCCATCATCCCACCCCCAAAATCGCAGCCCTTAAAATGCCTTGTCCGGGACTCGGCCGCAAGCGAAGTCGTGACGTCAGCCGATTTCCGCCCCTCGCCACCGTGCAACTGCGGCGCTAGGGCAACGGCGCATGGACCGCGCGGACGTCATCATCCTCGGCGGAGGGCTGGTCGGGCTGGCATTGGCGGCGGCGCTCGATTCAAGCGGCCTGTCGGCAATCGTCATCGATCCGGCGGATCCCGACCTGCGGCTCGACGCCGCCTTCGACGGACGCACCAGCGCCGTCTCGTCGAGCTCGATGCGAATGCTCGAGGCGACCGGTGTTGCCGAACACTTTCCCGCGCCGGGCTGCCCGATCCGAAAGATCCAGGTCGCCGACGGCCTCGACCCGGGCGGGCTCGCGTTCGAGCCGGACGAGGACGATGAGCCGCTCGGCTGGATGCACGAGAACCGGCACCTCCGCGCCGCGCTCCGGACGCGCACCGAAAGCGGGCGTCAATTGTGGCTCCTCTGGAAATCTCGAATCGGCAACGTCGATCGCGGCGACCAAGGCGTCGTCGTTTCGCTCGGAGATGGGCGAAAGCTTTGCGCGCCGATCCTGATCGCCGCCGACGGGCGCAACTCGCCGATGCGCGAGCAGGCGGGAATCCGGGTCGCTCGCTGGCGCTACGACCATAAGGCGATCGTTTCGGTCCTCCGCCACGAGCACGATCACGACAATGTCGCTTATGAGATTTTCTATCCGTCGGGCCCGTTCGCGCTGCTTCCGATGACCGACGATGACGCCGGGCACCGTTCCGCGATCGTCTGGTCGGTTCGGAACGACGATGCGCCCGGGCTTCTCGCGCTCGGCGACACGGATTTCGCCGCCGAGGCGCGAATCGCGATGGGCGGCTTTCTCGGAGACATCGCGCTTGCGGCGCCGCGTTCGACCTATCCGCTCGGTTTCCATCATGCGGCGCAAATCACCGCGCAGCGTCTCGCCCTGGTCGGCGATTCGGCGCATGCGATTCATCCGATCGCGGGCCAGGGACTGAACCTCGGATTCCGCGACTCGGCGGCACTCGCGCAGGTGCTCGTCGAAGGCGCCCGCCTCGGCCTCGATCTCGGCGACCGGCAATTGCTCGACCGCTACCAGCGTTGGCGCTCGCTCGATTCGCTGATGGTGGCGATGGCGACCGACGGACTGACCCGCATTTACGGGATTCCCGGCCGGACAGCCTCGGCCGTCCGGCGGTTCGGAATGGGCCTCATCGACCGGGTGTCGCCGATCAAGAACCGACTGATGGCGGAAGCGCGCGGCACAAGCGGCGACCTGCCGCTGCTGCTCCGGGGACTGCCGATCTAGCTTATTGCACTGTCGGCTGAAGTTCGGCGCCGCCTTGGCTCAGCCGAAGAAACTGCATCAGCTGCACGAGTAAATCGGCGCGCGTGTCGAGCGTTTCGGCTTCGAGCAGCGCCTGCTTGGCGGACACGTCGAACGGCGCGACCTGGGCGATCGCGTTGACCAGCATCTCGTCGTCCAGCCTGCTGACCGCGGACCAGTCGACCGCCAGGCCGAGCGCATCGCCGAGCCGCCGTGCCTCGCGCTCCACCTCGGCGCGTTGAGCCATCGCCAGCGGCTCCGGTTCGCGGTCGTCGAACGCCCCCACATCGAGATCGCCGTTCCGGTAAGCGGTGTCGAGATCGACTTCGCTCAGCAGCCGGAAGCGGTTCGAACCGTTGAGGACGATGTTGAACCGGCCGTCGGCCAGTTCCTCCAGCCCGACGATCTCGCCGACGCAGCCGATCGAATAGAGCGGCTGCTTCGTGTCGTCCGCGACCTCGACCAGCTGCGGCTGGATGATCGCGATATGCCCGTCGCCGTCGACCGAATCGCGGACCATGTCGCGATAACGCGGCTCGAAGATGTGCAGCGGAAGCTGTGCACGGGGGAATAGAATCGCCCCCGCGATCGGGAACAGGGGCGCCCGAAGCGGAAGCGCGCCGCTCACGTGAACAGAAGTGCCGAGAGACGGCGTCGCTGGGCCCGCGCCCAATTGTCTTCGAGGCCTTGCGCTTCGATCAGCTGCAACAGCCGTTTGCGGCCGGCGCCTTCGTCCCACTCGCGGTCGCGCTCGATAATCGCGAACAGCTGATCGGCGGCGCCGTCGCGATCGCCAGTTGCCATCCGCGAGCCCGCTAGATCGAAGCGCGCCTGCAGGTCGTCGGGATCGGCCGCGACTTTCCGCTCGAGCTCGGCTGCCGAGTCCGCGCTCCCCGCCGCCGCCGTTTCAAGCGCGGCCCGCGCCCGGCCGATGGCGGCGTCACCTGCATGGTCGGGCGGCACCGAGCCGAGGATCGAACGCGCTTCGCCCACGTCTCCGCAAGCGATGAGCGCACGCACCAGCCCGCCCACGGCGGCCGAATCGTCGGGCGCGATCTCGCGCACCTGGCGGAAGATGCTGGCCGCGCGCGCCGCGTCGCCGCCGGCAAGCACTTCCTCGCCCATGGCGATGAGCGGCCCGATGTCCGCCTGCTCCGGCTCGCCTTCGCCTCCTACGCCGAGCTGGGCGATGAGCTGGTCGAGTACCCGGGTGAGCTGGCCCTCGGTCCGGTAATTGGTGAGATCGGCGACCGGCTGGCCCTGATAGAAGGCATAGACGGTCGGGATCGACTGTACCCGAAACTGGGCGGCGATGATCTTGTCCGCCTCGACGTCGATCTTGACCAGCTTGACGCCCCTGGCAGCATAGTCCGACGCGATCTTGTCGAGCACCGGCGAAAGCTGCTTGCACGGCCCGCACCACTCGGCCCAGAAATCGAGCAGCACCAGGTTGGTCATCGACGGCTGGATCACGTTGCGGTCAAGCCTGGTTACCGCGTCGCGCTCCGCCTCGCTCAATCCCAATGTCGCCACGCCGGCCCTTTCGATTCCCTGGCTCGGCCCTCCATATGGTCTCCGAGCGGGCAGCTCACAAGCCGATGCGACGGGCGCTTGCAGCCGGGCGCCGGGCCATGCTAGGCGCCCGCCACCTCAGCCGCCGGTCGCGCGGCCGAACGCCAGTGAGCGGGCGTAGCTCAGGGGTAGAGCACAACCTTGCCAAGGTTGGGGTCGAGGGTTCGAATCCCTTCGCCCGCTCCAGTCTTTTCAGGAATTCAGCGATTCGGCGGCTCAGGCCGCGTCGGGCGGGACGATCTTGACGACCCGTTCGGGACTCTCTTCGCCCAGAAGTTCGCGGAAATAGGCGATCGTCGACTTGAGCCCGTCGTCGAGGCTGACTCGCGGCTCCCATCCCAATAGCTCGCGGGCCTTCGCGATGTCGGGCTGGCGCTGCTGCGGGTCGTCGGCGGGAAGATCGCGAATCTCCAGCTCGACGTTCGATCCGGTCTTGCGGATGATCAGCTCGGCCAGCTCGCGAACCGACATTTCGTTCGGGTTGCCGATGTTGACCGGCCCAGTGACCTCGTCGGGGGTATTCATCAGCCGCACCAGCCCGTCGATCGTGTCGTCGACGTAGCAGAAGCTGCGGGTCTGGCTGCCGTGGCCGTAGATGGTCAGCGGCTTGCCCTGAAGCGCGTGGACGATGAAGTTGGACACCACCCGCCCGTCGTTGGGGTGCATGTTCGGGCCGTAGGTGTTGAATATCCGAGCGACCTTGATCTGCAGGCCGAGCTGGCGGCGATAGTCGAAGAACAAGGTCTCCGCGCAGCGCTTGCCCTCGTCGTAACAGCTTCGGGTCCCGATCGGATTGACGTGGCCCCAATAGTCTTCGGACTGGGGATGGACAGTCGGGTCGCCATAGACCTCGCTGGTCGATGCCTGAAGGATCGGCACCCCCAGCCGCTTGGCGAGGCCGAGCATGTTGATCGCGCCGTGAACGCTGGTCTTGGTCGTCTGGATCGGGTCGTGCTGGTAGTGGATCGGCGAGGCCGGGCAGGCCAGATTGTAGATCTGGTCGACCTCGACATAGAGCGGGAAAGTGATGTCGTGCCGCATCACCTCGAACGCCGGATTGTTGAGCAGGTGAGCGATGTTGCGCCGCGTGCCGGTGTAGAAATTGTCGACGCACAGCACTTCGTGGCCCGCCTCGATCAGACGCGAGCATAGATGCGAACCAAGGAAACCGGCGCCGCCGGTGACCAGCACGCGTTTTTCGTCGAGATCGTTCCGCCGCATCGGCGGACGCCTAGACCATCGGCCGTGCAAAACAAGTGCTCGGCCGCTCCCCAACAAGGCCGGCTCAGCCGGGCGCTCGCTCCCTGAACCATTTGGTGATGATGAACTTGACCCCGCGCCGGACCTTCATTCCCTGGTGGATTGTGGCGGGGTTCGGAGCGCCGTCGGCGCCGAGGTTGTTCCAGGCGAGAAGCTTGCCCGCCTCGGGCCGGATCGTCTTCCCGATCGCCTTGAACCGCGTCGCCCCGCCGTCCTCGGGCTCGTTCAGATAGACCATCGCCGTCCATGTCCGCTGGCCGGTGTCGGCGGTGTGAACGTAATGATCGTAGCCGCCCGGCTCGAAGGTGTCGGTGTGCGGCTTAAACTCCTGGCCTGCCGAATAGCGCTGTCCCTGAATCGGCTCGCTCGCCGCGAGTTCCAGCCCCAGGAGCCCGGCGATCTTCCGGTCGACGGAGGCAACCGCCTGGTCGTGAGAGTCGAGGTCGCAAGTCTCGCTGGTTCGGAAATTGGCGATTCCGACGTCGTCTGCGATTTCGGACGGCCGCCGCCGGGCTTCGATCCGGTCGATCAGCGCCGCGCAATCCTGCGGACCGAGAAAATCCCGGACAACGAAAAGATCGAGCCTGGCGCTCGGCACCTTCTGAACGCCCGGCGTCCGTGCAAGGCGCTCGGCCGGGCTGGACGGATCAGAGCGCGTATTGCTGTCCCTTAACCGAATCATGCTGCTCGATCACGGCTTCGATGACATTGTTCATCAGCTTCATTCGCACCGGCAGCGGAGTCGAGGTCTTCTTGATCATCACCGCGACCGCATAGCTTCGGCCGTCGGGAGCGGTCAGGATTCCGATGTCGTTATACCCCGCCTGGACTCCGTCGAGCTCTTGGCCCGTGCCGGTCTTGTGGCTGATCGTCCATCCGGGCCGAAGTCCGCCGCGCAGGCGGTTCGGGCCGGTGTGGGTATTGCCCATGATGTTGAGCAATCGGGTCGTGGAAGCCGGCGACAGCAGGTCGCCCTTCTTCAGCCGTGCGAGCGCGTTGACGATCGCGCTCGGCGCCGCGCCGTCATAGGGGTCCTCGATATAGCGGTTGAACGCCGCCCGCCGGACCGACTTCGGAAGCGCGTTGCGAGCCTCGAAGAAAGCGTTGCCGAGCGAATAGCTCTGCGACCAGATCAGGCCGGCGATCTTGCTCTGGAGCGCGCGCTCGCCGTTGTAGAAGCGGATCGCTCCGAGATGTTTGGCGGCGATCATCTTGCGCACCGCATCGGCGCCGCCGACCGAGCGCATCAGCTTGTCGTTGGCGGTGTTGTCGCTGGTGGTGATGGCCTTCACCATCAGATCCTCGAGCGTGGTCGTATAGCCGCCGCCGAGGATCTTCGAGCGGATCGGCTGGTGGAACAGGGTGAGGTCGGACTTGCCGAGGCTGACTCGGTCGTCGAGCTCGACCTTGCCCTTGTCGACCGAGTCGAGCGCGGTGATCGACACCCACAGCTTGGACACGCTTTGCTGCGGGTAGAGCTCGTCTTCCTTCCACCCGGTCGCCCAGCCGTCGTCGATCGACCTGACCGCGATTCCGACGCGGCCGTCGAACTTGCGTCCAAGCGAGTCGATCCGGTCGCGGAGCGCGGCGGGCGCGCTGACCGGTTTCGGCGCGACAGCGCGCTGCGCCTGCGTCGGCCTGGCAGCAGGCTTGGAGGGCGCTTCCCGCGCGGAATTAGGCTTGTCCGCGGTGTTGATCGCGGCGGCGCCGACCTGGGTCAGTCCGGCCAGCGCCAAAGCGAGACCGAAACGGCTCCAAACTGACGTCATGAGCTCAAAACTCCCCCGATGATTGCTCTGTGCGTCAAAGGCTTAGCGCAGCCGGCCTGAACCTTTGCTGTGCGCGGCGCGCGAAGATTCGCACGGCCGATTCGCCTTGCCAACCCCTGAAAAAACCGAGCGCTAGGGCCTGTCGCCCAACAGGGCGGCGGATTCGACCTCGTCGAGCGCGCGATGGACGATCACATATTGCCTGGCGCTGGCGATCCAGTCGCGCGCTCGCGGAGCGCCCGGAAGGCGCATCGTCTCGGCCAGCGCGGCATCGACCTCGCCGGCCATGAGGTGCGCGAGCGCCCGCTCGTAGCGCGCCTGCGGCTGGCTCGACGGCCGGTCCGAGTGGTGGACCGTGATCAGCGACGAAAGGCCGCGCTTGATTCCGCTCCACAGCCCTTCGTTCGGCGGCGGTCCGAGCAGGTCGCCCTGGAGGTCCTGATATTGAGCAATGAGATCGGTCAGTTGGGCGGGACTCCGCGACGCCGTCACCACCGTCGCCACCGCCTGCGGATGATCCTTGCCGAAACGGTCGACGAGCAAGGGCTCGAGATAGCCGAGCGCGACGCCGCGTTCGATCGCCCGGCGCGCTGCGAACGCGATCAGAAGGGCATCCGCGCGGCCGGCGGAGCCCTGGACCTGCTCACTCGCATTTTCGACCCGCTGGACCCTCGTCTGAAGTTGCCTGATCTCCTGCGCGATCGCGGGATTGAGCGTTTGCGCGGACTGACTCGGGATAATTTGTTGCGGCCCTGGCTGCGGCCGCGGCGGATTGAAGTTCTGCGACCGGACGCCAGCCGCCTGCGGTGCGACCCCGAGGAAACGCGCGGCGGACTCATTGTGCGCGAGCGCCCAGACAGCCGCGGATGCGCCGGCGAGGATCAGCACCAGGCCGATCAGAAGCCGCGCCGTCCAGCTTATGGTTGCTCGTCCCGCCCCGTCCATCAGCCGGAGTTGTTGCACAGGTCCAGTGCAATGGCGAGAAGCGCTTGCTCGTTGGGCTGCGCCGCAATCCCGACCGACTTCCAGCCGGGTCCGGCGGCGGTTCCCGCCTCGGCGCTGATCGCGGCAATCGCGATCGAGGACCGGTCGATGGCGGATGCCTCCGAAAGCTGCGCCAGCCGCCGTCCCGAGCGCGCGGAATGGACGGCGACCACCGTGCCTTCGATCTTGCCGAAGTTCGACGGCGCCGGAGCCTCGATCGCCTCATAGACGGTTACGATGTCGATCGACTGTTGCGCACCGCCGGGCGCTCGGCGATGCGCTCCGGCAAGGTGGAGCAGCCGAAGATCGGCCGGGAGCCGGGCGAGTAGCGAATCGACACCGCCATTCCCATCGTCGGCGACGGTTAGCCCCGCCTCCCGGGCAGCGGCGGAGGTCGCCCCGCCGACACAATAAACCGGCAGTCCGGCGAGCCGCTCAAGCCGGGGCCCGGCCGAGCGGACGGCGTTCGCGCTGGTCAACAGAAGGGCGCCGAAGCTGTCGGGATCGGGAGTCTGCCAGGGAACAGGCCTGATTTCGAAAAGCGGCATCCGCAGAGTTTCGAGGCCCAGCCGCCCGGCCGCTGCCGCAGTTGCGCTCGCGCCCGGCTCGGGGCGCAGGATAACCAGCCGCCTCATCCGGCCGCGAACAGCTCCCGGATGCTTGCCGGCGCCTTGTCGAGCATTGCCCGGGCAAGCACGGCCGGCGCTTCCTCGTCGCCGCAACGGAACTCGGCCTCCTCGCGAACCCGTTCCCTGCCGTCGGCGGAAAGAATCTCGGCGCGGAGCTTGAGGTTCATCCGCTCGACCTGGCCGAGGGCGGCGACCGGCGAATGGCATGATCCGCCAAGCGCCCGGGCGAAGGCCCGCTCGGCCATGACCGCGGCGCGGCTGGCCGAATCGTCGAGAAGCTTCAGAAGCGCGCAAAATTCGCGGTTGTCGGACCGGCACTCGATGCCGAGCGCGCCCTGGCCCGGCGCCGGAAGCATGATGTCGAACGGGATCGGGGTTCCAACATGATCCATCTTGAGCCGGTGGAGGCCCGCGGCCGAAAGGATCGTCGCATCGACCTCGCCGGCTTCGAGCTTTTTCAGCCGGGTTTCGACATTGCCGCGCAGGGGCACGACCTTCAGGTCCGGCCTGGCCGCGAGCAATTGCGCCGCCCGCCGCGGCGAGGAGGTGCCGACGACCGCGCCCTGCTTCAACTCCTGGACCGTCGCCGCTCCGATCAGCTTGTCCTCGACGTACACCCGGGGCCGGATCGCGACCAGCCGGATCTCGCGCGGCCGAACGACCTCCACGTCCTTCATCGAATGGACCGCGAAATCGATATCGCCGTTCAACAGGGCGGCATCGAGCTCCTTGGTCCACAGGCCCTTCCCGCCGACTTCGGCGAGCGGACGGTCGGCGATCTGGTCGCCGCTGGTCTTGATCGGAACGATTTCGACATGCTCGGCGGGCCAGCGCTCCGCGACTTCCAGAGCCGAGGCGATCTTGCGCGCCTGAACCATCGCCAGCGGCGATCCGCGCGTGCCGAGTCTGGGGTTGCGAAGCATTTGCCTCCACTAGTGCATCGCCCGGCGTTCAGGCAAAGGGCTAACGCATGGCGCTCATCCTCGGCCTCGAATCCTCCTGCGACGACACTGCCGCTGCGCTGGTTACCGACGACCGGAAAATCCTCGCCCAGGCCGTGGTCGGGCAGAACGAGGCGCACCGGCCGTTCGGCGGAGTAGTCCCCGAAGTCGCGGCGCGGGCGCATGTGCAGATCCTGCCCGATCTGGTCCGTCGGGTGCTTGCCGAAGCGAACATTGAAATCGACGATGTCGACGCGATCGCCGCGACTGCCGGCCCCGGGCTGATCGGCGGTGTCATGGTCGCTCTTCTCACCGCCAAGGGCCTCGCCCTGTCGACGGTCAAGCCGTTGATCGCCGTCAACCACCTCGAAGGGCACGCGCTTTCGCCTCGGCTCGTCGATCCCGATCTCGACTTTCCCTACCTGCTCCTGCTGGTTTCGGGCGGGCATTGCCAGCTTCTCGAAGTGCTCGGAGTTGGCGATTACCGCCGCCTCGCGACCACCATCGACGATGCCGCCGGCGAGGCGTTCGACAAGGCTGCCAAGCTGCTCGGGCGTCCTTATCCCGGCGGCCCCGCGATCGAGCAATTTGCTCGCGAGGGCGATCCCGCCGCGGTTCCGCTTCCACGCCCGCTGGTCGGCTCGGGCGAGCCGCATTTCTCCTTTGCCGGGCTCAAGAGCGCCGTTCAGCGCGCGGTCGAGTCGGGACAGTTCGAACCCGCCGACATCGCCGCGAGCTTTCAACAGGCGGTCGTCGATTGCCTCGTCGACCGCACTCGCCTCGCGCTCGATGTCAGCGACGCGCCGTCGCTCGTAGTCGCCGGCGGAGTAGCCGCGAACAAGGCTATTCGTTCGGCGCTCGAGGAGCTTGCGGCTCGAAACGGCCGGCGCTTCGTCGTTCCGCCCGCCTGGCTGTGCACCGACAATGCGGCGATGATCGCCTGGGCCGGGGCGGAGCGCCATCGGCTCGGATTGGTTGACGATCTTGACGCGCCGGCACGGGCGCGCTGGCCGCTCGACCCGGACGCCGAGAAGGTGCGCGGCGCGGGCGTCAAGGCATGAGTGTGGAACGGATAGCGGTGATTGGCGGCGGCGCCTGGGGCACCGCCCTGGCGCAGGTCGCGGCTGCCGGCGGACGCGAGACTTTGGTCTGGGCCCTTGAGAACGAAGTCATCGACGCGATCAACGCGGAGCACGCCAATCCCCTTTATCTTCCGGGAATTCCGCTCGATCCGGCGATACGCGCGACCTCGAAGCTGAACGACATCGCTTCGTGCGATGCGTGGCTGGTGGTCACGCCCGCGCAGCACATGCGCGCCGTCCTGCAACAGGCTCCGCGCTGCGACGTGCCGCGAATTCTCTGCTCGAAGGGCATCGAGGAACATAGTGGCGAGCTCCTTCACAAGGTCGCAGCGGAAGCTTGTCCCGGCGCTCCGGTCGCGGTTCTTTCCGGCCCGACCTTTGCCCACGAAGTCGCCGCCGGCCTGCCGACGGCGGTCACGCTCGCCGCCGGGGATGAGGGCATGGCGCGGGCGCTGCGCGATCGCCTCGCCCGTCCCGCATTCCGGATTTACGTAAGCGACGACGTCGCCGGGGCCGAGGTCGGCGGAGCCGTCAAGAACGTCCTCGCGATCGCCTGCGGCGTCGTCGAAGGGCACGGCCTTGGCCAGAACGCGCGCTCTGCCCTGATCGCGCGCGGTTTTGCCGAAATGACGAGATTCGGAGTTGCGATGGGCGCGCGCCGCGAAACGCTTGCCGGACTGTCGGGCCTGGGCGACCTCGTGCTCACCTGCTCCTCGCCAAGGTCGCGCAATTATTCGCTCGGGGTCGGCCTCGGACAAGGCCGATCGGCCCGGGAGCTCATGGCCGACCGGGTGACCGTCGCCGAAGGCGCCTTCACCGCGCCGGTCCTCGCCAGGCTCGCGCGCGAAAAGGGCATCGACATGCCGATCGTCGGCGCGGTCGACCGGTTGCTCGCCGGGGCAAGCGTCGAATCCGTTCTCGAAAGCCTGCTTTCGCGCCCGCCGCGAGCGGAGGGGCTCTAGAAATCGACGGCGATCCCCTTCTTTTCCCAGTCGCCGTAGCGCGTTGGGTCGGGCCCCGCCTCCGCGCCGGCGGGCGACTTCGCGGCTCCCGCTTCTTGCGGCTTCGGAACCGGCGGCGACCTGGACAAGGTTACTGGCGGGTCGAGATGCTTTGGCCGTTTCATGGCGACAAGATGAGGGCCGCCGAAGCCGATGCCAAGCGTTGAAGGCCTGGCTTCACGCCGCGCCGCGTTACAGATGCTCGATGCGGTGCTCCGAAGCGGCCGGACTCTCGACTCGGCGGCCGCGACAGCGCGCGGCCTGTCCGATAGCGATCGGGCGCTTGCCGTCGCCATCGCGGGCGAAACGCTCCGCCGCTTGCCCGACCTCGACTCGCTGATCGACAGCGCGACCAAACGGTCGCTTCCCGACGACAGCAAGGCGCGCATGGTCTTGCGATTGGCACTCGCCCAGAAGGTCGCGCTGACAACCCCTGATCACGCTTTGGTCGCGACCGCCTTGCCGCTCGTGGACGGCGGCCCGCGGCGGCTGGTTCACGGGGTGTTGGGCACGCTTCTCCGCCGCGGGCCCACGCTTCCGGATGCGCCGCGCCTGCCGGATGCCGTCGAGCAGCGCTGGACCGATCAATGGGGCGCGGCCGTCGTCGAAGCCGCGCGCCGGCAGATCGCGAGCCGACCGCCGCTGGACCTGACCTTCAAAAGCAGCGAAGCGGCGGACACCTATGCGGCGGAAAGCGGCGGCTTGTCCCTCGCGCCGCGCCATGTTCGTCTCGAGGATGCAGGCTCGGTTCCGGCCTTGGCGGGTTTCGATTCGGGCCAATGGTGGGTGCAGAATCTCGCCGCGTCGCTGCCCGCTCACCTAATTCCTTCTCCGGTGAAGTCCGTGCTCGACCTCTGCTCGGCACCGGGCGGCAAAGCGATGCAGCTGGCCGCGACAGGCCACAACGTCACCGCCGTCGATTCTTCGGCGGAACGCCTCGAAAGATTGTCGGACAACCTGAAGCGCACGCGTTTGGATGTCGAACTGGTCTGCGCCGATGTGCTCGATTGGGAGCCGGATCGGCAGTTCGACGCCATCCTTCTCGATGCGCCCTGCTCGGCGACCGGCACGTTCCGCCGCCATCCCGAAATCCTCTATCGCGCGCGGCCCCGGGTCATCGCGGATTCCGCCGATCTTCAGTCGCGGCTTGTCGCTCGCGCGGCCCGGTGGCTGCGGCCCGGAGGAATCCTGGTCTATTCGGTCTGTTCGCTCGAGCGGAAAGAGGGGGAAGATGTCATCGAGGCCTTTCTGGCTTCAAATCCTCACTATAGCGTCGAACCGCCGACAGGCGGCGAGCTTCCCGATTTCGTTAATCCAACGACCGAAGGATTTGTCCGGATACTCCCCGGTCTTCTCGAAAGCGAAGGCGGACTGGACGGCTTCTTCGCCGCCCGCCTTGTCCGCGCCGATTAATATCGTCTAATCGGGCCAATGGCCGGTCCCCTCATCGCCCCATCCATCCTTTCCGCCGACTTCGCCAGGCTCGGCGAAGAGGTCCGCGCGATCGACGCGGCCGGAGCCGACTGGATTCATATCGACGTCATGGACGGCCATTTCGTGCCGAACATCTCGATCGGCCCAACCGTCGTGAAGGCGCTTCGCCCGCACACTCAAAAGCCCTTCGACGTTCATCTGATGATCTCGCCGGTCGATCCGTTTCTCGATGCTTTCGCCGAGGCCGGGGCGGACGTCATCACCGTTCATCCGGAAGCCGGACCGCACATCCATCGCACCATCCAGCGGATCAAGGCTCTCGGCAAAAAGGCGGGCGTCTCGCTCAACCCGGCCACCCCGGCGAAAACGCTCGATTATCTGCTAGAGGACATCGACCTCGTTTTGGTGATGAGCGTCAATCCGGGCTTCGGCGGGCAGAAGTTCATTGCCAGCCAACTCAAGAAGCTGGAAGCCGTGGCGAGCCGGATTTCCAAGGAAAATCTGGCGGTCGAGCTCGAGATCGACGGTGGCATCGATCCCGAAACGGCCCGCCAGGCGGTCGATGCCGGCGCGACCGTCCTCGTCGCCGGAACGGCCGCCTTCCGCGGCGGGCCGGACAATTATGCGTCCAACATAAGAGCGCTTCGGGGCGAGGGATGAGCGCACAGGACGCCGCGGCGCGCGACGTCGTCCGCAAGCTTGCGAAGGGCCCGCTGCTGTCGCGGCTGATGGGCTCCGGCCGCCAGAAGCTTCGGCTCGTTGCGGTCCCGCGCGACCATGTCCAGGGCGATCGCGTTCGGGGCGAGGCGATCCTTGCCGGCACGTTCCGATACGGCCGCGAATCGCTACCGCTGGCGGACCTGAATTTCGCGAGCGTCGGGACCGATGGGGCGCTTGCCGAGCAATTGCAGGGCTTCTCCTGGCTTCGCGACCTTGCCGCCTCGGCTTCGCGCGAAAAGGGCGCCAGGCTCGCCGAAGCCATCGTCGGCCGCTGGCTGCTGGCGCACGGCACCCGGATCGACGCCGCCTGGCGCCCGGACCTGTGGGGCGAGCGAATCCTCTTCTGGACCGCCTACGCCCCCTACATCTTGTCGAGCGCCGACGGCGGCTATCGATCGGCGCTCCTCAACACGCTGGCGCGCGGCGCCCGGCACCTCGAAGCCAATGCCGACCGCGCGCCGGCGGGATTGAAACGGGTCACCGCCTGGGCCGGCGTGGTTGCCGCGACCCTTCTCGTTCAGAGCGAGCTGGGCCGGATCGCGCGCGCCGAAGCGGGGCTCGGCCGGGCGCTCGCTTCCGCCCAATATGACGACGGCGGCCTGGTCAGCCGGACGCCCTACGAACAGGTTCTTCTGGTCGACCGCCTCGGGCTGCTTCGCTCGGCCTATTTCGCCGCCAAGCATAATCCGCCCGAGAATTTCGAAGCCGCCGCTGCGGCAGCCTTGTCGGCGCTCCACGGAGTCATCCTGGGCGACGGCGGCCTGTCGAGCTGGCAGGGCGGCAATCCCGAAGAATCGGCCCGGCTGACCGCGATCATCGAGGGCTGCGGGCTGCGTGCGCGGCCGCTCAGGCAGCCGCGTGGCTGGGGGTTTCACCGCTTGTCGGCGCTTGGAACGATCGTCGTCGTCGACGCTGCTCCGCCTCCCCCGGCGAAGGCCGCGCCTTCGGGCTGCGCGTCGACACTGGCCTTCGAGCTGTCCGACGGAGCGCAGCGGCTGGTGATCAATTGCGGCGGGCCGGCGCCGCTTCCGACCGAAATGCCCGCCGGTCTGGTCGAGGGCCTGCGCACCACCGCCGCGCACAGTGCCGTGACGGTGGCCGACACCAATTCGACGGCGATCCTTTCGGACGGGTCGCTCGGCAAAGGCGTGAGCGACGTCCTCGTCGACCGGATCGAGGACAATGACAGCTCGCGGATCGTCGCCAGCCACGATGGATATATGCGCGGCTTCGGCCTGCTCCATCGCCGGATTCTCACCCTCGGCAATGACGGCAAGGAGCTTCGCGGGTCCGACGAGCTGGTGCCCAAAAGCAGGCGGAAAGCGAAGGACGGCACCCCGTTCGCGGTTCGCTTTCACCTGGCCGCCGGAATCGAGCCGACCGTCACCGCGGACGGAATGGGCGCGATCCTTCGCTCGCCGGGCGCTCCGCCGTGGAACTTCCGCTCGCGCGGCTCGGCGATCTCGGTCGAGGAGAGCCTGTCGGTCGACGGGCACGGGGTTCCGCACCGAACGACTCAATTGGTTATCAACGGCGAGGCGGCGTCGGCCGGCGCCGAAGTCCACTGGCAGTTCCGCCGGTCGAGCTGAAAAAGGGAGCAATGATGTCCGATCTCGTGCCTGTCCGCAGGGCGCTCGTTTCCGTTTCCGACAAGGATGGGCTGGACAGGCTCGCAGCGGCGCTCGCGGGGCGCGGCGTCGAGCTGGTATCGACCGGAGGAACCGCTTCGAAGCTTCGCGAGAGCGGCGCCGAGGTTCGCGACATCAGCGACCTCACCGGCTTTCCCGAGATGATGGACGGGCGTGTGAAGACGCTCCACCCGAAGGTCCACGGCGGCCTTCTCGCAGTCCGCGACAATGCAGAGCATTCGGCGGCGATGGCGGAGCACGGCATCGGCGCCATCGATCTCGTCGTCGTCAACCTCTATCCGTTCGAGGCAACGGTCGAGCGCGGCGCGAGCCGCGACGAGATCATCGAGAATATCGACATCGGCGGCCCGTCGATGGTGCGCTCGGCGGCGAAGAACCATCGCTTCGTGACGATTGTCACCGACCCGGCCGATTATGGCGAGCTGATTGCCGAGCTCGAAAGGAATGGCGGCGCGACGTCGCTCGACTTTCGCAAGCGAATAGCGGCCAAGGCTTTCGCTCTGACCGCCGCCTACGATTCCGCGATCTCGCAATGGTTCGCGTTCGGCGACCAGGGCGAGATGTTCCCGGACAGGATCAGTCTCGCAATGCGCAGGGGCGCCGAACTTCGCTACGGCGAGAATCCGCACCAGAAGGCGGCGCTCTATCTTGCGACAGGGCCGCAGTCTTCGGGCGTCGCCCAGGCAGAGCAAATCCAGGGCAAGGAGCTGAGCTACAACAATATCAACGACGCCGACGCCGCGCTCGAACTGGTCGCCGAATTTCGAGATTCCGATCCGACGATCGTCATCGTCAAGCACGCCAACCCCTGCGGAGTCGCGACTCGAGGATCGCTGGTCGAAGCCTGGACCGAAGCGCTCGCCTGCGACAGCGTCTCCGCATTCGGTGGAATCGTCGCGACCAACCGGTCCCTCGACGGCGCGACAGCCGAGGCCATCGCCGCCATTTTCACCGAAGTGGTTGTCGCTCCCGATGCCGACGCTGATGCCCGCGCGATCTTCGCAAGGAAGAAGAACCTGCGTCTGCTCCTCACCGGCGCTCTTCCCGATCCCGCCCGGCCGGGGATGAATTTGAAGTCCATCGCCGGCGGCTGGCTGGTCCAGACCCGCGACAACGGCTCGGTCACCCGCGAGGCTCTTACATGCGTCACGAAACGCGAGCTGAGCGAGCAGGAACTGAGCGATTGCCTGTTCGCCTGGACGGTGGCCAAGCACGTCAAGTCCAACGCCATCGTCTATGCGAAAGACGGGGTCACCGCCGGCATCGGCGCCGGGCAGATGAACCGGCGCGACAGCGCGAGGATCGCCGCCATTCGCGCTCGCGAGGCGGCCGAGGCCAACGGCTGGGCCGAGCCGCGCACAACAGGCTCGGCAGTCGCTTCGGACGCTTTCTTTCCCTTCGCCGATGGCCTGCTGTCAGCCGCGGAAGCCGGCGCGACGGCCGTGATCCAGCCCGGCGGCTCGATCCGCGACGAGGAAGTCATCGCCGCCGCCGACGAGGCCGGCCTTGCCATGCTGTTTACCGGCATGCGCCACTTTCGGCACTGATCAGCGGGCAGGGTCCTCGGTCGTTCCTGGCGGGGGGACGCCGAGCTCTTCGATATCCTCTTTCTTCATCCGGAACAGTTCGCGGTCCTGCGGCCCGAATCCCTTGGTCCACAGGATTGCCCCGAACGCGGCGAGGATCGCTGGGATTCCGACCAGAAGCTCGAGCCATTCCGGGAGCAAGGTCGCGACGTAGCCCGCTACCGTACCCGCCGCGGCGGCCCAGACCAGCGGCCAGCGCCACCCGTTCACCCTTCCGCCGAGGATAACGCAAAGCAGGCGCGACTTGGCGATCGCCGCGAAGCCGAGCGCGAGGGTCAGGGCGATGGCGGGCCCGGTCGCCTGCCACATGACCGGAAGGTCGAGACGGCGCATCAGCAGGATCAGCGCAACGGCCAATCCTGCCTCGAGCGCAATCATCGCCAGGCTGAGAAGCATGTTGCGGTGGCGGGCGACGTAGATCAGGGCCGCCTCGCTTACCGCCGCCATCGCCGCCACCACTTCGGCCGCGAGAAGGAAGCCGAGCGCCGCCGTCCCCGACACGAAGGCGGGGCCGACCAGCCCCATCACAGCCTCGCCCGGAATGCCGAGCGCGAGCGCGACCCCGAGCTGGGCGCCGATTACCCAGAAGCCGACCTGGCGCACCTGCTTGGCGACCGCCGCCTTGTCGCCGTCCTTCAGGTTGCGGGCGATGACCGGCCCGAGGATCGGATCGAAGCTGGTCTTGAGCTTGGACGGGAGCGAGGCGACGTTCTGCGCGACATAATAGATTCCGACGACCCGCGGCTCGAAGAACAGTCCGAGCACGGCGATGTCGATCCGCCGCGAGCCCCATTCGACGGCGTCCGCGGCGGCCACCGGAATGTTCCGGCGCGCCATCAGCCACAGACCGACGGGCTCGGGCCGCCATTCGTGCGGAATTCCGTAACTCTTCAGGAAGGGGATCAGAGAGGCGACCAGGGCGCCGACCATCGACAGGACGTAAGCGATGATCAGACCGTCGCGGGTCGAGATGAAGGACCATCCCAAGGCGGCCGCGCTGATGATCACCGGTTCGACCACCGCCCTCGCGCGGACGGTGGAGGTGACGTCATTGCGATAGGCGAGCGCGGCGAGCGTGATGTCCGACCAGGCGAGGGCGATGATGGTGATCGGAAGCAGCCATTCGAGCCCGGTGATCTGGCTGTTGGGGAACATCGCCTGCGGAAAAATCATCAGGATCGCCATCGCGAGGATCGAACCCAAAGCGGCGACGATCAGCGCGTCCCAGGCGATGCAGGCGTGCGGCTTTTCGGTATGCGCCAGCTGCTGCGCCAGTCCCCGCTTGAGGCCCAGAGTTGCAAGCTGCGCGGCGAATTCGACGATCAGAACCGCATAAGCGAACCGGCCCAGCGCGGCGGCGCCGTACAGCCTCCCGGCGATGAACAGGAACGGCAGCCGAGCCGCAAGCCGGAGGCAGAAACCGAAAAAGTTGATCCGTCCGCCGCGTGCAAGCGCGGCCAGGTCGGCGGTGGGCGCGGTTGTCCCTCCCCCTCTCCCGCCCGCGGGCGAGGGCCGGGGTGAGGGCAATTTGCTCAATGCGCCGCGCCCCAATGCTCGCCCCAGCCGACCTCGACGTCGAGGGGAACGTCGAGGGTCATCGATGGCTCGGCGGCTTTCGACATGACCTCGCGGATGACCGCCGCGGCCTCTTCCTCGCGCCCTTCCGGCACTTCGAACACCAGTTCGTCGTGCACCTGGAGGAGCATCTTCACGCCTTCCAGGCCGGCGTCGGCAAGCACACCATCCATCCGCGCCATCGCCCGTTTGATGAGATCGGCGCTGGTGCCCTGGATCGGCGCGTTGATCGCCGCACGCTCGGCGCCGCCGCGAAGCGACGGATTGCCCGCGCGGATGTTGGGGAAGTGGGTCTTTCGGCCGAACAGGGTGCGTGTAAACCCGTGCTCGCGCGCGAATTGAAGCGTCTGCTCGATGTAGGTTCTGATGCCAGGGAAACGCTCGAAATAGCGGTCGATGATCGCCTTGCCTTCATCCTTCGGAATCCCGAGCCGGCCTGCAAGACCCCACGACGAAACTCCGTAGAGGATCGCGAAATTGACCATTTTGGCGGTGTCGCGCTTGTCGCGCTCGGCCGAACCGAACAGCTCCTGCGCGGTCATGCTGTGGATGTCGGCCTGCTCGCGAAAGGCGGCCTTCAACTGCGGCACGTCGGCCATGTGCGCGGCCAGCCGCAACTCGATCTGGCTATAGTCGGCGCTCATCAGCACATTGCCCGGCTCGGCGACGAAGGCGTCGCGGATCTTGCGGCCGATCTCGGTACGGATGGGGATGTTCTGCAAGTTGGGGTCGTTCGACGCCAGCCGGCCGGTCTGCGCTCCGGCAAGGCTGAAACTGGTGTGGACCCGCCCGGTCTCGGGGTTGATCTGCGCCTGCAGGGCGTCGGTGTAGGTGCTCTTGAGCTTGCTCAGTTGCCGCCAGTCGAGCACGAGCCGGGCGCATTCGACGCCCTCGCCCGCAAGCCGCTCGAGCTCGTTGACGTCGGTCGAATATTGGCCGCTCTTGCCCTTCCGCCCGCCTTTGAGGCCGAGCCTTTCGTAGAGCACCTGGCCGAGCTGCTGCGGGGAGCCGATGGTGAACGGGCCGCACGCGGCCTCGTAGATCCGCTCTTCGAGCCTGGCGATCTCGTCGGCGAACTCGCGGCTGAGCCTGGCCAGATAGTCGCGGTCGACCTTGACCCCGCGCCGTTCCATCCTCCCGATCACTGCGACCAGCGGCTTGTCGACCCGCTCATAGACCCGCGCGACATTGTCCCGCGCGATCCTCGGCTTCAGCCGAAGCCAGAGCCGGAGCGTGATGTCCGCGTCCTCGGCGGCATATTCGGTCGCCCTGTCGAGCGGCACCTTGTCGAAGGTGATCTGGCTTTTGCCGGTTCCGCACACGGCCTTGAACGGAATGCATTCGTGCTCGAAGTGAAGCTTCGCCAGCTCGTCGAGGCCGTGGCCGTGAAGGCCGGCGTCGAGGTCGAAGCTCAGGATCATCGTGTCGTCGACCGGCGCGACCTCGATCCCGGCCTTGTCGAACATCACCCAGTCATATTTGAAATTATGCCCGATCTTGAGGATCGCGGGGTCTTCCAGAAGCGGCTTCAGTTTTTCCAGCACCACCGCCATCGGCAGCTGGTTGGGCGCATCAGAATAAAGATCGGCGCCGCTGTGCCCGACCGGGATGTAGCAGGCGCGGTTGGGATCGGTCGCGAGGCTGATGCCAGCGAGCCTCGCGATCACGCAGTCGATGCAGTCGGTCTCGGTGTCGATCGCGACGCGGCCTAGAGCGCGCGCCTCGGCAATCCAGCGGTCGAGCGATTCCTCGTCCGTGACCGTCTCGTAGAGCGAGCGGTCGACCTTAATCGTTTCCGGCTCCGCGGGATGGGCGGGAGTCGAGGCGATCGTCGCGGCGGTGAGGTTTATCCCGCCGCCGCTGCTGCTTCGGCCCGAGGTCGGACTGCCGCCGCCGGCCAGACGGGTCAAAAGCGACTTGAACCCCATTTCTTCGAGGAAAGCCTGAAGCGGCCCGGGCGGGATACCCTTCAACGCCAGCTCCTCGATCGGCTGCGGAAGCGCCGCATCGCACACCAGCTCGACCAGCTTTCGGGAAAGCCGCGCATTGTCGGCATGGTCGATCAGCGACTGCTTGAGCTTGGGTTTGGTGATGGTCTCCGCACCCGCCAGAACCGCCTCCAGCGACCCGAAATCGGCGATCAGCTGCGACGCGGTCTTCGGCCCGATGCCGGGCACTCCGGGCACATTGTCGACCTTGTCGCCCATCAGCGCCAGCACGTCGCCGAGCTCGTTCGGCCCGACGCCGAACTTCTCGCGGACGTAGGCGCTGTCGATCCGCCGGTCGTTCATCGTGTCGAGCATATCGACCGCGCCGTCCTCGACCAATTGCATCAGATCCTTGTCGGAGCTGACGATGGTCACCTTCCACCCGGCGCGCTTCGCCTCGTGGACGTAGCAGGCGATGATGTCATCCGCCTCCAGCCCCGATTCCTCGATGCAGGGAATCGAAAAGGCACGCGTCGCGTCGCGGATCAGCGGGAATTGCGGGACCAGATCTTCGGGCGGCGGCGGCCGGTGTGCCTTGTACTGGTCGTACATCTCGTTCCGGAACGTATGCTCCGAAGCATCGAGGATGACCGCCATATGAGTGGGACCGTCGGCCTTGTTCAGCCCGTCGGCGAGCTTCCACAACATGGTCGTATAGCCGTAGACCGCACCTGCCGGCTGGCCGTGCCGGTTGGTAAGCGGCGGCAGCCGGTGATAGGCGCGAAAGATATAGCTCGACCCGTCGACGAGATAGAGGTGGTTCTGCTCAGGCATGAGAGGCCGGGTTTAGCAGAGCCTTTGCCCGCCGCGAGTAGTTTCTCTAACGCCTCGCAGTCTGTGCCGCGGCTGCCCGCGCGTCCCTGATTTCGGCACGGTCCGCGCTGCCGTCGCGGGTCACTTCCGCAAGTTCCAAGAAGTAGCGCCGTGCCGTGGCATCGTCGCCGGCGAGCCGTGCGGCGCGCGCCGTTCCGTAGAGCGCTGCGAGCCGCTTCGGCGCCCGCGTCAGCGACGCCTGATATTCGGCGATGGCTTCCGTCGGACGGCCGAGCTCGATCAAGAGCTCGGCGAGTTGCTCGCGCGCTGGGAGGATGGCGCCGGGAGTGACAGGATGCTTCTCGGTCGAATCGTCGAGCGTGGCGGCATCACGAAGGATTTGCTCCGCGTCGGCTTCGCGGCCCTCTGCAAGCGCGAGCCATCCCTCGGCAATCCGCCGCTCGATATTCACCTGCCTGCGCCAGTCGTAGGTTCCCGCCGGGACGACCAGTGCCTGCTCGATCGCCTTGAGCTTTCCAACTTCGTCCCGCGCAGCGGCGCCATCCCCGCTTCGCGACGCACCGACGGCGCGCGCGAAATGGACGTGCGCTTCGCCCCATTGATAGTTTTCGAGCGGGGCAAGGTTTCGGACATTGTCCTTGAGACCGAGCGAAGCCGCCTGCTTCCACATCCGCCGTTCCAGAAGCAGGCGTGCGGGAATCGCCGTTGCCGCATAGGCAACGGAGAAGACCGGCGGATCGGCGCGCTGAATTGCGTTGAGGTTTGCGAGCACTTGCTCCGCATCGGCATCGCGGCCGGTCTGAAGATAGCAGTAAGCGAGATAGTCCATGGCGTGCAGCCGTTCGCTCGATGAATCGGCGAGGCCATGCGCCGTGGCATAGTTTCGGGCAGCAGCTTCGGACGCCAGGTTCGACTTGATCGCCTCGTCCCAAAGTCCCAGCCGGACGAAGATGTGCGAAGGCATGTGCTGAGCATGCGGCGAGTCCGGGGCGAGGCTCGCGTAGCGCCGCGCGGCCGGAAGCGCGAGGTCGGCGAGCGCCGGATAATCGAAGCTATGGATAAGATAATGCGCTACGCCGGGATGATCGCCGTTGGCCTGCAGCACTTCGTTGAGGATTGCGCCGGCCCGCCGTTCCTTGGCGAATTCCGGATCATTGTCCATCGTCCCCGCGGCGATCAGCGCGAGAGCGTAAAACACCGCTGCCTCGCGATCGTCGGGGTATCGCTTCGATAGTTCTTTCATCGCCGAGGTGTATTCGAGTGTCCGCGTCTTGTGGTCGCGACGCTCGGAGTCGCGAAAGAAAGTATCGATCGCGGCAACATAGTCTTTCTCGCGCTGGCTACCCGCGCCGATCGCTTGCGCGCGGGCAATTGCCTTGCGCGCCGTATCTACCTCCGCAGCCGTCGGCGGCGCCCAGAGCGGGTGATAATTACTCATTGCGATGCCCCATTCGGCAATCGCGCACCGCGGATCAGCGGCGGCGGCCTGAGCAAAGATTCGCGCCGACTGCTCATATTCGAACGAGTGAAGCCAGCCGAGGCCCTGTTCGAACAGCACGTCCCCCTCCGCGGTACAGGTCGTGTCGAACGTCAGACTTCCAAGTTTTGGAGCGTGATGGCTGTGTTCGGGTGTGGGCGCAGCGGCTGCAAGAGCGACCGCCGAGGCGAAAAGAAGCGCATTCATTGCGGGCACCTCCGCCGGCTTCATACCACGCGCGCGATAGCGAAGCACCGGGTTACGGCACCAGCACCGTGTCCTTCGCTTC
Organism: Sphingomicrobium sp.; assembly: GCA_035717805.1. Lineage (GTDB taxonomy): Bacteria > Pseudomonadota > Alphaproteobacteria > Sphingomonadales > Sphingomonadaceae > Sphingomicrobium. The sequence continues at coordinate 35,394 of DASTIF010000083.1, forward strand.
GCTTAGCATATCCGGATAATCGAGCGTGAAGTGCAACCCGCGGCTTTCGTGGCGGCTGAGCGCCGAGCGGATGATGAGGTCGGCGACCTCGACCAGGTTGCGGAGCTCGATCAGGTCGGGAGTCACCCGGAAATGCTTGTAATAATCGGCGACCTCCCGGCGGAGCAGGTCGATCCGGTGCTTGGCGCGCTCGAGCCGCTTTGTGGTTCGGACGATCCCGACATAATTCCACATGAAGCGGCGGATTTCGCCCCAGGTCTGGGCGATCACCACCTCCTCGTCGCTGTCGGTCACCCGGCTTTCGTCCCAGGCGCGCACCGAGGGCGGTTCGGCGAGCTCGCCCCATCGCCCGGCGATGTCCTTCGCGGCCGCTTCGCCGAAGACCAGGCATTCCAGCAGGCTGTTGGACGCGAGGCGGTTGGCGCCGTGGAGTCCCGACTGGGTGACCTCGCCCGCCGCGTAAAGGCCCGGCGCGTCGGTGCGGCCGTTGATGTCAACCAGAACCCCGCCGCACGTGTAATGCTGCGCCGGAACCACGGGGATCGGCTCCCTGGTCATGTCGATGCCGAGGCGGAGCAGCTTTTCGTGGATGGTCGGGAAGTGGCCGGTCACGAAATTCGCATCGCGGTGGCTGATGTCGAGCCAGACATAATCGAGTCCGTCGCGCTTGATCTCGCTGTCGATTGCCCGGGCGACAATGTCGCGCGGCGCAAGCTCGGCGCGCTCGTCATAATCGGGCATGAACCGGTGCCGCGTTTTGGGATTGAGCAAAAGCCCGCCTTCGCCGCGCACTGCCTCGGTAATCAGGAAATTCTTGACCTCGAGATTGTAGAGGCAGGTCGGGTGGAATTGCATGAATTCCATGTTCGACACGCGGCATCCCGCCCGCCACGCCATCGCGATCCCGTCGCCGGTCGCCCCGCGCGGCGCGGTCGAGAAGAGATAGGCGCGCCCGGCGCCGCCGCTCGCAAGGATGGTCGCCCGCGCCGTCAGTGTCTCAACCCGTTTCGTCTTGCGGTTGTATGCGTAGAGCCCGTGGACCTGGCCGCTGGTCGAGAAGTCGGTCGCATGGCGGCCCGTGACCAGGTCGACCGCGACCATGTCGGGAATAAGGGTGATGTTCGGCTGCTTCGCGGCCGCCGTCTCGAGCGCCTGCTGAACCGCGCGGCCGGTGGCGTCGGCGACATGGACGATCCGGCGGTGGCTGTGCCCGCCCTCGCGGGTCAAATGAAGCGCTTCGCCATCGGTCGCGAAAGGGACGCCGAGCTCCATCAGCCGGGCGATCGCCGCCGGAGCCCGGCTGACGACATGCTCGACCACCGCCCGGTCGTTGAGGCCCGCGCCCGCGATCATCGTGTCGTTGACGTGCGCTTCGAACGTGTCGCCTTCTTCCAGGACGGCGGCGATCCCGCCCTGCGCCCAGTTGGTGGCGCCTTCCGCGATCGCGCCCTTGGCGATGACCGCCACCTTGCGCGTGGGCGCGAGGTTCAGCGCCGCAGTCAGCCCCGCCGCCCCGGAGCCGACGACAAGGACGTCGTACTGCCCGCTCATCCTTCCGCCACGAGGCTCAGAAACACATCCTCGAGGTCGGGATCGCGGGTCGAAACGTCGACGATTGCGAGGCCCTGGTCGGCGAGGGCCGCCAGCACCTGGCCGGCGTTCACCCGGTCCTTCCGGTAAGTGATCTCCAAAGTCCGCTCATCGACCAAAGCGATATTCTCGAAGCAGCGATTGTCGGGCACTTGCGCGATGTCGCTGTCGAATGTGACCACCACCGCCTTCTCCTGCGCCTTGGCGACCAGCTCGCGGGTCGGCTCGTTGGCGATCACCTGGCCGTGATTGATGATCGCGATCCGGTCGCAAAGCTCCTCGGCCTCTTCGAGATAGTGGGTCGTCAGGACCACGGTCACGCCCTGCCGGTTGAGCGAGCGCACATAGTCCCACAGCTGGCGGCGAAGCTCGACGTCGACTCCCGCGGTGGGCTCGTCGAGGACCAGGATCGGCGGCGAATGGACCATCGCCTTGGCGACCAGAAGCCGCCGCTTCATGCCGCCCGAGAGGGTTCGCGAATAGGCATTCGCCTTGTCGGTGAGATGCATCGCCGCGAGCAAGGCGTCGCTCTGCCGCCTCTTCGGTGGAATCCCGTACAACCCGGCCTGTATTTCCAGGGTTTCATGGGGCGTGAAGAAAGGGTCGAAGATGATTTCCTGCGGGACGACCCCGATCGACCGCTTCGCGTTGCGCGGATGCTCGTCGATGTCGAAGCCCCAGATGACGGCCTTGCCGCCGGTCTTGACCACCAGGCCCGCGAGGATGTTGATCAGAGTCGACTTGCCGGCTCCGTTTGGGCCGAGAAGACCGAATATCTGCCCGCTCGGCACGACGAAGCTGACATCGTCGAGCGCAAGCTTTCCGCCCGCATAGACCTTGGTCAGCGATTCAATCCGGATTGCGGGGTCGGAGGCGGCCATTACCTCGCGCATAGCCGCCGCCTAGCCGTGACGGAAGAAGCGGCTGGTAAAGACGGCTTTAACCCTAACCGGCAGCGTCGTCTTGAGGTTAACCAGTTAATCGCTCGCGCCGATGTCCGGCCGTATTTTTCCTTTTACTCTGGCCGCGGCCGCGCTGATCGCCGGCGCTCCCGAGCCGCTGCTCGCCGTCACTCCGCCGCTCGACGCCAGCGCGAGCGTCGACCTTCTCCAGGCGCTGACCTTGCAGAAGCTGGAGGACATGGAGTTCGGCGCCGTGACGGTCACTGCTCCCGGAACCGCGGTGATCGACCCGATCTCGAACAGTATGGCGACCAGCGGGGGAGTGACCGCCGTCTCCGGAACGCCGCATGCTGCGCGGTTCCGGGGTGCCGCGTCGGGAAGCGCGGTCGTCATCATCCGGCTTCCGAAAAACCCGGTCGCCTTGACCAGGGTCGGCGGCACCGAGACCATCATGCTCTCCGACTTCACCCTCGACGGGCCGAGCAAGCGGGCGATGGCGGGAAGTCCGACGTTCGAATTCCGCGTCGGCGGAATGCTGACCATCCCGGCCAACCCGGTCGACGGCGATTATGAAGGCGATTTCACCGTCACCGCCCAATATCCCTGAATCGAAACCAACATTGTTTCGCCGCCAGGTTAACCCCGCGGAAACCCTTCCCCTTCAATCGATGGTGACGCGGCGCGTGCATAATCGCGCAAACGCAAATTCCGCGAAGGGGACGTTCGGTGCGTATCAAGTCTCTGGTCCTTGCGGCCGGCATGGCCGCTGCTGCGCTCGGCGCGTCGCCCGCGTCAGCGGTCACTCCGCCGACCCAGGCACAAGGCCATGCGCTGCTGCTGATTCCGCTGACACTGACCAAGATCCAGGACCTCGACTTCGGCTCGGTTGTTCCCTCGGCGGTGTCCGGCGCGGTCACGATCAACGCCGCGACCGGCGCCCGGACCTTCGCCGGCGGAGTGACCGGCGTTCCGAGCGAGGTCGGCAACCGCGCTTATTTCGCCGGCGCCGGTTCGCCCAGCCAGCAGGTGATCCTGGTGCTGATTCCGCCTGCGCAGCTCACCAGCACCGCGGGCGACACGATTCCGCTCCTCGGCCTCACCATGGATGGTTTCCCGATCCGCACCATCGATCCGACACACGCTTTCTACGTTGGCGTCGGCGGGTCGATCCAGGTCGCCGCCAACCAGCCGGAGGGCGATTACAGCGCCGATTTCACGCTGACGGCCGTCTATCAATAAGCGCCACCTGCCGCTTGTCGCGGCCCGCTGGCGACCTTAAGTGCCGTGGCGATGACAGCGCCATTGCCGCCCCCTGAAATCTTCAAGGTGTCGACCGTCCAGGTCGCCTGCGACGGCTCGGGCGCGGTTTCGCCGGAGCTCGGGCACCCGCGAGTCTATCTTCGGATGGACCCGGCGCTGGGCTGGGTCGAATGCGGTTATTGCGACCGGCGCTTCGTTCTTCAGGGGGGACCGGCGGACAGCGCCCCTTGAACCCGCGGCAATTCCTTTATCGCTCGCTCGACCCGGACGACGCCCGCGCGCTTGCGGCGCGGCATCTGGGCTCGTGCGACGACGGCGAGCTGTTCCTCGAATATTGCGCGAGCGAGGCGTTCGGATTCGACGACGGGCGGCTGAAGACCGCGAGCTACGATAGCGCGTCGGGCTTCGGCCTTCGCGGAGTGACCGGCGAGACAACCGCTTTTTCCCACGCCAACGAGATCAGCGCCGAAGCGATCGACCGGACCGCCGCGACCCTCCGGCTTCTCGATCCCGCCAGGAGCGCGCCTGCCGCGCCTCCGGTAAGGACCAACCAGTCGATGTACGGCGCCGACAACCCGCTCACCGAAGTGCCGTTCGCCGACAAGGTCGCTTTGTGCCAGCGGATCGACGCCGCCGCTCGCGCCCGCGACCCGCGCGTGGCCCAGGTCGCGGTGTCGCTGTCGGCGAGCTGGCGGGTCATCGAAATCATCCGTGCCGACGGCTTCGTCGCATCCGACGTGCGCCCTCTGGTCCGCTTCGGAATACAGATCGTCGCGCAGGAAAACGGGCGGCGCGAGACCGGCCAGTTCGGAATGGGCGGGCGCCATCTCTACGGACCGTTGTTCGAGCCCGCGACCTGGAACCGGGCAATCGACGAGGCGCTCGGCCAGGCGCTGACCAATCTAGGCTCGGTCGCCGCTCCCGCAGGCGAAATGCCGGTCGTGCTCGGTCCGGGCTGGTGCGGGGTCCTACTGCACGAAGCTGTCGGTCACGGTCTGGAAGGCGATTTCAACCGCAAGGGCACGTCTGCGTTCAGCGGACGGCGCGGCGAGCGCGTCGGCGCCCCCGGAGTGACGGTGATCGACGACGGCGCTATCGAACAGAGGCGCGGTTCGCTCACCATTGACGACGAAGGGACTCCGACCCGGCGCAACGTCCTGATCGAGGACGGAATCCTCACAGGCTATCTGCAGGACCGGTTGAACGCGCGGCTGATGGGCATGGAACCCACGGGCAGCGGGCGGCGCGAGAGCTTCGCCCACGCGCCGATGCCGCGAATGACCAACACCTTCATGCTCGGCGGCAAGGACGATCCGGCCGAGCTGGTCAGCAGGGTCAGGGACGGCATTTTCGCCAAGAGCTTCGGCGGCGGACAGGTCGACATCACCAATGGAAAATTCGTGTTCGGCTGCACCGAGGCCTATCGAATCCGCGACGGCAGGATCGCCGAACCGGTCAAGGGCGCCACGCTGATCGGCGACGGGCCGACGGTGCTGACCCGGATCAAGGGCATCGGCAATGACTTCGCGCTCGACGAGGGGATCGGCGTTTGCGGCAAGGGCGGCCAGTCGGTCCCGGCCGGAGTCGGCCAGCCGACCATGCTGATCGACGGGCTGACGGTTGGCGGAACGGCTGCCTGAGATGGCGGACGACTGGCGTTCCGACGTCCTCGATTATTGGTTCGGACTGGACCCCAAATGCTGGTGGCGCGGCCCGCCCGAGCTCGATCGGGAAATCCGCGACCGATTTCATGAGCTGTGGAAGGACAAGCGACGCCTCCCCGCCGACTGCTTTCTCGACGACCCGCTCACCGCGCTCGCGGCGGTGATCCTGTTCGACCAGTTTCCGCGCAACATGTTCCGCGGCCACGCCGATCAATTCTCAACCGACCCGCTGGCGCTGGCGATCGCCAGGGCGGCCGTCGACATGAATCTCGACGACAAGCTCGACAAGCGCGAACGGCAGTTCCTCTACATGCCCTTCCAGCACAGCGAGGACATCGACGACCAGAACCGCGCTGTCCTGCTCTTCACCAAACTCGGCGACGACTATTTGCTCGGCTTCGCAAGGAAGCATCGAGACCTGATCGCCCGCTTCGGCCGTTTTCCGCACCGCAACGAAATGCTCGGGCGGGCGCCGCGCGCCGACGAGATCGCCGCCGGCGACGTCGTCCCCTGGTGAGCGGCCTGGTCGAGGCGGCGCGGTTCAACTGGGCCTATCAGGCCGAACTCTTCCGGCTATTCCTTCTGAGCAACGGCGTCGAGGCAGTGGTCTTCGATACGCAAAGCTTCGGCTATTCCGAAGGCGCTCTGGTCGGGGTTCGCGTGATGGTACTCGACGAAGACCTGCCCGATGCCCGAGAGCTTCTCGGCGAGTACCAGCCCTAGAGTAAGTGCGCGACCGGCGACAGGTCGATGCCGGCGCCGCCAGCGGCCGCTTCCAGCTCTTCGACGCTCGCGCCCTGCCCTCGCCGGGCGACCGCCCAGGCGAGTGTCGAGCGATTGCCGGACCGGCAGAAGGCGAGCATTTTGCCGTTCGCGGCCTCGATCGCTTCCTGCATGCACTCGACGTCCGACGGACCGATTCCGCGATAGATGGGCACGTAGCGATATGAGATCCCCGCTTCCCCCGCCGCGGCTTCTATGTCCGCCGCCAGCGGTTGCGCCTCGTCTTCGCCGTCGGGGCGGTTGTTGACGATCATCGTGACGCCTTCGTCCTTCAGTGCGGCCACGTCGCCGGGCTGGATCTGGCCGCTGACCAGGGTCTTGTCGTCGAGCCGGCGGATCATGCGCTGGACTCCTCAAATGCCGCGACCGCCGCGAGCATCGCGTCACCATAGCGCTTCAGCTTGGCTTCGCCCACGCCTTCGATCCGCGCGAGGTCGGAAAGGCTCGACGGTCGCGCCTCCGCAATTCCGCGAAGCGTCGAATCGTGGAAGATGACATAGGCGGGCACGCCGGCCTCGGCGGCAAGCTCCCGGCGCCTGGCTCGAAGCGCGTCGAACATCGGATCGGCTGGACCTTCCTCCCTTCGCCGGCGCGAGCCACGCTTGCGGGCTGGAGGAACGGCGATGGCGAGCGTCTCGTCACCCTTGAGGATCGGCTTCGCGCCCGGGCCGAAGCTCAGCCCCCCGTAATCGTCGGCGCGCAAGGCATCGCGGGCCATCAGCGAGCGGGCCACGGGGCGAACCAGGGCAAGTTCGTCGGAATCCATGATCCCGAACACCGACAGCTTGTGATGGCCGAACTGGCGGACCTTCTCATTGTCGTCGCCGCCCAGAACCGATGCGAGATGGGCGACCCCGAAGCGCATCTCGGTCCGGAAGGCCGCGCTAAGCAGCTTGCGGGCGACCTCGGTGGCGTCGATCGTCCGGGGCGGCTCCAGACAATTGTCGCAATTGCCGCATCGCTCGGGCGGATCCTCGCCGAAATGTCTAAGCAGGATCGCCCGGCGGCAGCTCGGCGCCTCAACGAACGCGGCGAGCGCGTTGAGCCGCTCGCGCTCCTGCGGCCGGCGGTCGGGCTCGACCTCGGTTTCGATCCGCCGACGGGCGCGGGAGAAATCTTCCTGTCCCCAGAACAGCCAGGCCTCGGCGGGCTCGCCGTCGCGGCCGGCGCGGCCGGTCTCCTGGTAGAAGGCTTCGATCGACTTGGGGATTCCGGCATGGGCCACGAAGCGCACGTCGGGCTTGTCGATGCCCATTCCGAAGGCGACGGTCGCGGCCATGACCGTGTCTTCGGACTCGACGAAGGCCGCCTGGTTGCGCTTTCGCACCTGCGGCTCGAGCCCGGCATGATAAGGCAGCACGCGCCGGGCCGAATCGTCGAGCTGCGCGGCCAGCTTCTCGGTTGCGTTCCGGCTCGGCAGATAGACGATTCCGGGCCCCGGCTGTGCAGCCATCAGCCGGCCGATCTGCTTGGAAGCGCGCTCGCGATGCACCACGTGGTAACGGATATTGGGCCGGTCGAAGCCTGCGAGGATCAGCCCGTCCCGCGAAATTCCCAGCTGCGCGAGGATGTCCGCGCGGGTGCGCTCGTCGGCGGTCGCGGTCAGGGCCAGACGCGGGATGTCGGGATGGGCATCGAGAAGCGGAAGCAGCAACCGGTAGTCCGGCCGGAAGTCATGGCCCCATTCGCTCACGCAATGCGCCTCGTCGATCGCGATCAGCGCCAGCCGCATCCGTTCGATCATCCGGCGAAAGCCCGGAGTCGTGGCCCGCTCGGGAGCAACGTAGAGAAGGTCGAGCTCGCCTTCGCGAAGGCGCTCGATCGTCCGCTCACGGTCGCTGTCTGCCGATGTCAGCGATGCCGCGCGGATGCCGAGCGCCTCGGCCGAGCGGATTTGGTCGTGCATCAGCGCAATCAGCGGCGAGATCACCAGCGCCGTCCCTTCGCGCGACAGGGCCGGCAGCTGATAGCAAAGCGACTTGCCCGCGCCTGTCGGCATCACCGCCAGCGTGTGCTCGCCAGCCATCACCCGGTCGACGACCCGCAGCTGCACGCCGCGGAACGCATCGAAACCGAACACTTGCTTTAGAATTGCCTTGGGATCGCCCGTCATTCAGCTGCCTGCGCCGCCTCCTCGACCGAGCGTTCGGCAGCCTGGCGCATCCACAGCTCGGCGTAAAGGCCGCCCTGCTCGAGGAGCTCGGCGTGAGTCCCGCGCTCGGCGACCCGGCCCTCGTCGAGCACCATGATGACGTCGGAATTGACCACCGTCGAAAGCCGGTGCGCAATTGTAATCGTCGTCCGGTTTCGCGCCAGCCGGTCGAGCGTCGAAAGGATGGCTTCCTCGGTCTTGCTGTCGAGCGCGCTGGTCGCCTCGTCGAGGATCAGGATCGGCGGGTTCTTGAGGAGCGTCCGGGCGATCGCGACTCGTTGTTTCTCACCTCCGGACAGCTTGAGCCCGCGCTCGCCGACCATGGAGCTGTATTTGTCGGGCAGGACGGCGATGAAACGGTCGATCGCCGCTCCGCGCGCGGCCTCCTCGATCTCGGATTGGCTGGTCTCGTCGGCGGCGTAGCCGATGTTATAGCCGATGGTGTCGTTGAACAGCACCGTGTCCTGCGGGACGATCCCGATCGACTCGCGAAGGCTGGCCTGGGTTACCGTCGCGATATCCTGGCCGTCGATCAGGACGCGGCCCGCGGTCGGATCGTAGAATCGATAGAGAAGCCGGGCGATTGTCGACTTGCCGGCCCCCGAAGGCCCGACGATCGCGAGCCGCGTTCCCGGAGGCGCTTCGAAGCTGAGGCCGCTCAAAATCTCGCGCCCCGCTTCATAGCCGAAATGGACATTTTCGAAGCGTACGTCGCCGCCGCCGACGACGAGCGGTTTCGCGCCCGGCGCGTCGGTGATTTCCCGCGCCGTATCGAGAAGACCGAACATCGCCTCCATGTCGATCAGGCCCTGGCGAATAGTCCGGTACACCCAGCCGAGCATGTCCAGCGGGCGGAACAGCTGCATCAGAAGCGAGTTCACCAGCACCACGTCGCCGGGCGTGAACCGGCCCTGGCTCCAGCCCCAGACCGTATAGGCCATTGCGCCCGCCATCATCGCGTTGGTTATCAGCGACTGGCCGATGTTGAGCCATGCGAGCGAGACCTCGTTGCGCACCGTCGCCCTGGCGAACTGGCCGACGGCCTCGTCGTAGCGGCGCGCCTCGCGCTCCTCGGCGCCGAAATATTTGACGGTTTCGTAGTTGAGCAGCGAATCGACCGCCCGCCCGATCGCCCGATTGTCGACCTCGTTCATCTCGCGCTGGAGCTTGGCCCGCCAGTCGGTCACCTTGCGGGTGAAGGCGATGTAGATCGCGACGATCGCCAGCGTCGCCGCCACCAGCCCCGGGCCGAACTTGATGAAGAAGATGACGCAGATCGCCGCCAGCTCGATCAGCGTCGGGCCGACGTTGAACAGAAGGAAATAGAGCATCATGTCGATGCTCTTGGTGCCGCGCTCGACGATCTTGGTCAGCGATCCGGTGCGGCGTTCCAGATGGAATCGAAGCGACAGCGAATGGATGTGGCGGAACACCTGGCCCGCTAGCCGCCGGGCGGCGTCCTGCCCGACCTTTTCGAACACCGCGTTGCGCAGATTGTCGGCAAGCACGCCCGCGAAGCGGGCGCCTGCATAAGCAAGCACCAGCGCCGCTACGACCGACCAGGCGGCCGGCGGTCCCGTCATCCGGTCGATCACGGCCTTGTAAGCGAAGGGCATGACGAGGACCGCCGCCTTGCCCGCGAGAACCAGTATGACGGCGGCGATCACCCGCGCCTTGAGCTCGGTTTGGCCGTTCGGCCAGAGCATCGGCAGGAACCGCAACAGCGGAGCGAAGCTGCCCCGCTCGATCGTCCTTGCCTGCTCCGCTTCCGCCATCGCTTCCTAGGTAAGGGCGGCCGTGGCCAGCGGCAAACGCGTTCGACGAAACATTTGGAACCGTGCGTTTTTTGAGCGGTTGTCGATTGAGGTAATCGATTTTTGAAGGCGGGGCCGATGGGACCGGGTTATTTCGTCATTGCAATCCTTGGCTGCGCCGACGGATCGGTGAATTGCACGCCCGTCATGACCGTCCCGACTCGCTATGAGAGCGAAGCGGTCTGCGCGGCCGCGGCCCCGGCCGCGCTCTTGGCCAACAGCGACTTCGATTTCCCGAGCCTGTTCGCCGAATGCCGCCCGGGAACGGCGCGCGCAGCGGAAAGCGACGGCAAAGCCGCGGCCTCGGGTGAGGCCCGGAGAGGCTGATATGTCCGATGTCATGGAGCCGATGATCCACGAGGACCGGCTTCCCGGAAGCGAAGCGAAGCTCGAGCCAAAGCCCGACTGGGAACCGCGTTATCCCGGTTCCGGCCGGCTGAAGGGCAAGGTCGCGCTGATCACCGGCGCCGACAGCGGGATCGGTCGTGCGGTCGCCGCGCTTTATGCCCGCGAAGGCGCCGACGTCGCCATCCTGTATCTGTGCGAGCACGAAGACGCCAGGAAGACGAAGGAGATCGTCGAAGGCGAAGGCCGACGCGCGATAACGATTGCCGGCGACATCGGGAGCAAGGACTTTTGCGATCAGGCCGTCCGCCGGACGGTCGACGAGCTCGGAGGGCTCGACATACTGGTCAACAATGCCGGCGAGCAGCACCCCGACGAGGACATCACCGACATCACCGAGGATCAGCTCAAGCGCACCTTCCAGACCAACATCTTCGGAATGTTCTTCATGACCCAGGCGGCGCGGCCGCACCTCAAAAAGGGGTCGGCGGTCATCAATTGCACGTCGGTGACGATGTACAAGGGCTCGGCCCAGCTTCTCGACTACAGCGCGACCAAGGGCGCGATCACCGCGTTCACCCGGTCGCTCGCAAAGAACCTCGCCAAGGACGAAATCCGCGTCAACGGCGTGGCTCCGGGACCGATCTGGACCCCGCTGAACCCGTTCGGCGGACAGAAGCCGGAAGACATGAGGGACTTCGGCAAGGACACGCCGATGGGCCGCCCCGGCCAGCCCAACGAGGTCGCGCCCTCCTTCCTGTTCCTCGCTTGCGAGGATTCGAGCTACATGACCGGCCAGGTGCTCCACCCCGACGGCGGCGATTCCACGTCGAGCTGAGCCGCGCTTGGGAAATTTTCCCAATCCGAGGTTGGATTTCCCGCCAATATGCCCGCCGCTTTCCAGGCCGCATCTGAAATTACACGATAAATTGAATTTGGCACGGTCCCTGCATTGATTGGGCCATGGACCCGTTGGGGGTCCGGGACAAGAAAAGGGACCAGGACAATGATCGCCACTTTCTCAGCCAGCCGCGAGACCGCAACCGCCCTCGCCGCCGCCTTCATCACCGCCATGCTGTTCGTCAGCAGCGCGACTTCGCTCATCGCCTGACACCGGAGGGTACAAGTGACCAACCGTTTCCTGATCAACCGCCGCGACGCGAAAATCATGGGCGTCGCCGCCGGGATCGCCGACTATTTCCGGATAGACGTTGTCGCCGTCCGGATCGCGCTCATCGCGCTTCTGCTCCTGACCGGGCCGGCCGTGATCCTCTTCTACCTGCTGACCGGCTGGCTCGCCGCCGAAAGGTGAGCCAGGCCGGCGGAAGGGGCTTCCGGTCAGCGCGGTTCGGCGCAGCCGCGGCGTTCTTCTCCACCGACCGTCAGAGTCACCGCAATCGGGTAGACATTGTCCGACATTCCATCGGAGCAGCCGGCTTGCGGCCGGGTCGTCATCACGAACGGCGCGCGGCCGAGCGCGCCTTCCCACCGGCCGCTCTCCGTAGTCCCGCTGAACTTCGTCCAGACTCGCGTTCCGTCCTGATCCTCCGGCGTCGAATAGGTGACGCAGCGGCCCTCGACCTTCGCTCCCCAGAAAGGCTCCGTGCCGATAGCGCGAATGGCGTTGGCGTCGACCGGCTTGCCGTCCTGAAGCAGGCACGGGCTGACCGCCGAGGGTGGCGGTTGGCCCTTTTCGTTGGCGGCAACCTCTGGCTCGGCGGCAGCCGTTCCGCTTTCGGCGGCGTCCGTCGTCGTTGCCGCCGCTTCGTTGACGGGTTGCGGCTCCTCGGCCCGGGTACAGCCCGCGGCCAGAAGCATCGCCATGCAGATCAGTCTGTCCATCCACGCACCTCGCTCAGCAGCACAACGGCCGCGGCCGGGATTGGTTCTGGCGACCCGGTCCGCTGGACAGCGGAGCGCTGCGGGCGCACTGTCCAGGCATATAGCCAGGAGGAGGAATCGCATGCGGATCGCGCCATTCCGGAGCTCGATGATCGCCGCGGCCATCGCTTTGGCCGCTCTTCCCGCATCGGCTGCCTTGCCGCTCGGATCGAGGGCGCCCGACTTCACCACCATCGGTGCGCTCGCCGGCAAGCCGTTCAAGGTTCATCTCGCCGAGCAGCTCAAGCACGGCCCGGTCGTGCTCTATTTCTTCCCCAAGGCGTTCACCAAGGGCTGCACGCTCGAGGCGCATGCCTTCAGCGAGGCCAACGCCCAATTCCGAAAGCTCGGCGCGCGGGTGATCGGAATGTCGCGCGACGATTTGCCGACGCTGGAGAAATTCTCCGTCGAGGAGTGCCGCAACGCTTTCCCGGTCGCGACCGCGACCGAAGCGACGGCCAGGGCCTATGACGTCGCCTGGGCGGAGCATCCGGGGCTGACGACGCGCACGTCCTACGTGATCGCGCCGAGCGGCCGGATCGTCATGGTCCATGACGATGCAGACTGGAGCCGCCATGTGGAGATGACCCTGGCGGCGGTGAAAGCGCTCAATTCGAACTGAGATTCAGCGAGTCGCGACCTTGTCCTCGTGGTCGACTGCCGGGTGCTTCTTCGCGTCGAGCAAGGCCGAGATCACGCTTCCGTCGCGCTTGTAGATGTCCGGATAATCGATGATCCGCCCGTCGACGTTCGCCGCCGACGACATGTAGACGATATAGACCGGAAGCGGCTCGGGGAATTTGGCGAGCTTCGATTTCCCGCTTGCCAGCGTTTCCTTGACCCTCTCGGCGCTCCATTCCTCGCCGCCTTCGGTCAGAAGGATCGTGGCCAGGTCGATGATGTCCTCGGTCCGGATGCAGCCGTGACTATAGGCACGTACCCGGCTGTTGAATCTCGACTTGGCGTTGGTGTCGTGGAGGTAGATGGCCTTGGAATTGGGCATCACGAACTTCATCTTGCCGAGCGCGTTAGACGGCCCCGGCGGCTGGCGCCAGCGGATAACCTTCCCGTTGTCGTCCCTGAGCGCGACATAGCCTTTCTTGCCCGCGACCTCGTCGGCGATGCTCGACGGTATCTCCCACCAGGGGTTGATGATGACTCCGGTCGCCATTGCCGAAAGCTGCGGCGTCGGCGTAGAAATCTTGCCCGCGACCGCATGATGGCGCGAAATGGTTTCGCCCTTCTCGACCAGCGCGGCCGTATAGGCCGGGACGTTAACGATGATGTAGCGCTCGCCGAGATCGTGCGGCAGCCACCGCCAGCGGTCCATGTTGAGCCGGATGCGGTTGATCTTGTCGGCTTCCTCGCGCGGAGTGACTTCGAGAGCGTGCTTCAGCGCCGCATATTGCGGGTGCGTGGGCATCAGACCGTTGAGGCTTTGCGCGATCTGGTGGGTGAACAGCGCCCAGCGGAGCAGCTGATCCTGCCGCCCGCTGTCGAGATCGGGGTCCTTGATCCACCAGTCGATTCGGTCCTCGCCGCGGACATGACCGAGCGCCAGGTCGGACGAAAGCTTGTTGTACCGCTCGGTCGCCACCTTGCTCAGCGCCACCGGATCGCCGGCTCGAAGGGCGAACTCCAGGCTTGCCGGGTCATAGTCCGCGGGCGCGAGGCCTTCGGCGCCGATGTTCCGGATGTAGCCGAGCAGCGTCAGGGCATCTTGCGCGCTCCATACGGGCGGCGGAAGCGGCTGGGGATCGGGAGCCGAAACGGCCGCTTGAGGCTGGCTGACGACCGGTGCGGCCGCCGGCGGTGGCGTCTGCTGCGCCTGCGCTGCTCCCGCCATCGCCGAAGCGCAGGCAAGCAATGCCAATGTCCTGAATCTCTTGCTCAATTTCACGCCAGTTTCGCTCATCGAACCTTTCCCGGTGACGTCTTCTGCCCGACGCCGCCAATATAATGGCTAAACGGGGCGCGGCCAGTGACGGAAAGCCACAGCCGACGACTAACTCGTGGATAACAACCAAACTTTAAGCCCTCGCCTTTAGCCAAGCGTCCGGTGGGGGAGTCTATGACATCGGAAGTGATGCTCGATGGATCGATGGTTCCGCGCTTCGCGAAGCGGCACGTCGACGAACGAACCGAGCCGCGATCGGAATCGCGGGCAGAGACCGGCGTGCTGGAGCTTCGCGGCCGAAAGCACGTCGTCAGGCTGGTCAACACCTCCTCGTCGGGAGCGATGATCATCTTGTCCTTGATCCCCAATATCGGCGAGGCGATAAGCGTTCAGCTCGCCGGACGCGGACTCCTGTCGGGGCGCGTCTGCTGGGTCAGGGACGGCAGGATCGGCGTCACTTTCGCCGACTCGCCGGAGTAGCGCGCGTGGAGATGGGCTTTTCGATGATCAAGGCGCGCATTGCCGAGGATTGCGATCCCAGCGACCGCCGCCGCTTTCGCCGACTTCCGCTCGAACTCGAGGTCAAGATGCGCGAGCTCGGAGAGAATGGCGTGGAGGCCCGCGTTCTCAACATCTCCGAGCGCGGGTTCATGGCCGAATCGGACGCCCATTTCGAAGTCGGCACGCGCGTCTGGCTGATGCTCCCGGGGCGCGACCGGGCCAATGCCGTGGTTAAGTGGACCGCGGGCGACAAGCTCGGCGCGGAATTTTCCGAACCGATTTCGGTCGACGAGATGCGCCAGCTATAAAGCGCTGAAATCCAAGCCTTTCGCTATCGCATCGGGACCAGTCAGGCGTCCCGAATCGGGGCAGCGATGCAACCGCACCCGCTTTCGCTCGTTCCGCGATTCCGAAAGGAATTTAACCATGCCGGCCACGTCAGGCCTCGATATGAACTATCATCCGGCGGTCCGCGGCTATCATGCCGTGTATCGCGAGCATGAGGTCAATCACTGCCCCGGCTGCGGGCGGACCCACTGGATCATCGGCCGTTTCTCGGCCGAATGCGCCTTCTGCACGACGGCGTTGCCGCTTGCGGAAGCGAGCATGCACTCGCACGGGCGTCCGGTGATCATTCAGCACAAGAACCGCGACGGCCACGCCTGGGCGGCTTAAGGCTTCGGCTCCACTTTTCGTACCGGCACCGGGACGGCGCATAGCGCCGCGCCCGGTGACGGCACGCCATAGTCGCGTCGGTGCGAAGCGAGCTCGGCATATTGCGCGAACGCCGCGCTGTCGGTCTTCAGATATTCGAAGCGGGGCCGGCCGGAAAGCGGCATGTCCGCCGTAATCTTGACCGAGAGAATCGGGATCGGCGTCTGTTCCTTGCCGTAAACGCCCATTTCCGCCGTTCCTCGCGGCAGCGCCGACAGGTTTTCCATGCCTTCGACCACTCGGCCGACCAGCGCATAATTGCGGTCGAGACGCCGGGCAGTGCTTCCGATCACTGCGAACAATTCGCTGCCGTTGCCGGTGTCCGGAGCGGCATCTCGAGCGACTCCGACAGCGCCGTAGCAATAGGTCGGGTTGACCCCGCCGCCGACCTGCATGGCCGCTGGCCAGCCATCGACAAAGGCAGCCATCGCCGAATAGGGATCGGGTGAGCCCAGCGGAATCAGCGTGAGTCCGCTTGCGCTGCGCGCATATTCTTCGGGCGGCCGCGCGACGGCTCCCTTCGGAAGCGGGGCTTGAGGCGCGGCCTCGTCCTCGCCGAGGCCCCATTGGGTGACCCAATTGTCGACGACCCGATAGATGGTCGCCTTTGACCAATAGTTGCTGCGCGCCATCGCCTTGATGTTGGCGACGTGGACGGGCGCGAACAGAGGCGCGAGCTGGATCACCACACGCTTGTCGCCCGCGAGATCCATCACCAGCAGGTCGGAGGCGGGGATTTCGGCCCAATCGGACGCCTTGGCGGCCCTGACGACCTCGGTTGGGCTTTTCGGAGGCTGGGGAGGCGAGGGTTGGGGCGCCGCCGCCGCAAGCGCGAGAACAGAAACGATCGCGATCGGACTCATGGGACCCCCTGCATCTTCCACCACAGTCGCGAACATTCTAACGGCGGGCCATGCATCTCGCCACCCTGATGCTTCTCGGCTCCGGAGAGCTCGGCCGCGAATTCACAATCGCCGCAAAGCGTCTCGGCTGCCGGGTGATCGCCTGCGACCGCTACGCCAACGCGCCGGCGATGCAGATGGCCGATACCTTCGAAGTCTTTTCGATGCTCGACGGCGTTGCTCTGCGCGTCGCTGTCGAGAAGCACCGGCCCGACGTCATCATTCCGGAAATCGAGGCGATCGACACCGCGATGCTTGCCGAACTCGAGCGCGAGGGCTGGCGGGTCGTGCCCTCGGCCAGGGCGGTCCGGCTGACCATGAACCGCGACGGGATCCGCGATTTCGCCGCCGAGGAGCTTGGCCTCAAGACGTCACTCTATCGCTTCGCGGAAAGCCGCGACGAGGCGATCGCCGCCGCGCGCGCGGTCGGCCTGCCGTGCGTGATCAAGCCGGTCATGTCGAGCTCGGGCAAGGGTCAACGCACCGTCGACACCGAAGACGAGGTCGGTGCTGCCTGGGACTATGCCGTCGCCAACATGCGCGGCGACCGGCCGCGCGTGATCGTCGAGGAGTTCATCCGCTTCGACAGCGAG
This sequence comes from Sphingomicrobium sp., assembly GCA_035717805.1. Classification (GTDB taxonomy): domain Bacteria; phylum Pseudomonadota; class Alphaproteobacteria; order Sphingomonadales; family Sphingomonadaceae; genus Sphingomicrobium. The sequence continues at coordinate 52,392 of DASTIF010000083.1, forward strand.
ATAACCCTGCTGACGGTCGCGACGAACGACGGTGTGCTTTACTGCGCGCCGATCGGCCACCGGCAGGAACTCGGCGATTATCGTGAAAGCTGGCAGCCCGCGGCCGTGCCCGAGGCGGCGCTTTCATCGGCAGAGGAGCAGTCGAAGCGGGTCGTCGAAGCGCTTGGCGGCCACGGCATCTTCGGCGTGGAATATTTTATCCGCCGCGAGGAGGCGATTTTCTCCGAGCTCAGCCCGCGCCCTCACGATACGGGCATGGTGACGCTGATTTCGCAATATCCGAACGAGTTCGAGCTTCATCTGCGCGCGGTGCTTGGCCTTCCGATCCCGGCAATCGATCTCGCCGGCCCGTCGGCCTCGGCCGTCATCCTCGCCGACCGCGAGAGCGAGGCCTTCGGCTATGAAGGGATAAGCGATGCGCTCGCGCTCGGCGAGCCCGGCCGGCCGGTCGATCTGCGAATCTTCGCCAAGCCCAAAACACTGCGCAACAGGAGGATGGGAGTCGCCTTGGCCCGCGCCACAACGGTCGACGAAGCGGTCGAACGCGCGAAAGCCGCCGCCGCCAGGGTGAAAATCACCTATCAGTAAGAAGCCTTCGCGGCTTTCCAGCGTTGCCGGTTAAAGGGAGAAATGGATGCGCGCAGCAATCACCTTCATTGCGTTCGGCCTGCTTCTTGCCGGCTGCAACAACGACCAGCCCGCCCCGCCGACCAAGAAAATCAGCGTCAGGAGCGACGAGCAGGAGTGGATGCACAAGGCCAACGCGCTCAACCGGGCGATAGCGCTCAAGCGCGCGATCTACGACAGCGGGCATACGTGCAAGCGGCTCGACCGGTCGGGCTTCATCGGGACCTACAAGAATCTCGACGTCTGGATGGCGAGCTGCTCCGACAAGCGCGACTGGGCGATCTATGTCGGAAGCGATGGCAGCGCGCAGGTGCGCGACTGCAAAAACGCCGCGGAGCTCGACCTTCCGCTATGCGAGATCAAGAGCGAGGAAGCGTCGGGCGGGACGGTCGGCTGATCAGCTTCCGCCGGATCCGCAATTGTGGGTTTCCTTGTACACTCCGGCGGCGGACATTTCCTTGACCGTGGTGCACTTCCCCTGGCGGATTTCCTCGCGCCAGCTGCCGTCGGCATTGGTCACGCGCTTGCCCTTCGGCACGCGCTTGCCGTCCTTGATTTCCCAGTTCCAGCCCTTTGGCGTCGGCTGCTTCTGAGCGGTGGACTGAGCGGCGGCCACTCCGGCAAAGCCGAAGCCGGCGATCGCGCCCGCTGCCACATAGATCCAAAGCTTCTTCATCTGCACACGACTCCTTAGCATCGGCGTATAGCCGAAACGAGGTGAACCGTCAGTGAAGCGGGCTGAAAGATTCCAGCGGCGAATCGAGCCGCTAGAAGCCGGCTTTTGACGCGCCCCGTCACCTCACCTAGAGCCGCGCGGACCGCAGCAAACAGGAAGCGAAGAAGTGGCTAATGTCACGGTCATCGGCGCCCAGTGGGGCGACGAAGGCAAGGGCAAGATCGTCGACTGGCTGGCGAGCCGGGCGGACATGGTCGTCCGCTTCCAGGGCGGGCATAACGCCGGCCACACGCTCGTCGTCGAGGGCGAGACGTACAAGCTCTCGCTTCTCCCCAGCGGGATCGTCACCGGCACTCCGTCGGTCATCGGCAATGGAGTCGTCCTCGATCCCTGGGCGCTCAAATCGGAAGTCGAGCGAATCCGCGAGCAGGGGGTGAAGGTCACGCCCGAGCTGCTGATGGTCGCCGAGACCTGCCCGCTCATCCTCCCCATCCATCGCGACCTCGACGCGCTTCGCGAGGACGCCAGCGGCGCCGGCAAGATCGGCACGACCCGCCGCGGGATCGGCCCGGCCTATGAGGACAAGGTCGGCCGGCGCGCGATCCGCCTCTGCGATCTCGCCCATCTCGACGATCTGAAGCCGATGCTCGACCGTTTGTGCGCGCACCATGACGCGCTTCGCGCCGGCTTCCGCGAGCCGCCGGTCGACCGCAAGCGGCTGCGCAAGGATCTCGCCGAAATCGCCGACTTCGTTCTGCCCTTCGCCCGCCCCGTCTGGCGCGACCTCGACAAAGCCAACAAGCGCGGCAAGCGCATCCTCTTCGAAGGCGCGCAGGGCGTGCTTCTCGATGTCGACCACGGCACCTATCCGTTCGTCACCTCGTCCAACACGGTCGCGGGCACGATCGCCGCCGGAAGCGGCACCGGCCCCCACGCAGCCGGGTTCGTGCTGGGCATAACCAAGGCCTACACGACCCGGGTCGGCTCCGGCCCGTTTCCCACCGAGCAGGACAATGAAGTCGGCCATGAGCTCGGCACGCGCGGCCGGGAATTCGGGACCGTGACCGGCCGCCAGCGGCGCTGCGGCTGGTTCGACGCGGTGCTGGTGCGGCAAGCGGTCGCGGTTGGCGGGATCACCGGAATCGCCCTGACCAAGCTCGACATTCTCGACACGCTCGAGACGGTGAAGGTCTGCACCGGCTACACGCTCGACGGGAAGAAGCTCGACTATCTCCCGCCGCACCCCGCCGACCAGGCGCGGGTCGAACCGGTCTATGAAGAGATCAAGGGCTGGGCCGCTTCCACCCAGGGCGCGCGAAGCTGGGCCGACCTCCCGGCGCGGGCGATCAAATATGTCCGCCGCATCGAGGAGCTGATCCGCTGCCCGGTCGCGCTGGTCTCCACCAGCCCCGAGCGAGACGACACGATTTTGGTCAGGGACCCCTTCGCCGGCTGACAGAACATAGAGGGTTCGCGCGGAGACGCGGAGACGCGGAGACGTTGGTGAAGCGACGGCGGCAGCGGTAATCGAGAACGACAGCCGCGCCAGAAACACTTCAGATGTGAGCTGCCGCCTGTCCTACGCAGCCTCTCCGCGTCTCCGCGTGAGTTGGAAATCAGTGTCGCACCTCGAAGCGATTGAAATTTTCTTCGACAGTTTCGCTGACCTGCACATCCTCGACCGTTGCCGACGGAGGGCCCTGGTGAAGGCGCTCGATCACGGCGTTCACGGGCGCCTCATCGCCTTCGAGGTGCGCCTCGACGGAGCCGTCCGGGGCGTTGCGGACCCAGCCGTTCACGCCCAGCTCGCGCGCCTGCTGCTCGGCCCAGGCCCGGAAGAACACGCCCTGGACCCGGCCTGTCACCCGAACCCGGCGGGCGATGTCAGCCATTGAGCGAGGACAAGGCCGCCCGCGCCGCTTCTTCCAGCTGCTTCATCAGCGCCCGGTGCGCAAACGGGCCGTAGCTGATGCGCGCCACGCCAGCGTTCGCCCAGTCGCGGTTGGCGGGCGCTCCGGGAAAGGCGATCAGATTCAACGGCAGCGGCACGTCGCGGACCACGCGCTCGACCTGGCGCGGATCGGCGAGGCGCGGAACGAAAAAGCCGCTCGCGCCTGAATCCGCGAAAGCCCGGCCGCGCTCTATCGCTTCGTCGATCAAGGCCGAGTCATGCTCCTGCGTCTTCAGCAACAGGTCGGTTCGCGCGTTGATGAAGAAATCGGGCCCGACCGCCTTGCGGATCGCCTCGATCCGGCGGCACTGAAGGTCGAGCGGATGCAGCCCCTCGCCGCCGATCACCTGGTCCTCGAAATTGCAGCCGACCGCGCCGGTCGCCTTGAGCTTCGCGACATTGGCGCCGGTTTCGTCCGGATCGACCGCATAGGCGCTCTCGAAATCGACGGTCACCGCAAGCTCGACCGCCTCGACCACCCGCCGCGCATTCTCGAGAACGAAGTCGAGCGGCACCTTCTGGCCGTCGCCGAAGCCCGAGGCATCGCCGACCGGGTGGCTTCCTGTCGCAATCGCTTTCGCGCCCGCGACCGCGACCGCCCTCGCGCTTCCCGCATCCCACACATTGTAGAGAATGAGGGGGTCGCCGGGGACGTGAAGCGAGGTGAACGTCTCGAACTTCGGGCCCACCGGCGCCTCCTCAGATATGCTCGGGATAGATCGGGCGGATGTCGACCGGGATATGGGTCATGGTGCCGATCACCGACTGCGCCTCGGGATCGATCACGCCCCATTTGTCGAGGAACGCCTTGGTCCCGGCGTAATCGCCATTGCCCTGGCGGCGGACGATTTCCCCGACCAATGCGCCGATCGCCGAGTCGATCTTGTCCTCGTCGACCCGGAAGCGCTTCGCATCGGCGTCCCAGACGATCCCGCCCTTGTCGCGAAGATAGCGATATTGCATCGCCGCGCCCTTGCCGTGCGCTTCGTTGGTCCCGAACCGCATCGCCCGGAACAGGCCGGCGACATAGGTGGCTCGGATTTGCGGCGCCTCGGCGGCAGGAAGAATCCCTCGCTTCATCATGTAGAGGATGTTCCAGGCGCCCATGACGTCGGCCTTGGCCTCTTCGAAGCCCGAGCCGATGTCCTTGAGCTCCTTGTCGACCGTCGTCTTGCGGCCGTCCACGATGATGCTTCCCGGCCCGAGGCTGTGCGACAGCTCATGGAACAGGGTTTCGTTGAACATATAGGCCTTGGTCACGTCCTTCGCCTGGTCGGCGACCAGCACCAGGCCGGCCATGGGTTTGAGGATCATGTCGTATTTCGCGCCCAGCACGTTTTGAAGGATGACCTTCTTCGCGCCTTTTGCCTCGCGCACCCGCTCGTCGTTGGGCAGATTGAAGGCGATGGTCTGAACGCCCGGCACATTGTCGCCGCCGCCGTGGACCTGGTCCACGACGCTGATCGGCGATTCGAACCCGCGCTGGAAATTCTTGTATTTGTCATCGACGGGAAGATTGCCCTCCATGTCGCGCAGAAGCGCCTTGTACTTGTCGAGCTTCGCCGATTCCTCGGGGTTGCGTAGCGTGACGAACGCCTCGAACGCAGTCTTCCGGCCGTAGAGACCGTCGGTGTAGGTCTCGTACGGCCCGATCGCGATCTCGATCGGCGTGCCTTTCAAGTCCATCCAGGCGAGCTCGGATTCATAATAATCGTCTGTCAGAAAGGCTCTCGCGCGCAGCGAAAGGAATTTCTTGAGGCTCGCGTTGCTCGTCCTGGCGGCGGCCTGCTCAAGCAGCTTCGCCGCCGGCTCGAGCCACTGTCTATACGCTTGGCTGTAGGGAATCGCGACCAACTTGTCGCCCTGCCGCCGGACCACCGTATAGGGGTCGGTCAGCGCGTCTTTCTGGTCGGGATGCGCCTTGAGATAGGCCTCGAACGATTCCTTGGTCAGGTCGGTCGGGTAAAAGCCGGCCCCAGGCGCCGGCGGCCGGTCGCCGAAGAAAGCCGTGTCGTCGTCGAGTGGGTCCCAAGGCCCGAAGAAAGCGTCGAACTTCTTCAGCAGCCTGGGATCGTTTTGTGCCGCGACCTTGGCCCGAAGCTCGTTGTAATTGGCGGTGTGCTGGCGCTTGTAGATTTCCGTCATCAGGTTCGCCGCCTCGATGAGCAGATTGACGACGTCGCGCTCCTCGGCGGTCAAATAGCTTGTGTCGGGGGTCATCGGGACTTCGGCGAGCTTCGCCAGCCCGTCGGTCTCGGCGCCTTCGGCCGGAGCGGCGCCGTTGGTCGCGGCGCCCTGGTTGTTGCTGGTCTCGACCCCGCAGGCGTCAAGGGTCAGCGCGACGGCGGATACGGCTCCAAGCCAGGCATATGTCCTCATTCCCGCTCCCTAGCAGCAGCGCGCGGGCCCGGGCAATTGCGGCCGTTGCAACCGAGCCGGAGCAGCGGCGTTAAGTCGTCACAAAAGGGGAAAGATTATGCGGCGTGTAACGCTTGTGACGGCTGCTGCGATGCTCCTGCTCTCCGCCTGCAAGACCGGGGTCGGCGATGCGGTCGAAAGCGCCGGCGACACTGTCGCCGACGGCGCTGGCGACCTTGCCGACGGGGCAGTGTCGCTGGTCAATGTCGACCTGAGCAATGTGCTCAACGACCTCGCCCTCGACCTGAAGATCGACAAGTCCAACATTCCGATCAACGCGCAGATCCCGATCACTCTGGCGGCTAATGTCTGCGGCGTCTCGATCAACATCCTGTCGGTCTCGACGGGCGCTCCGGCGACCTGCACGGCGACCAGCACGTCTCCGGAGCTGACCCAGATCGTTCAGCAGCAAATGGCCGCGGATGGCTCGGTCGGAGGCGGCTCGCAAACTTCGACTCCGACGACCGGCGACGCCGGCACGCAGACCCAGACCGACACGCAAACGCAAACCCAGACACAGACGCCGCAATAGGCGCTCAACACTGAAGGAGAGATCGCTTGGCCAGTTCAGCGTTAAGGATAGTCGCGATCGTCGCAGCTCTGGCGGCGGCATCGGCCTGCAAGACGGAGAGCGCGGGAAGCACGGCCGTCACCAGCGAAGGGACCGACGGCGGGACGACCGACGGCGGCACCAGCGGCGGCGGCACCGGAACCAGCATCCCCGCGCTGGTCAGCGTCAACCTCCAGAACGTGCTCAACGATCTCTCGGTCTCGCTTCAGGTCGACCGCAACAGCATTCCGGTCACGGCCCAGGTCCCGATTGACGTCGCCGCAAACGTTTGCGGAGTCTCGGTCGATGCCCTGGCGGCGTCGATCGCCAGCGGCCAGGCCGGCTGCACCGCGACGACCACCAGCCCCCAGCTGAATCAGGTAGTTCAGCAGCAGATTTCGACGGGCGGCGACGTCGGCGGCGGCGACCAGACGACGGGCTGACCACAATGTAATGCAATCCGGCGGCGGGTCTGCATATTGCCGGTACGCTCGTCGGTCTGGCTGGGCCTATTCGTCCGTTTTATTGCCAATAAGGACAGGCTCAGGCTTCGGTTCCGCGGGGGGCTGCCCTTGCTGCAACTCCGCTTCAAGCGCTTTCTTTTTGTCGAGCGCCGCCTTTTGCCGCTCGAGTCCAGCGACCTGTGCTTCGATCGTCTCCGCGTCGGTGACTTCCTTTGGCTTGTTGAGGCCACTTGCCGTCGACTGGAATCGCTCGACGACCTCCCCGATTGTCTCCGGGTCCGACCCGGCCTCCAGCGCGACGTTCAGCAGATCGTCCATCCCCGCATAGGAGCAGAGTTGAGCGTAGGCATTTATGGCCGCATTTGCCTCCGCGTAGGAGCCGGGAGGGCTGGTCTTGAACGAATCGCGCATGCTGCCTTGTGCCGTCTTCACGAGATCGAGCATTTTTCCCAAGTCGGGCTCGACGACGAAGGCAGCGTCGTAATTGCGGAAAATGCCATCGGCGAGGCCGAACAAGGCGCCGGCGCCGCCCGTCAAGATTGACCCCGCCTTCGCAAGCCCCAGGGCGACGCTGCTTGCGGTCCCGAGGTCGTTTGTGGTCGACCTTCCGAACTGGCGAATTTGCTTGCGCTGCGCGATCCGGCGGAAATAATCGTCGCAATAAAGATCAGCGAGACCGAGGCCGGCGCCCAGGTGGGCCTTGAAGTCGGCCGCGCTGGCGCCCACCCGGAATCGGATGCACCCTAGCCGCGCGGCGGCCGCAAGATCAGATTCGCTGGATTGCTTCAAACGGCGAAAGCTCTCCGTCTCGACATTCTGTAGGCTCGGCAAGGCGTTTATTATGCAATCAGTGTCTTTCACATAGGCGCGCTGCAGCTCGTTGAGGAATGCAAGCGATTCAATGCCCAGGGCGGCCTGGTCGCCACCCATCGTCGGCCTGAATTGAAGCGGATTATTCGTACTGCAGGCGGACAGCACAGCAGCCGCGGCGCACGCCGCAATTACCGATCTCGACATGATACTCGACTCCCCTGTTGCGGGACGCGCCGAGCTCACGCCTCTGTCGAATGCGTATCGCGCAGGCAGGCCGCCTGCAAGCGATTCATTTTTCCTTTAAGAGTCTGAAATCAGTGGACGAACCGCGCGACGACGTCGCGGTAAGACCGGCTGACTTTCACCTGCGCGCCTGAATCGAGCACCAGGAAGCATTCGCCGTTGGTGTGCGGCTTGACCTGGCGGACAAGGTCGAGATTGACGATGGTCGAGCGGTGGACTCGCTGGAACCGGCGCGGGTCGAGGCGCTTTTCCAGATCCTTCATCGTCTCGCGAAGGATGAGCGTGTTGTCGCCAGTCTGGATGCACATGTAATCGCCGGCCGCGTCGATCCTCTCGATCGTGTCGACATCGACCCGGAAAATCTGGCCCTGGTCCTTGATGTTGATCATCTTCTCGAACCGGTTGGCGGCGGGGCCTTCGCTGTTTCCTTCGGCAAGCTCCTCGGCCGCTTCGGGCGCATGCTCCACCAAGGCCTCTTTGAGCCGCTCGGCTTCCTCGGCGCTTCTCTTCTCGGTCAGGCGCTGGCGCACCCGGTCGAGCGTCGCGGCCAGCCGGTCCTCGTCGACCGGCTTGACGAGATAATCGACCGCCTGCGCCTCGAAGGCGCGAACCGCATGGTCGCTGAACGCGGTGACGAAGACGAACAAGGGAGGCTCGACTTCCATCATCCCCTGGATCACCGAGAAACCGTCGAAGCCCGGCATCTGGATGTCGAGGAAGACCAGGTCGGGCTTGTAGGTCTTGATCGCCCGTATCGCCTCGCGGCCGTTGGAGGCGGTGGCGACGACTTCGACATCGTCATGCGCCTCCAGCCGGAGCTGAAGCCCCTGGGTGGCCAGCGGTTCGTCGTCGACCAGGATGGTCCGGATCGTCATCAGCCATCGTCTCCGCTCTGGTAGGGAATTTCGATTATAACGCTAAAGCCCCCGCGTTCGTTCGTTTTGGTCATGAAGCCGTGCGCATTTCCATAGGCCTGGGCCAGCCGCTCGCGGATATTGGCGAGGCCGACTCCGGTCGATTGCGTGGCCCCGATCTCGGCATTGCCGCCGCCGCTGTCGGCGACCTCGATCCGGACCGCCTCGCCCTCGCGGCTGGCCGTGATCCAGATGTCGGCGCCGCCTTCGCTCGGGGTCACGGCATATTTGATCGCATTTTCGATCAGCGGCTGAAGCAAGAGCGAGGGGAGCCGGGCGCCAATCGTATCGGGATCGATCTTGAAATGGGGCCGCATCCGGTCCTCGAATCGCATCTTCTCGATCTCCAGATAGAGCTTCAGGGTCTCGACTTCCTGGGCGAGCGTTACGTTCGCGGTGGATTCGTTGGCCAGCGTGTAGCGAAGGAAGGACGACAGCCGCGCGAGCATCGCATTGGCGCGCTCGGTCTGCTTGAGCAGCACCAGCGTCGAGATAGAGTTCAGCGTGTTGAACAGGAAATGCGGGTTGAGCTGATAGCGAAGCATCGCCAGCTGGGCGCTCGAAGCCTGGTTCTCCAGCCGCTCGCGCTGGTTAATCTGCTCCTCGAGCAGGATGTAATAATTGATTCCGTAATAAAGCGCCGTCCATGCCGCCAGGAGCGCGAAATTGAGCAGGATCGCTCCCAGATATTCGAAGCCCGACGGCCTCGAATCGGGCTTGAGGAACGTCGCATAGCTCCATGTCTCGATCACCGAAAAGGCGATTGAGGCGAGAATTACGGCCGCCAGCGAAAGCACCGCCGTCCACACCACCCGCATCTGGATGAGCCGCCGGAACAGCGCCCCCATCAGCAAGGTCAGCGAATAGCCGGTCGCGGTGAGCAAGGCGGTATGGACGATCCACATCCAGCCGAGGCTGTTGGCGAAGCCGTTCAGCGTTCGAAGGACGAAATAGCCCGCCCAGCCGAGGCCCTGAAGAAACCAGAAGGCGCGATTCTTGTCCTCGAAGAATGGCGCGTCGAGCCCCACGCCCTTGAGGATCGGCCGCGCCGGATTGTCGATCTTCGGAGTGTCGCTTCGCCTCCGCGGCTCCGGCTGCTGCCCGGCCGGCTGGTTGGTCAGCGCTGCGCTGTCGGTCGCCATCGCCGCCGATATAGGGGGATAATTTGCGTCTTGCGAGCAGGGTCTGGACGGGCCGGGTCGGGTCTGCTTTCGGCACAAGCACCGCCCGATGACGTTATCCACCAGTTGAAAGAAGAGCTCGAATGACCCCGTTGAGCAAAGCCGTTGCGATCGCCGCGACCCTGATCCTCGCATCCTGCCGCGCCGGCGACGACCAGGCTCCGAAGCCCGCCGCGCAAGCCCAGGTCGCGCCGATCCTCACCACTCCGGAAGCCAGGGACGCGTATAGCTACGCCCGCCCGCTCGAAGCGCGGGTTACCCATGTCGCGCTCGACCTCGGAGTCGATTTCGACGCCAGGCGGATTGGCGGAACTGCGACTCTCGACATCCAGCGCAAGCCGGACGCGAAGGAGATCGTCCTCGACGACAAGGGTCTCGAAATCAAAGCCGTCACCGACGGCAAGGGCGAAAAGCTCGACTGGACGGTCGGAGCAAGCGACCCGGCCAAGGGCGCGCCGCTGTCGATCGCGCTCCGCCCCTATACGCAGAAGATTCGGATCACCTACGTCTCGGCGCCCGATGCCGACGCCTTGCAGTGGCTGACTCCGGCGCAGACCGCGGGCAAGACCCATCCCTATCTCTTCAGCCAGGGCCAGGCGATCCTCAATCGCACCTGGATCCCGACCCAGGATTCGCCCGGAATCCGCCAGAGCTGGGAAGCCAGGATCAAGGTGAAGAAGCCGCTGACCGCGGTGATGAGCGCAACCAGCGCCGGCGACCCGATCGATGACGGCGACAGCCGGATCTTCCGCTACCGCATGGATCATCCGGTCGCGCCCTATCTGATCGCGATCGCGGTCGGCGACCTCGTGCACCGCGACCTCGGCCCGCGCTCGGGCGTGTGGACCGAGCCGGCGGTCATCGACCGCGCCGCAGCCGAGCTTGCCGACACCGAAAAGATGATCGCGGCGGCGGAGAAGCTCTACGGTCCCTATCGCTGGGGCCGCTACGACATGATCGTTCTCCCGCCCTCCTTCCCCTATGGCGGCATGGAAAATCCGACGCTGACCTTCCTCACCCCGACCTTCCTCGCCGGCGACAAGAGCCTCAACGGGCTCGTCGCGCATGAGCTCGCCCACAGCTGGTCGGGCAATCTCGTCACCAACGCCACCTGGCCCGACAGCTGGCTGAACGAGGGTGTCACCTCCTATTTCGAGAACCGGATCCTCGAGGAAATCTACGGGCCCAAGCGAGCCGCGCAGGAAGCGGCCTTGTCCTTCGCCGAGATGGAATCGGCGTTCGAGGAACTTGGGATAAATTCGCCGGCCACCCGCCTTCGCGGCGACGATGGGCCCGACGAAGGCGCCAGCGGGATCATCTACGACAAGGGCGCGGTCTTCCTTCGCACCATGGAGCATTTGATCGGCCGCGAGCGGTGGGACCAATGGCTTCGCTCCTATTTCGACCGCCATGCCTTTCAGCCGATGACATCGGCGCGGTTCCTCGCCGATCTGCGCGCCAATCTCGTCAAGGGCGACCAGGCGCTCGAACGCAGACTGATGCTCGACCAGTGGGTGTATCAGCCGGGCCTTCCCTCGAACGCTGTCCGGCCTGACCCGGGCGTTTTCGCCGAAGTCGACAAGTCGCTTGCGGCTTTCAAGGCCGGCGGAGCCGCGGCCGACGTGCCTTACGCCGGCTGGAACACCGCCGAGCGGCTGCGCTTCCTCAACGGCCTCCCGCGAAAGCTCGACCGGGCCCGCCTCGACGAACTCGATCATGCCTTTGACCTGTCGCAAGCCGGCAACTCGGAAATCCGCTTCGCCTGGCTCGAGCTGGTCGTCGCCAACCGCTACGAACCGGGCGTCGAGTCGCTGGAGCAGTTCCTGACCAGCCAGGGCCGCGGCAAGTTCGTCCGCCCGCTGATCCAGGCCCTGGCCGAGGACAAGGATTGGGGCCGGCCGATAGCGGCCCGAATCTACGCGAAGGCGCGGCCGATCTATCACCCGATAGTGACCCGCGACCTCGACAAACTGGGTTTGCTGAAATGAACAGAATCCGAAACGCGTCTTAACCGCGTTTCAACCCTCTTCGGCGTACCGCTTCACGCGACCAGATAGCGGGACGCGGATGTACGAAGCTCCTGACCGATACAAACGGATGATTTCCGCGCGCCTCCCCGATGGGGAATCGCTCGCGTTCTCGTCCGGCAAGCCCGAGCCGGAGAATTCGCCTCTGCGCGATTCGCAGCTCCTTGCGCGCGCGCATCTCGCGCCTTTCTTCGCGGCCGCCAACGTCGTCGCGGCGGCGATGATCGTCACCTGCCTGTGGGCCGAGGTGTCGGTCTTCCTTCTCATCGGCTGGATGGGGGCCGTGGGCCTCGTCAACGTCGGCTCGATGCAGATGGCCCGGACCCAGTCGATTACCCATGTCGGCCGTTCGGGGCGGCGCCTGTCGGACCTCATCCTGGTCGGGGAGATTGTCGCTCGAGCGGGCCTTTGGCTATCGCTCCCTCTCTATTTCTTTCCGACTCTCAACCCGGCATCGCAGGTGATCGTCGGGTCGATCACGGCCGGCCTCGGGATTGCCTCGCTCGGCCTGGTGGTCGTTCTGCCCTGCGTCATCGCCTGGATGGCGAGCTTCACCGCCGCGGTCAGCGCCGCGCTTCTTCTCGGCCGCAACAGCGTGCCGCTGGACCATATGCTCTCGATCATGTTCACGCTCGGAGTCGCCATCTTCGGCGTGCTCGCGGTCGCTCGCTGGGCCTATGCGCAGCTCAAGACCAGCGCCGACGTCGGGCTTCAGAGCGAGAGCGCCTCGCTGCTCTTGCAGGAATATGAGCAGCGCGGAGTCGGCTGGCTGTGGCAGGTCGATTGCGACAATCGCGTCACCTACATCTCCTCGCGAATGATCGCGCTCCTCGGGCGGCCCGCCAGCCAGCTTCTCGGCCATTCGCTTCCCTCGCTTCTCGGCGGCCATGCCGAGCTCGGCGCCAAGCTTCTTGAAAAGCAGCCGTTCGCGAACCTCGAAATGGAGCTTGAGACGGCACGCGGCCCGCGCTGGATCGCGATCGCGGGCGACCCGATCATCGACACCGCCGGCCGGTTCGAGGGATTCCGCGGTGTCGGCTCCGACATCACCGAGATTCGCCAGACCCAGGAGCGGCTGACTCACCTCGCCAACATGGACGTCCTTTCCGGGCTTCCGAATCGCGGCCGGGTCCGGCAGCTTCTCGGCGAGGCGCTTCGCGAGGCGACCGCGAGCAACCATGCCTGCGCGATCCTGTTCATGGACCTCGACGGGTTCAAGCCGGTCAACGACACGTTCGGACACCCGCGCGGCGATGCCGTTCTCCGGGCGGTCGCCAAGCGGTTGGTCGACGAGGTCGGCGCGGCCGGCCATGTCGGACGGATGGGCGGCGACGAGTTCGCCGTGGTCATCCCCGACGCCCAGAGCCGCACCAAGGTCGAGCAGATGGCGCAGCGGATCATCGATTCGATCAAGGAGCCCTATGAGATCGAGGGCACCAACATCCGAATCGGCGTGTCGATCGGCTGCTCGTTCGGACCGGTCGACGGCGCGACGGTCGACGATTTGATCCTCAAAGCCGATCTCGCGCTTTACGAAGCCAAGGGCGAAGGCCGCGGAATCGCGCGCTATTTCTCCTCCGAGCTGCAGTCGGAGAAGGAAGACCGGATCCGGATGGAAACCGACCTTCGAGCTGCCCTGCCGAGCAAGCAGTTTCACCTCGTCTTCCAGCCGCTGATCGCCGCCAAGAGCCAGAAGCTGATCGGGTTCGAGGCGCTTATCCGCTGGAATCATCCCAAGCGCGGCCTTGTGCCGCCCAACATCTTCATCCCCGTCGCCGAGGAAATCGGCCTGATGCCGGCCATCGGCGAATGGGTGATTGACGAAGCTTGCAGGGCGGCGGCCAGCTGGCCGGAAACTATCAGCGTGTCGCTCAACGTCAGCCCCAAGCAGATCGTGCTCCCGGCGCTTCCCAATGTCGTCAGCGAAGCGCTTGGCCGCTACCGGGTGCAGGGCAACCGGATCGAGCTTGAGGTCACCGAGGGCGTATTCCTCGGTGACAACGGCCCGACGCTCGACGTACTCAAGCGCCTTCGCCAGCTCGGGGTCGGTATCGCGCTCGACGATTTCGGAACGGGCTATTCGTCGATCGGCTATTTGAACAAGGCGATCTTCCACAAGCTGAAGATCGACGGAAGCTTCGTCCGCGAAGCCGGCACTCGCCCGGAAAACGTGGCGATCATCCAGTCGATCGTCCAGCTTGCGAAAAGCTTCCGCATGTCGATCACGGCCGAGGGCGTCGAGACTCCCGAAGACTTCGAGCGGATGCGCGAACTCGGCTGCGATACCATCCAGGGCTATCTGTTCGGCAAGCCGCTCAGCTACGAGCGCGCGAACGAAATGGTGGTGGGTCTGGCCAACAAGCGCGCCGCGGGCTGACGCCTTCCGGCCGTTTATTTTCCGTTTTCCGCTCGGTGCTTGCAGCTTGCCGCGGTTCAGCGCAGATTGGCCGCCTGACAGGGAGCGGCCTTGGCTCGAATATTCCTCAGTTACGCGCGTGACGACGTCGACGCCGCGAGGCAGCTCGCCGAGGGCATCGGCGGCGCCGGTCACGATGTCTGGTGGGACCGTCATCTCCACGGCGGCTCGCGCTTTGCCTCGGAGATCGATCGGGAGCTGAAAAGCTCGGACGCGGTCGTGGTCCTGTGGACTCCTTCGTCGATCGAATCGGCCTGGGTCCAGGACGAAGCCGCCGAGGGCCGCGACACCGGCCGCCTCGTTCCGGTTACGCTCGGCGCGGTCAAGCCGCCGCTCGGTTTCCGCCAGTTTCATACCGTCGATCTGGGCTCGTCGATCGACAAGCAGCGCCCCGATGCGATCGACGATCTGCTGGCGGCAATCGCCCAGACCTGCGGGCCTGCGTCCGCCAGGTCGAAACCTGCCGCTCCCGAAGAGCTCAAGCCGGCCCCGAAGACCTCGATCTGCGTCCTTCCGTTCGAAAATATGAGCGGCGACGCCGAACAGGAATATTTCAGCGACGGCATCACCGAGGACATCATTACCGATTTGTCCCGGATTTCCGCCTTTTCGGTTGTCGCCCGCAACACCGCCTTCCGCTTCAAGGGCAAGGATATCGACCTAAAGGATGTCGCCCACGAGCTCGGCGTCACCCATGTCCTCGAAGGCAGCGTCCGAAAGGCCGGAACGCGGGTCCGAATCACCGCCCAGCTGATCGACGGCACGGCCGGCGACCATGTCTGGGCGGAGCGGTACGACCGTGACCTCACCGACATTTTCGCCATCCAGGACGAAATATCGAAGGCGATCGCCGACGCGATGAAGCTCAAGCTTCTGCCCCGGGAAAGGAAGGCGATCGAGCAGCGCGGGACCAACAGCGTCGACGCCTACAACCTCTATCTGATGGCGCGGCAGCACTGGATCAGCGGCAACCTCGGCGACAAGAGGCGCGAGGAGGCGGTGGTTCGAATTTGCCGGCAGGCGGTCGCCGTCGATCCGGACTATTCGAGGGCGTGGGCGCTGATGGCGCTCGCCCAATCCGAGCTTCGTTTCCTTCATGGCCAGTCCGTCGATGCGTTCGAATCGGCTGAACGCGCCTTGTCGCTCGATCCCGACCTGGCCGAGGCGCATTGCGTCAAGGCGCGCTTCCTCGAAGAGGAGGGCCATCAGGAAGATGCGAAACGGCAGATCGAAACCGCGCTGCGGCTCGATCCGGAATCCTGGGAGGTGAACAAGGAAGCGGCTCGGCTCATGTTCCGCCAGGGCCGTGTCGAGGATGCGCTGGTTCACTTCGAGAAAGCTTCGTCGCTGATGGACAGCGACTATCACGACAGCGGTATGATGGTCACATGCTACAAGGCGCTCGGTGACGAGGCCGGCGTCCGAAGCGCCGCGCAATTGACCCTGACTCGCGCCGAAAAGGCGATTGCCCAGGATCCCGGCAACACTTTCGCGCTCGGTTACGGCGCGGTCGCGCTCGCATCGGTGGGTGACGTCGACCGCGCGAAGGAATGGGCAAAGCGGGCGATCCTGATCGATCCCGACAATCTCGTCATGCGCTATAATCTCGCCTGCGCCTTCACCACCTACGCGACCGACTTTGACTCCGCGCTTGAGTTCCTGGCCCCCTATTTCGAACGAGCCAGCCTCTCCGAACTGAAGCATTGCCAGGTCGATCCCGATATCGATCCCATCCGGGACAATCCGACTTTCAAGGAAATGCAGGCCGCGGCGAAGCAGCGGCTCGGCATGTCCGCGGCGGCGGAATAGGCCGGAGGATCGGTGGCCCAAATTTTCCTGAGCTACGCACGAGAGGATGCGGACTTCGCAAAACAGATTGCCGAGGACGTCGGCCGTGCCGGCCACGAGGTCTGGTGGGACCAGCACATCCAGGGTGGATCGCGCTTCAGCAATGCAATCGACAAGGCTCTGAAGGATGCCGAGGCGGTGGTCGTTCTCTGGTCCAGCGCCTCGGTCGAATCCGCATGGGTCCAGGACGAGGCGGCGGAAGGCCGCGACAGCGGTCGGCTGGTTCCGGTGCTTCTGGACAATTGCAAGCCGCCGCTCGGCTTTCGCCAGTTCCAGTCTGTCGACCTGTCACGCTGGCGTGGCGGCGAGGGCGCTCAACTGGATTCGCTGCTTGGCGCGATCGCAAGCACGGCCGCGCCCGCCGACGAACCGGCCAGGGGCGCGTCGCCCGGAAAGCCCTCGCCGACCACCCAATTTTCCATCTGCGTTCTTCCGTTCGTCAACATGAGCGGCGATCCCGAGCAGGAATATTTCAGCGACGGGATCACCGAGGACATCATCACCGATTTGTCCAAGGTGTCGGCGCTTCTGGTCATCGCCCGCAACACCGCCTTCACCTTCAAGGGCAAGGTCATGGACGTAAAAGAGGTGGCGCGAGCGCTCGATGTCAGCCACGTGCTCGAAGGCAGCGTTCGAAAGGCCGGCGACCGGGTGCGGATTACCGCCCAGCTGATCGACGCCGGCACCGGCGGTCACGTCTGGGCCGACCGCTACGACCGCGACCTCACCGATATTTTCGCCATCCAGGACGAGATTTCGAAGGCCATCGTCGCGGCGTTGCGGGTCAAGCTCCTGCCCAACGAAAAGAAGGCGATCGAGGCGCGCGGAACGTCCAGCGTCGAAGCCTATAATCTCTACCTGATGGCGCGGCAGCAATGGGTCAGCGGAAGTTTCGGCGACGCGCGCCGCGACGAGACCATCGTCAGAATCTGCAAGCAGGCGCTGACCTACGATCCCGATTACGCCCAGGCATGGGCGCTGATGGCTCTCGCGCAGTCGGAGCTTCGCTTCTGGCACGGCCGCGACGAAGACGCCCAGCCCGCGGCCGAGCGGGCGCTGGCGATCAATCCCGACATGGCCGAGGCTCGGTGCGTCAAGGCGCATGTTCTCGAAGAGCAGGGCAATCTTGATGAAGCGGTCGCAGAAATTCAGGCGGCGCTTCGGCTCGATCCGGATTCGTGGGAAGTGAACCGCGAGGCCGCGCGCCTGATTTTCCGCCAGGGCAAAGTGAAGGAGGCCATTCCCTATTTCGAAAAGGCCAGCGCGGTGATGGACAGCGATTGGCACAATCCGCTGATGTTGACGACTTGCTACCGGGCGGTGGGCGACATGGACCGGCTTCGGCAGGTCGCTCAAACCGCGGTCCAGCGGACCGAGAAGGCGCTCTCAAAGGACCCCGCAAATGCATCCGCGCTCGCGACCGGAGCGATGGCGCTCGCGATCCTGAACGAGAATCCGCGCGCCAAGGACTGGATCGAACGCGCCCTGCTGCTCGACCCCGACAATATCACGATGCGTTACAATCTCGCCTGCGCTCTAGCGCTGGAGCTCAAAGACGTCGACGCAGCGATCGAAGTGCTAAGCCCCTTTTTCGATCGCGTGGCCAGTCAGAGCCACATCAAGCACCTGGAGGTCGACCCCGACCTCGATGCCATCCGCAACGACCCGCGCTTCAAGGACATGCTTGCCAGAGCGAAGCAGCGTCTCAAAAGTACAGCTCCCGCCGCATAGTCCGCCACTTTAGAGCACTCCGCCGACCTTTCGATGGATCGTTGTCGGTCCGTGGGATGTTCTTGCTCCAAACAGAAATTGTTCGGAGTTTTCCTTGCGTATCCATATTCTTCTGGCGTCCTGCGCCATATTCGCCATCGCCTCCGCCTGCGACAGTAGCCCCGTCCAGATGGGCGGCGACAATTCCGGTTCCGCCCAAAGCGACAGCGCGGCCTGGAACAACGACGCCGAAAAGCAGCTGATGGCGGCGCTCGACGCCGCGCCGAAGCATGGACTGACGAAGGATCTGTTCCTGAAGGGCGAGCTTCCCTCCGACGATGCCGAGCGCAGCCGCGCGCTGGCCCGAATCGCGATGGACTATGCCTCGGCGCTGGCGATGGGAAAGGTCGATCCCGCCAAGCTTCGAGAGGTCTACACCGTCCCTCGTCCGAAGGTCGACGTCGCGGCCGGCCTTCGCCAGGCGATTGCGTCGGGCAAGCTCGGTCAATGGCTCGATTCGCTCGCCCCGCAGACGGACGAATATCGCGCGCTCGGCCAGGCGTTCATGGCACTCGTCCAGCGTTCGCCCGACCTCCCCGACAACGCCATTCCCTCTGGCAAGGCGATCAAGCGCGGCGGCTCGGACCCGCGCCTCCCGGCGATCGTCCGCAACTTGCAATCCCTGGGCTATTTGCCGGCTGGCGAGGACGCGGAAGACGATCCGGCCGCGACCGCCGGCCTCGGCGGACGCTACACGCCGGTTCTCGCCCAGGCCGTCGCCCGCTACCAGGCGGATTCGGGCCTCAAGCCGGACGGGATCATCGGCGACGACACCATCGCCGCGCTCAACGAAGGCCCGCGCGACCGGGCGAGGGCGCTTGCCGTCGCGATGGAGCGGCTTCGCTGGCTCGACCGCAACCCGCCCAAGACGCGCGTCGACGTCAATGTCGCGGCGACTCTTCTCGATTATTATCGCGACGGCCAGCATCGCTCGCAGCGGCACGTCGTCGCCGGCCAGCCCGGCTGGGAGACTCCGCAGCTCGGGGCGCCCATTTTCCAGCTGGTCGCCAATCCGACCTGGACCGTTCCCAAGTCGATCATCGAGAAGGAAATCTCCAAGAAGGGCCCGGGCTACCTCGCCGCGAACAACCTCTCCTGGAAGGACGGCAAGCTGGTCCAGGCCTCGGGACCCAAGAATTCGCTCGGCCTCGTCAAGTTCGACATGAAGGACGACGAGGCGATCTACCTCCACGACACCCCCGCCAAGGCCCTGTTCGCCGCCGACCAGCGTCACGAAAGCCACGGCTGCGTGCGGGTCCAGGGGGCGCTCGATTTCGCCCGCGAGCTGGCCGCGGCCGACGGCGTCCTGCCCGAGTTCGACAAGGCGCTCGCGAGCGGCGACGAAACCTTCGTCGACCTCGAGACCGACATCCCGGTGCGGCTGATGTACCATACCGCCTGGCTGGGCGCCGACGGCCGGGTGCATTTCGCTGCCGACGCCTACGGCTGGGACAATGACGTCGCCACCGCTCTCGGCTATCCGACCAAGGCCCCGGTCGAGTTCAAGACCGAAGCGACCGACTTCGGCCCATGATGCTCGCGTTCAGTGCCGGCTCATTGCGGATTTTCCAATAAGCCCTATCGTTTAGCCTGAAGACCGCCGAGTCCGTGCGCGTTGGGGAGACCTGTTTGAGCAGAGGCGGCCATAAGAGGAACGGCGAGTCGTCGCCCGAATTCCTGTCCGGCGGCGGCAAGATGGCCGCGCTGATGCGCGCTCGCGACTGGTCGCAATCGCCGCTCGGGCCTCCGGAAAGCTGGCCGGACGAGCTCAAGTCCGCCGTCGCGATCATGCTTCCCGCCGACGTCCAGATCGTCCTCTTCTGGGGCCCCGATTATGTCGCCCTCTACAACGACGCTTATGCACCGACGATCGGCGACAAGCATCCCGATGCACTCGGCCGCCCTGCCCGCGAAAACTGGTCGGAGCTTTGGGACGACCTCGAGCCGCTGCTTGCCGGGGTCCGCGACACCGGCGAAACCGTCTCGGCGAGCGACCGGCCGTTCTACATAGAACGCCACGGCGTTCCCGAGACCGCTTACTTCGACATTTCCTATTCGCCGATACGCGATTCCGCCGGCGATGTCGGCGGGGTCCTGTGCATCGTCAACGAGACGACCGAGCAGGTCGCTTCGGAGCGCTGGCGCGAGCTTCAGAACCGGATCCTGGAGCTTGCGATCGAGGGACTCTCGCTCGAGGACGCGCTGGATTCGCTGATCGCGACCGTCGAGGACTACAGCTCGACCGGGATGATCGGTTCGGTCCTGCTCCTCGACGAGGACGGGGTTCACCTTCGCCACGGAGCAGCGCCCAGCCTTCCGGATGCCTATAATGAGGCGATCGACGGCACCGAGATCGGGCCCGCCGTCGGTTCATGCGGGACGGCCGCGTTCACCGGCGAGCCCGTCCACGTTTCCGACATCGCAACCGACCCGCTTTGGGCGGACTTTCGCGAGCTTGCCTTGTCGCACGATCTCCACGCCTGCTGGTCGACCCCGATCCGGTCGAGCCAGGGCCAGGTCCTCGGCACGTTCGCCCTCTATTATCGCGAGCCGCGCGAGCCTTCGCCCCGCGACCTCGAGCTGATCGATTTCGTCACGCGCTCGGCGGCTCTGCTGCTCGAGCGAAGGCGCGCCGAGCAGACGCTTCTGGACAGCGAGGAGCGCTTCCGCCGGGTGTTCGAAAGCGCGGCGGTCGGAATGCTCGAAATCGATCGCGACTGGCGAATACTCGGCGCCAACGAGGCGTACACGCAGATTTCCGGTCGATCTCGCGGCCAGCTGATCGGAACCGATCCCCTGGGTTTCACCCATGCAGACGATCTGGACCGCAGCCGCCGGGCGCTCGAGGAAATACTCGACGGCAAGACCGACCGGGTCAGCTTCGAAAAGCGCTACATCCGGCCGGACGGCACATCGGTCTGGGTCCGAAGCAATCTGTCGCGCGTGTCGCGCCCCGGCGGTGACCGCTTCCTCAAGATCGTCGAGGACATCCACGACCGGCGGGTCGCCGAAGAGGGGTTGCGCGAGGAAAGCGGCCGGCTGGAAACCCTCAACCGCACCTGGGGCGCGGTCGCGGCCGAGCTCGACCAGGAACGGGTCGTCCAGCTGGTGACCGACGCCGGCGTCGAGCTCACCGGCGCGGACTTCGGCGCCTTCTTCTACAATGTCCTGGACGAGCAGGGCGAAAGCTACATGCTCTACACGCTGTCGGGAGTGCCCCGATCGGCCTTCGAGAATTTCCCGATGCCGCGCAACACGGCCGTGTTCGGCCCGACTTTCGAAGGCAGCGGCGTGCTCCGATCCGACGACATCACCAAGGATCCGAGATATGGCAAGAATGAACCCTATAAGGGCATGCCGAAAGGCCATCCGCCGGTCAGGAGCTACCTTGCCGTGCCGGTGATCAGCCGCTCGGGCGAGGTCATGGGCGGCCTGTTCTTCGGTCATTCCGCGCCGGGCCGCTTCACCAAGGCGCACGAACAATTGATGATCGGAGTGTCCGCCCAAGCCGCGGTCAGCATCGACAATGCGCGGCTCTACCAGGCGGTGCAGAGCGCCAACGAGGGACTCGAGCAGCGCGTCGACGAGCGCACCGTCGAGCTTCTCCGAGCCCAGGAAGCGCTCCGTCACAGCCAGAAAATGGAGGCGATCGGCCAGTTGACCGGCGGAGTCGCCCACGACTTCAACAACCTTCTGACTGTCATCCGCTCGTCGGTCGACCTTCTCCGCCGCCCCGACCTCGCCGACGAGAAGAAGCGCCGCTACCTCGACGCTATCGCCGAAACCGCGGACCGCGCCGCCGCCCTGACCGGTCAGCTCCTCGCCTTCGCTCGAAAGCAGCCACTCAATCCGAAAGTGTTCGACATCGCGGAGCACGTGCGCGGAATGACAGACATCCTGCGGACCACGGTCGGGTCGAGCGTACGGCTCACGCTCACGACCGATTGCGACTTCTGCCTGGTCGAGTCCGATCCCAACCAGCTCGAAGCCGCGATGATCAACCTCGCGGTCAACGCCCGCGATGCGATGAACGGGGAGGGCGAGCTCGGTATCGCGATTCACGCGGCCGATCCGACGTCCGGTCCATCTCAAGGCGACGAGCCGATGGTCGAGATCGCGATCACCGACACCGGCCACGGTATTCCGCCAGAGGCGCTCGACCGCATTTTCGAGCCCTTCTTCACGACCAAGGAAATCGGACGCGGCACGGGACTCGGCCTTAGCCAGGTCTATGGCTTTGCAAGCCAGTCGGGCGGCGAGGTGCGGGTCGAGAGCGAAGTCGGCGAAGGCACCACCTTCCGGCTTTACATTCCCAAGTCCTCGAAGCCCGCGACCGCGCCCGCGGAAGCCAGGCCGGCCGAAAGTGGAGGCGGGGGAAGCGCCTGCATTCTCGTCGTCGAGGACAATCGCGAGGTCGGCGAGTTCGGAGCGCAGCTCCTTCAAGACCTCGGCCATTCGACGCTCTGGGCGGGCGATGCGGCGGCGGCTCTCGACCATCTCGAAGGCCGCGACGACATCGACCTCGTCTTCACCGACATCGTCATGCCCGGCGGAATGGACGGAATCGACCTCGCCCGGACCATCCGCGATCGTTTCCCGGACGTGCCAGTGGTCCTCACCAGCGGCTACAGCGACGCTCTTTCGCAGGGCGAAGGCAGCGAATTCCCGCTGCTTCGCAAGCCCTATTCGGTCGAGGACCTGTCCCACGCCATCCGCACCGCGCTCAGCAACGCGAGCGAGAAGACGCCGGCGTAACGCACTGCTCGGGCAGTTTGCCTCGTTAGCTGCTTGTCCTGATTGAGGGATCGCCTCGGTAACAGTCTGGGCAGACTGCCATCGTCGATAATCAGCCGCGGTTTACTATATTGTCGCTCGCACCGAAGCTTCGATCAAGCTTTTAGCGGGCGGGCCTTTTCACGAAGGCGCGGCGACCCCAATTGAACCGGCGGGCCGTCTCGCCGTTACGATTGCACGAGGCGGGACTGGCGCGGGGGGACAAGAGGAGTTCTGATGGCTGATACCCAAGTGGCGGAGCGGCCCAAGACGCGAAAAGTCCAGGTCGCCAACCTCCCGCCAGGCGACAGCGGCCGCGGGATCGCCCGGCTTCCGGCCAAGCTGATGGAAGAGCTCGGGATCGGCGAGGGCGACACGATCGAGATCGTCGGCAAAAGGTCGACTGCGGCTCGTGCCATACGGCCCTACAACGAGGACGAGGCGATCGACATCGTTCGGCTCGACGGGCTGCAGCGCGCCAATGCGGGCGTCGGCTCGGGCGATTACGTCGAAATCCAGAAGGCCAAGTCCAAGGCGGCGAGCCGGGTCGTCTTCGCTCCCGGGCAGGACAATGTCCGGCTCCAGGGCTCCGCGGGCGCGCTCAAGCGCACGTTCGCCGGGCGGCCCTTGACCGAAGGCGACACCGTCGCAACGACCGGCCACCAGCGAATCAACGCCGATGTCCCCGACGCCGTCCGGCAGATGCTCAACGCGCCCGCGTTCGCGCTTCAGGAAGTGCGGCTGGTCGTGGTCACCACGGTGCCCAAGGGAATCGTCCACATCGACGCCAAGACGGAAGTCGAGCTTCTCCCCGAGTTCCTGGGCGGCAAGCCGGGCGACCGACGCGCCGACGTCACCTATGACGATCTCGGCGGCATGAGCGACACGATCGACGGTCTGCGCGAGATGGTCGAATTGCCGCTGCGCCATCCGGAACTGTTCCAGAGGCTCGGAGTCGACCCGCCCAAGGGCGTGCTTCTTCACGGGCCGCCAGGCACCGGCAAGACCAGGCTCGCGCGCGCCGTCGCGAATGAGAGCAGCGCGCATTTCTTCCACATCGCCGGTCCCGAAATCATGGGTTCGGCCTATGGCGAGAGCGAGCGCAAGCTTCGCGAACTGTTCGAGCAGGCGTCGGCGGCTGCGCCCTCGATCATCTTCATCGACGAGATCGACTCGATCGCGCCCAAGCGCGGTCAGGTTACGGGCGAGGCGGAGAAAAGGCTGGTCGCCCAGCTTTTGAGCCTGATGGACGGGCTCGAGCCGAGGCAGAACCTGGTGGTCATCGCCGCCACCAACCGGCCGGAAGCGCTCGATGAAGCGCTTCGGCGGCCCGGCCGATTCGACCGGGAGATCATCGTCGGGGTCCCGGACGAACACGGCCGCTGCGAAATCCTCGAGATTCACACCCGCGGAATGCCGCTTGCGGCGGACGTGAGCATCCAGAACCTCGCCCGCCGAACCTACGGCTTCGTCGGCGCCGACCTCGCCGCGCTTACCCGCGAAGCGGCGATGGAGGCGGTTCGGCGGATCATGCCCCGGATCAACCCCGAGGAGGAAACGATCCCGACCGAAATTCTCGACGCGCTTTCCGTCGAAGCGCGCGACTTCGAGAATGCGCTCAAGCGCGTGCAGCCGTCGGCCATGCGCGAGGTCATGGTCGAAGCGCCGCAGGTGCGCTGGTCCGACATTGGCGGGCTCGACGAAGCGATGGAAAAGCTTCGGGAGGGAATCGAGCTTCCGCTGAAACATCCCGAAGCCTTCCGGCGTATTGGAATCCGCCCGGCCAAAGGCTTCCTGCTTTATGGCGCGCCGGGAACCGGCAAGACGCTGCTGGCCAAGGCGACGGCGCGCGAAAGCCATTCCAACTTCATCGCCACCAAGTCGTCCGATCTTCTGAGCAAATGGTATGGCGAGAGCGAGCAGCAGATCGCGCGACTTTTTGCCCGGGCGCGCCAGGTCGCGCCGACCGTAATCTTCATCGACGAGATCGACAGCCTTGTGCCGGCGCGCGGCGGAGGCCTTGGCGAGCCGCAGGTGACCGAGCGCGTGGTCAACACGATCCTGGCCGAAATGGACGGGCTCGAAGAGCTCAACAATGTGGTCGTGATCGGCGCGACCAACCGGCCAAGCCTGATCGATCCGGCCTTGCTTCGTCCGGGACGGTTCGACGAGCTGATCTATGTCGCTCCGCCGGACGCCGCCGGACGCCGGCGAATTCTCGCGATCCACACCTCCGACATGCCGCTGGCCGACGATGTCGACCTGGACGCGATCGCGCAGAAAACGGAGCGATTCACCGGTGCCGACCTCGAGGACCTCGTGCGCCGGGCGGGCCTGAACGCGCTTCGGCGCGGGCTCGATGCCGGGCAGGTGACCAAAACAGATTTCGACGAAGCGCTGACGGAAACGGGTGCTTCGGTGTCGCCAGAGATGCTGACCGAATATGACCGGATCCGGCAGACCTTGAAGAGCGATGCGGTCAGACCGACCGGAATCGGATTCGTGCTTCCGGGAATGCTCCGGCCGCGAAACGACAAGCTCGCCGAATCAGCGCCCGTCCAGCCGCCTGCTCAACCACGCCAGCAAAACGAGTAGAGCGGCAGGAACTGCGGTACCGCGAACGCGGTTGTCGCCTGGCTTCCGCACTGCGATCGTCGGCATTGCGGCATCTATCGGCGACTGTCGAATTGCGGAACCGGCTCGGCGGACGGCGCTTGCCAACAACCGCCGCATTTGCCAACGCAACGGACCTCTTCCGACGGAGCCCCCATGCCGACTTCGACTGCTCGAACCCTGAAAGGCCCGCGCCGTCTCGTGCGCCGCGCCGTGCGCCGGTCGCCAAGCCCGCACTGGCAGTTCCTTCGCGGTTTCCTGAAGCACCCGGTCATGGTCGGGTCGGTGATCCCGTCAAGCCGGATCCTGATCGAGCACATGCTCAAACCCGTCGATTGGGAGAACACCAGGCTGTTCGTCGAATACGGACCGGGCGTTGGCACCTTCACTCGTCCAATCCTGGAAAAGCTTGGCGAAAATGCGAAGTTGATCGCGATCGACACCAATCCCGACTTCATCAAGTTCCTTCGCAAGTCGATCGACGATCCGCGATTCATCCCGGTCAACGGCTCGGCTGCCGACGTCGGACAGATCGTCAGGGATCACGGATTTGAGTCGGCGGACTATGTCCTTTCGGGCCTGCCATTCTCGACCCTTCCGCCCGGCATCGGGGAGGACATCGCCGAAGCAACCGCCCGGGTGCTCAGGACCGACGGTGCCTTCCTCGTCTATCAGTTCAGCCCCAAGGTGCTCGACTTCATCAAGCCGCACTTCGACCGGATCGATCGCGGTTTCGAATGGAT
Source organism: Sphingomicrobium sp. (assembly GCA_035717805.1). GTDB lineage: Bacteria > Pseudomonadota > Alphaproteobacteria > Sphingomonadales > Sphingomonadaceae > Sphingomicrobium. The sequence goes on from DASTIF010000083.1 coordinate 78,419, forward strand.
CAACGTGCCGCCGGCGACCCTGTTCTGGGCCTATAAGGGCTAGCGCTCCGGCCTGAAGTTCAGCCTTCGGGTGACCGTGTAATCCATGACGTTCACGAGGAAGTGTGAGATCGCCCATTTGAGGCGGCGCCACGGGTTCGATCGCTTCTTGTGGAGCGCCGGAGTGATCGATTTGGAGTCCTCGAGCTCGCGCTCGAAATAGGCGCGCATCGCCTTTGCGAAGCCGGCGTCGTGGATTCGAAGCATGATCTCCAGGTTGATGTAGAAGCTTCGATAATCGAAGTTCGACGAGCCGACGTGGACCACGTCGTCGACGATCGCGAGCTTGGTGTGAAGCTTGGCCGCCTGATATTCGTACATTTCGACGCGGCGCCGCAGAAGCCGGCTGTAGCTGTGCCTGGCGGCCGCGATTGTCGCGTGATTGTCCGATTTGGCGGCGGTGATGATTCGCGCCCGGCCGCGCCTTCCCAGCCGGCCGATCCGCCGAAGCATCGCTCCGGGAGGCGCGAAATAGGCGAAGATCATGTCCAGCCTGTTGGCCCGGCGGATGTCGCGGCCGATGCTTCGCCACCAGCTGTTGCGCATGCTCAATGGGCCGCTGAACTTCCATTGCAGCAAGCCGCGCCACTCGGTGAACTCGCCGAGCGCCCGGCGGAGCGAGCGCAGCTTCGGATCGGTCCGGGTCGACCAGCGGAGCACCGCGTCCATGTAGCGGCTGGCGACCGCTGCTTCGGGTCCTTCGATCCTGACCCAGAGGTCGCGCCAGTGCCGCGGGCCCGAATCCTCGAGATAGCTTTCGGCGATGTTGGCGCCGCCGATGATCGCGATCCGGTCGTCGGCGACGATCAGCTTCTGGTGGTTGCGGAGAAGATAGCGGCGCCCGTAGCTTGGGTTGAAGACGCAAAATTCGCCGCCGCCGTCCTCGATGCCTTCGAAAAAGCTTGGTGGGGCCGCCGACCCGAAACCGTCGATCAGGAGTTTGACTCGAACGCCTCGCGCCGCGGCTTCGAGAAGGGCATCGCGCACCAGCGTCCCGTCCTCGTCGGCGTTGAACATGTACATCAGGATTTTGATGCTGCCTGACGCGCTGGCGATCAGCTCGAGGAGATGGCGCAACCGCTCGGCCCCGGTCTCGATCACATCGATCCGGTTACCGGCGACCTCGGCCCGAATTGGCGCTGTCGCATCGCTGCTGGGCAGGTCAGCCATCGTTCCAGCGGTTTTGTTGACTTTTCGCGGCTTCGCAAGCTATTGGCGCGGCCTTCCCGACACCCCATATTCAAAAGCACAAGCAGCTTTTCCGGAGCGATAGATGGCGCGCGTTACAGTCGAAGATTGCGTAGACAAGATCCCGAACAGGTTCGATCTGGTCCTGCTTTCGGCCCAGCGCGCGCGTCAGATTTCCGGCGGCGCCGACCTCACCATCGACCGCGACCGGGACAAGAACCCGGTCGTCGCCCTCCGCGAGATCGCCGACGAGACGGTCAAGCCGAAGGATCTCAAGGAAGCGATCGTTTCGAACCTGCAGAAGGTGCAGATCGACGAGGAAGACGAGACGGACGAGCTCGCGAGCCTCAGCGAATCGGCCGAAGCGCTTCGCCTGACGGCAGCGGCCCCGCCGCGCCCGACCCCGAGCGGCGGCGACTACGAATAAGCGACGGCGCGGCCTGTCCGGCGGACAGGCGAGAATGGAGCTCGCGGCGGCCTAGGCCGCTTTGCCGCTTTTTTTGACTTCGTCGCGGCTAAGCCAGGTGAGGTCGGACAGTTTCACTTCGCGCCCGTCGTCGGCGTATATCCGGATTCGCCGGATGGGCCGCCCGTCGCGCTTGTCGGCCAGCACGATATCGGCCGCGCCGTGGCCCCAATCCTCGCCCCACTGGCGGATGGCGAGCATCGCCGGAAGCAGTGCCTCGCCCTTCGCGCTGAGCGAATAAACCACCTTGCGGCGATCGCCGGGGTCGGACGAGCGCTCCAGGATTTCGCCCGCAACGAGCTTGGCCAGCCGGTTCGAGAGGATGTTTCGCGCGATCCCGAGACCGGCCTGGAATTCCTCGAAATGGTGGAGCCCGTTGAACGCTCCGCGAACGATCAGGAACGCCCATTTTTCGCCGACCAGCTCGACTACGGCAGGAATCGGACAGCTCAGCGCCGCTTTGCGAAATGCATCGATGTCGGCGCCAGGCTTACCCTCTGCGGCCACTCAACTCCCTCCATCGTTCAGCAGAAAAGCATAATGACTCCAAAAAGAACAGTTGCGAAGGGAAACCGACGCCGAGACCCGCGAACGGCTTTTCGCGCTTGCACAATCGCCTTGCATGACCCCATCTTGAGGGCGTGCTTCGACAGTATGAGCTAGTCGAGAAGGTTCGGTCCTACGATCCCGACGCGGACGAAGGGCTGATCAACCGCGCCTACGTCTTCTCGATGAAGGCGCACGGGTCGCAGGTCCGCGCGTCGGGCGACCCTTATTTCAGCCATCCGATAGAGGTCGCCGGGATTCTCACGGACCTGAAGCTCGACGACCAGACAATCGCCACCGCGATCCTCCACGACACGATCGAGGACACGCTGGCCACTCCGCAGGAGATCGAGAAACTGTTTGGCGGCGATGTCGCCCGCCTGGTCGACGGAGTGACCAAGCTCAGCAAGATCGAGGCGCAGTCGGAAAACGAGCGGGCGGCCGAGAACCTCCGCAAGTTCCTGCTCGCGCTGAGCGACGACATTCGCGTGCTTCTGGTCAAGCTGGCGGACCGGCTCCACAACATGCGGACGCTCCATCACGTGCCGTCCGAGGAAAAACGCCGGCGGATCGCTCGCGAGACCATGGATATCTACGCGCCGCTCGCCGAGCGGATCGGCATGTACGAGATGATGACGGAGATGCAGACGCTCGCGTTCCGGGAGATCGAGCCGGACGCCTATGCGTCGATCACGCGGCGCCTGAAGCAGCTGCACGAACAGGGCGGCGACCTCGTCAACCGGATCGGGCTGGGGCTGCAGCTTCATCTCGCCGACAACGGGCTCGAAGCGGAAGTCACGGGCCGCGAGAAGCACCCCTTCTCGATCTGGCGAAAGATGGCCGAGCGCCACATCAGCTTCGAGCAACTATCCGACGTCATGGCGTTCAGGGTGATCGTCGACAGCCAGGAGGATTGCTACCGCGCGCTTGGCCTGATCCACCAGCGCTGGCCGATGGTTCCCGGCCGCTTCAAGGATTACATCTCGACGCCCAAGCGCAACGGCTATCGAAGCCTCCACACCTCCGTCATCCACGATTCCCAGATGCGGATCGAAATCCAGATCCGCGACCGGGCCATGCACGAGCAGGCCGAGCGCGGGCTCGCCGCCCACTGGGCCTACAAGGAAGGCAAGCCGCGCGCCGACCTCAAGATTCCCTGGGTCGACGAGCTGGTGGAGATACTCGAGCATGCGGCGAGCCCCGAGGAGTTGCTCGAGCACACCCGGATGGCGATGTACCAGGACCGGATCTTCGCCTTCACTCCCAAGGGCGAGCTGATCCAGCTTCCAAAGGGCGCGACCCCGGTCGATTTCGCCTATGCGGTCCATACCGATCTTGGCGACCGGACCGTCGGCGCCAAGGTCAACGGCCGCGTCGTTCCGCTTCGAACCATCCTGGAAAACGGCGACCAGGTCGAAATCCTGGCTTCGGAGGCGCAGCACCCGCAGCCGTCGTGGCTTCGCTTCGTCGCGACCGGCAAGGCGCGCGCGAGCGTTCGCCGGTTCGTCCGCCACAAGGAGCGCGACGAGACGATCGAGCTGGGCCGCAAAATCTACGACGACATCGTCGAGCGGCTACCGGCGGAGCTCGCGCAGGACGCGCTCAAGCGAGCGGTCAAGAAGCTCAACATGGACGACGACGAATCGCTGATGATCGCCATCGCCCGGAAGCGGGTGGGCGACGAGGAAGTGATGGAAGCGCTGATGCCGGGCTCGGCCGGCGCCGACGTCGCTCCGAGGCCGCCCGCGCAGCGGACCGCGATTTCGATCAAGGGCCTGACGCCCGGAGTCGCCTATCACCTCGCGTCCTGCTGCCATCCGATCCCCGGCGACCGGATCGTGGGCTTGCGCAGGGAGGACGAAGAGATCGAGGTGCATGTGATCGGCTGCGATACGCTCGCGACCGGAGTCGACGCCGACTGGCTCGATCTCGCCTGGGGCGAAGGCTCGGGCGGATCGGCGCGGCTGTGCGTTATTCTGCACGACGTCCCCGGAGCGCTCGGAACCATGTCGGGGATTTTGGGCGCCAAGCACGCCAACATCATCAATCTTCAGCTGGTGCATCGCGACGGGAGCTTCCAGACATTCCACCTCGATATCGAGGTTCACGACCTTGCGCACCTCCACGCGATCATCGCCGCTCTGCGCGACGCCGATCCGGTCAGCTCGGTCGAGCGGATCTAGCCCGCTGCCCGCCGCTCGCGGGCGCTTCCGGCGGCGAGCACCGCGAGAGTCACCAGGTCCGAAGCGGTTGCCGTCATCGGCGCGATCTGCACCGGCAGCTCGAGCCCGACGATGAACGGTCCAAGCACGCTTTCGCCGCCCAAAGCGCGGAGCAGCTTCGACGACAGATTGGCGGACTGAAGCCCCGGCATCACCAAGATGTTTGCCGGGCCGCTCAGCCGGCTGAACGGATAGTAGCGCTGCTGCATATCGTAATTGAGCGCGACGTCCGGCCCCATCTCGCCTTCATATTCAAAGTCGGTATTGATCTCGTCGAGCAGCTTAACCGCGCCTCGAAGCTCCTCGATATGGGTGCCCGGCGGATTGCCGAAGGTCGTGTAGCTGATGAAGGCGATTCGCGGCTCCAGCCCCATCCGCCGGGCAAAGCCGGCCGAGCGCATGGCGATCGCGGCGAACTGCTTGGCGACCGGCCGCTCGGTGACGGCGGTGTCGGCAATCAGGACAGTGCGGTGGCGGGAAACCAGGATATTGATGCCGAAAGGCGTCGAGTCCTTTTCGTCGTCGATGACCTGCCGCACCTGACGAAGCGACTGGCTGAAGGGGCGCGTGGTGCCGGTAATCATCGCATCGGCTTCGCCCAGAGCGAGCATCGCCGCGGCAAAGTAATTGCGGTCCTGGTTGACCATCCGCTCGACTTCGCGGCGAAGCAGGCCGTGCCGCTGGTGCTTGTTGTAGATGTAGTCGACGGCGCGGCCGACCAATGGCGAGTTGCGGCTGTTTAGGACCTCATAACTCTCGGCATCGTCGACGCCCATCTCGCGAAGCAGGTCGTGGACGTTCTCGCGCCCGACCAGCACCGGGTCGCCGAGCCCGGCTTCCTTGAACGCGATGGCCGCGCGAAGGACATTGGGCTCCTCGCCTTCGGCGAACAGCACGCGCTTGGGGCTGGCTTTGACCGATTCGTAGGCGAGGCTGAGGACGGACGTGGTCGGGTTGAGCCGGGCGCGGAGCTCCTGGCGATAGTCGTCCCAGTCCTCGATTTGTTTCTGGGCGACGCCGCTGCGGACCGCGGCCTGGGCGACCGCGGAGGCGACGACTTCCATCAACCTGGGATCGAACGGCGCCGGGATGATGTAGTCGCGGCCGAAGCTCTGGTTCTGACCGCCATAGGCGGCGGCAACCTCCTCCGGCACCGGCTCGCGGGCGAGCTCGGCCAGCGCTTCGGCTGCGGCGATCTTCATTTCCTCGTTGATGGCTGTCGCCCGAACGTCGAGCGCGCCCCTGAAAATGAAGGGGAAGCCGAGCACGTTATTGACCTGGTTCGGAAAGTCCGACCGGCCGGTGGCGATGATGGCGTCTGGCCGCGCTTCCATTGCGTCCGGCGGCCAGATTTCCGGATCCGGGTTGGCCATGGCGAAGATGATCGGTTCCTTCGCCATCGTCTTGACCATGTCCTTCGACAGGACATTGGCCGCCGACAGGCCGAGGAAGACGTCGGCGCCGACAAGCGCCTCGGCGAGCGTCCGCGCATCGGTCTCGACCGCATGCGCCGATTTCCATTGGTCAAGGTCGGTGCGGCCCTTGTGGATGACGCCTTTGCGGTCGCACATGATGACCTTGTCGCCATGGACTCCCATCGCCTTGATGAGCTCGGTGCAGGCGATCGCCGCCGCGCCCGCGCCGTTCACGACCACCTTGGCGTCGCCCAGCTTGCGGTCGGTGAGCAGGCAGGCGTTGATCAGCCCTGCTGCGGTGATGATGGCTGTGCCGTGCTGGTCGTCGTGGAAGACGGGAATGTTCATCCGCTCGCGAAGGGTCTGCTCGATGACGAAGCAGTCGGGGGCCGCGATATCTTCCAGGTTGATGCCGCCGAAGCTGGGCTCGAGCAGGGCTACGGCGTCGATGAATTTATTGCAGTCGTCGGTCGCGACCTCGATGTCGATCGAATCGACGTCGGCGAACCGCTTGAACAGCACTGCCTTGCCTTCCATCACCGGCTTTGCCGCCAGAGCCCCAAGATTGCCGAGCCCGAGGATCGCCGTTCCATTGGAGATGACGGCGACCAAATTGCCCTTGGCGGTATAATCATAGGCGCAAGTGGGATTTTCCGCGATCGCGCGGACCGGGACGGCGACTCCCGGCGAATAGGCAAGGCTGAGGTCGCGCTGCGTCGCCATCGGCTTGGACGCGACGATTTCGATCTTTCCGGGACGCCCGAGCGCGTGGAAGTCGAGTGCCTCGTTTTCCGTGAACTTGATGTTGGATTCCGACATGGGCGTGGGCTTAGCTGAACCGTCACCCCCGCGAAAGCGGGGGTCGCGGTGACCAACTTGCCTCGAAGAAAAGCGCGATTCCCGCTTTCGCGGGAATGACGGGGGTATGGATTCCCGCTACCTCTGACTCATGGCCCGAGCCGATGCACCGACGCCGATGATGGCGCAATACCGGCGCCTCAAGGAAGAGGCGGGCGACTCTCTTCTCTTCTACCGGATGGGCGACTTCTTCGAGTTGTTCTTCGACGACGCCAAGGCTGCCTCGGCCTGCCTCGACATCGCGCTGACAAAGCGCGGCGAGGATGCCGGCGAGCCGATCCCGATGTGCGGAGTACCCGTCCATTCGGCCGAATCCTATCTCGCCCGGCTGATCAAGGGCGGTCATCGGGTCGCCATCGCCGAGCAGACCGAATGCCCGGCCGAGGCGCGAAAGGCGCGCGGGTCGAAGGCGCTGGTCGAGCGGGCGATCGTCCGGCTGGTCACTCCGGGGACGCTCACGGAAGAAGTGCTGCTCGAGTCAGGCGCGGCCAACTGGCTCGCTTCGATTGGGCGAGCGGGCGAGGATTGGGCGATCGCGGCCGCCGACATTTCCACCGGCCGGTTCGAGCTCGTCGCCTGCGGTCCGGGAGAGCTAACGTCGGAGATTGCGCGGCTGTCGCCGGCGGAGACCGTCGCCGACGGACCGGTGCCGGGCGTTCGCACGCGCGAAGGGCAGGGCGGGTTCGACAGCCTTGCCGGAGAGCGCGCTCTCAAGAGCCGGTTCGGGCTGGCGACGCTCGACGGCATCGGCTCGCCGACTCGAGCCGAGCTGGCCGCTGCCGGCGGATTGCTCGCCTATCTGGACGCGACCCAGAAAGGCTCGGGCGTCCTTCTCGATGCGCCCAAGCGTGTTTCGCGCTCCGCGCACATGCAGATCGATTCTGCGACCCGCGAGAGCCTTGAGCTGACCCGGTCGACGCAGGGCGGAGTCAGCGGGAGCCTGTTCGCCGAAATCGACCGCTGCGTGACCGCCGGCGGAAAGCGGCTGCTTGCGGCCGACATTGCCGCCCCGCTCACCGGGAAAAGCGAGATCGAGCAGCGCCTCGCGCTGGTGAGCTGGTTTCACGAGGATCAGCTTCGGCGCGAACGAATGCGTGCCGCGCTGAAGGCCATCGCCGACATCGCTCGCGCGCTTGGCCGGCTGGCGGCTGGCCGCGGCGGTCCGCGCGACCTGGCGCAGCTTCGCGACGGGCTGAGAGGGGCGGACTCGCTTGCGCGCGAGCTGGAGAGCCAGGCCGACCTGCCGCCATTGCTCGCGAGCCTGCTTCCCGGGCTGAGCGGACACCAAGGTCTGACCGACAAGCTCGAGGCGGCGCTGGTCGAATCTCCGCCGATCGATTCTTCCAAGGGCGGCTACATCGCTGAAGGCTATGACGAGGCGCTCGACTCTCTACGGGCGGCGGCGAGCGACGGCCGGCGCGCTATCGCTGCGCTCGAAAGCCGCTATCGCGACGCCACCGCTATTGCTTCTCTGAAGATCCGTCACAATGCGGTGCTCGGCTACCATGTCGAAGTCGCGGCCAGGCACGCCGAAACGCTGATGGCGCCGGACAGCGGCTTCACCCATCGGCAGACCCTCGCCGGGGTCGTCCGCTTCAATTCGCCCGAATTGCACGAGGAAGCGGCGCGGGTCGTCGAAGCCGGAGCCAATGTGCTCGCGCTCGAGGCGAAGCATCTCGATGAGCTGACCGCGCTCGCGCTCACCAAATCGCCGCAAATCCTGGCCACCGCCGATGCGCTTGCGCGGATCGATGTCGCGGCGGGTCATGCGCAGCGGGCGGCGGAGGGCGGCTGGACCAGCCCGCAAATTACCGACCAGCCCTGTCTGGAAATCGAGGCGGGCCGTCACCCCGTGGTCGAAAGCGCGCTCAAGGACGGCGGCGACCGCTTCGTCGCCAACGACCTCGGCCTCGGCCGCGAGGACCGGCTGTGGCTGATCACCGGCCCGAACATGGGCGGAAAGTCGACGTTCCTTCGCCAGGCCGCGCTTGTCGCAGTGCTTGCCCAGGCGGGAAGCTTCGTGCCCGCGGCTCGGGCCAAGGTCGGGCTCGTCGATCGGCTGTTCAGCCGGGTCGGCGCGTCCGACAATCTCGCACGCGGCCGCTCGACGTTCATGGTGGAAATGGTCGAAACCGCGGCGATCCTCGCCCAGGCCACGTCTCGGAGCCTGGTCATCCTCGACGAAATCGGGCGCGGAACCTCGACCTATGACGGGCTGGCGATCGCCTGGGCGGTAGTCGAGGCGATGCACGATGACGTCAAATGCCGGACCTTGTTCGCGACCCATTATCACGAGCTGACACGGCTGGCGGGACGGCTCGACGCGCTGTCGCTTCATCACGTCCGGGCGCGCGAGTGGAAGGGCGACCTCGTCTTGCTTCACGAGGTCGCCGACGGCGCCGCCGACCGGAGCTATGGCATTGCCGTCGCCAAGTTAGCCGGGCTTCCGCCGCCGGTGGTGGCGCGCGCCAGGGCGGTGCTCGCCAAGCTCGAAGCCGGCCGCGACGCGACTGGCGGGATCGCGGCGGGTCTCGACGATTTACCGCTGTTCGCGGCGAGCGCCGAGCCGGACCATGCGGCCGATCCGCTCGCCGAGGCGGTCGATGGTATCGAGCCCGACACACTCACCCCGCGCGAAGCGCTCGAAGCGCTTTACCGGCTCAAGCAGATCGCCGCCGGGCGGAGCGGACGTTGAACGCCCCGTTCGACCCGATCGAGGATCGCCGGGCCATCATCGATCCGCGCGGGCTTCACGACGAGCTTGCCGGCGCGAGCAAGGCCAGGGCGACCGCAGCGCTGACGAACGCGCTGGAGAAGGGGCGGGAGGAGATTGCGCGCCGTCTAAGGGCGGAGCCGCATCGCGGACGAAACGCCGCGCGGTCGACCGCTTATCTTCAGGCCCAGCTGGTCCGGCTGGCCTATGATCATGTCACGGGCGACGATCCGCCCGAGCTCGCGATCGTCGGCCTCGGCGGCACCGGGCGCGGCGAGATGGCGCCATACAGCGATCTCGACCTCATGTTCCTGACCAGTGGCAAGCCATCCGGCGAAACCCAGGAAATCGTCCAGGCGCTTCTGTATCTGCTTTGGGACCTGCAGCTGAAGGTCGGGCATTCGCTCCGCTCGATCGATGAACTGATGAGCCTCGCGCGCAACGACATGACGGTTCGCACCGCGTTTCTCGAAGCGCGATTATTGTGGGGAAGCGAGGACATATTCGAGGCGGCCTCGCAGCGGTTCCGAACCAAGATCGTGTCGGGGTCGGCGGCCGAATATGTCGCCGCCAAGCTCGCCGAGCGCGACGAGCGGCACGAGAAGATGGGCGGTAGCCGATACGTCGTCGAGCCCAACGTCAAGGACGGCAAGGGTGGGCTTCGCGACCTCCAGACGCTCTACTGGATCGGCAAATATGTCTATGACGTGCGCCAGCCCTCGGAGCTCGTGTCGGTCGGCCTTCTGACCGCCGAAGAGTTCGCGATGTTCGAGCGGGCGGAGCGTTTCTTCTGGGCGGTCCGATGCCATTTGCATCTCGAGGCGGAAAGACCGGAGGAGCGGCTCGGCTTCGAATATCAAAAGTCGATCGCCCGGCGCATGCGCTACGCCAACCGTCCGGGCAAATCTGCCGTCGAGCGGTTCATGCACTTCTACTTTTTGAACGCGAAGACGGTCGGCGATCTGACCGGCGTCTTCCTCGCCCAGCTCGACGAGAAAATGGCGCGCAAGGGGCTCCGGTTCGCGCTCCCGACCATTCGGCGAAGGCCGAAGGCTCTTGCCGGCTTCGTCCTCGATCGCGGGCGCCTGTCGATCCCCTCGGACGATTTCTTCGAGGAAGACCCCGTCCGGCTGATCGAAATGTTCGCGCTCGCCGCGCGCGAGCAGCTCGAGATTCATCCCACGGCGATGCGCGCGGCGACCCGCGATTCGAAGCTGATCCGCGCCCGCGTTCGAAAGGACCCGCGCGCCAACGCTCTGTTCCTGGAGGTGCTGACAAACGTCAATGCGCCGGACGTGGTGCTTCGCTGGATGAACGAGGCCGGCGTATTCGGCCGCTTCATCCCCGATTTCGGCCGCGTCGTCGCCCAGATGCAGTTCGACATGTACCACCATTATACCGTCGATGAGCATGCGATCCGGGCGATCGGGCTGCTTGCGAAGATCGAGCGCGG
>DASTIF010000084.1:0-10259 GCA_035717805.1 Sphingomicrobium sp.
CTCCCCGCGTGCCGCAACCAGCGCCGGGTCGATCTCCGGATCGAGCAAAGTCGCCCACCCGGCTTCCACGTCCGCAAGCTCTGTCCCGGTAATTCCGCGCGGCAGCAGTTCGTTCGCGACGGCGGTCAGCCGCGGCTCTGCGGGCGGCGCGCTGGAGTCCAGCGCCTCCAACTGCTCCCGCCACCAGGCGAGCTTGATCCGCCCGAGTGCGGGATCGGTGGACCGAGCGACGACGTCGCCCATCGCCGCATCGATTGCAAACAAGGCGCGGAAGGCCTCCAGGGCGCTCGCTGGCATGTGAAGCAGCGCATATTCGATATCCGGGCTCATAGTCTCGTCAATCCCGCGAAAGCGGGGCGTGACGGATCATCGATAACAAACCGCCTTGGCCGCCTTCACCACATCCTCGGCCTTGATCAACGCCAGCTTCTCGAGGTTGGCGGCGTAGGGGAGCGGCACGTCGGCGTCGGTCACCCGGAGCACCGGCGCGTCGAGGTCGTCGAAGCCCTCGGTCATCGCGATTGAGATGATCTCCGCCGAGATCGAGCAGGTCGGCCAGCCTTCCTCGACCACCACCATCCGGTTGGTCCTCGCAAGGCTTTCGAGCACGGTCGCCTTGTCGAGCGGGCGAAGCGTGCGAAGGTCGATGACCTCGGCGTTGATCCCGTCGCCCATCAGTTCCTTCGCCGCTTCCAGAGCGACCCCGACCCCGATCGAATAACTGACGATGGTCACGTCCTTGCCCGGGCGGACCACCTTCGCCTTGCCGATCGGCAGGACGTAATCGTCGACCTGGGGAACGTCGAAATGTTGGCCGTAGAGAAGCTCGTTTTCGAGGAACACGACGGGGTCCTCGGTCCGGATAGCAGCCTTGAGCAATCCCTTGGCGTCCGCCGCGCTGTAGGGTGCTATGACGACCAGGCCCGGAACGCTCGCGTACCAGGGTCCGAAATTCTGGCTGTGCTGGGCGCCGACTCGCGCAGCCGCCCCGTTGGGGCCTCGGAACACGACCGGGCAGCGCATCTGGCCGCCCGACATGTAATTGGTCTTGGCCGCCGAGTTCACGATATGGTCGATGGCCTGCATCGCGAAATTGAAGGTCATGAACTCGACGATCGGCCGAAGCCCGCCCATCGCGGCGCCGGTGCCGAGGCCCGCGAACCCATATTCCGTGATCGGGGTGTCGACGACGCGCTTCGGCCCGAACTCGTCGAGAAGCCCCTGGGTCACCTTGTAGGCGCCCTGGTACTGAGCGACCTCCTCGCCGATCACGAACACGCGCTCGTCGGCGCGCATTTCCTCGGCCATGGCATCGCGTAGCGCCTCGCGGACGGTCATTTCCGCCATCGCGGCGCCCTCGGGCGCGTCGGGCACATCCTTCGTGTCGGCGACATCGTGAACCAGGTCGCGGGCAGCGGTTTCCATCTGGTGCGGAGTCGGGGCCGGTTCCTGCTGCTGCGATTCCGGCGCGGGGATCGACGGCTCCTCCTTCGAGGAGGGCTTCACCTGCGCTTCGGGCTCATGCTTCGGCCCGGTCGAGGGAGCAGCCTCGCCGCCTTCGCCAGTATCAAGCAGCGCGATCGGCTGGCCGACCTTCACCCCGTCGGTTCCTTCGGGAACCAGGATCTTCGAAATCTTGCCTTCGTCGACCGCCTCGAACTCCATCGTCGCCTTGTCGGTCTCGATCTCGGCGAGGATGTCGCCGGAATTGACCTCATCGCCTTCCTTGACCAGCCATTTGGCGAGGGTCCCCTCCTCCATGGTCGGGGAGAGCGCGGGCATCTTGAGCTCGGTCGCCATCAGTAATTCCCCACCAGCACGTCGGTGTAGAGCTCGGACGGATCGGGCTCGGGCGCTTCCTCGGCGAACTTGGCGGCGTCGACGATGATCTGCTTGATCTCCTTGTCGATGCTCTTGAGCTCCTCCTCTTTCACGCCGAGCTTCTCCAGTGCCTTGGCAGCATGCTCGATCGGGTCGCGCTGGGTGCGAACCTCCTGCACTTCCTCGCGGGTCCGGTACTTGGCCGGATCGGACATCGAATGGCCGCGATAGCGATAGGTCATCAGCTCGAGGATGATCGGCCCCTTCTCCCGAGCCCATTCGAGCGCCATTTCCGCCGCTCCGCGGACCGCCAGCACGTCCATGCCGTCGACCCTGACGCCCGGTATGCGGTGGCTTTCGCCGCGCTTGTAGAAATCGGGCTCCGAAGCCGAACGCGCCACCGAGGTGCCCATCGCATATTGGTTGTTCTCGATCGCGTAGATGACCGGCAGGTTCCACAGCTTGGCCATGTTGAAGGCCTCGTACACCTGGCCCTGGTTGGCAGCTCCGTCGCCGAAATAGGTGAGGCAGACGCCGCCGTCCTCGCGATACTTGTGGGCGAAGGCGAGACCGGAGCCGAGTGGCACCTGCGCCCCGACGATCCCGTGGCCGCCATAAAAACCGTGCTCGACGCTGAACATGTGCATCGAACCGCCCTTGCCGTGGGAGATGCCGGCCTCGCGCCCGGTCAGCTCGGCCATGATCACCTTCGGATCGATCCCGTAGGCGAGCATGTGCCCGTGGTCGCGATAACCGGTGATGACGCTGTCCTTGCCGACCGTCATCGCCGACTGAAGCCCGACCGCGACCGCTTCCTGGCCAATGTAGAGGTGGCAGAAGCCGCCGATCAGGCCGAGTCCGTAGAGCTGCCCCGCGCGCTCCTCGAAGCGGCGGATAAGCAGCATTTCTTTGTAAAAGCCGAGCAATTGCTCCTTGTCCGCCTTGAAACGCCTGGGCTCGGGCGGGCGCTGCGTTTTCGGCTCTTCTGGCGGGCTGGTCTTGGCTTTGGCGGAACGCGCCACGGCGGTCTCTTTAAGGCTGGTTGTGAGGCGCCGCGTCTATAGGTGCGCCGCCGCGGGGCGGCAACTGCCCGCCTGAGGTCAGTTCAGCGGAACGACGACTTCGTCGGGCCGGACCAGGCCGAGCTCGCGCCGGACCAGCTCGTCGGCCAGGTCGGGATCGGCCTTCTTCGGGTTCAGGAGCGCCGAGCGGTGGCGAAGCTCGGCCTTTTCCTTTTCGAGCTGCACGAGCTCGGTTTTGCGCTCGTTCAGATCGTGGTGATAGCCGCCCCAGGCCAGAAGCCCGTTGGGCCCCGCGATCGCATAGCCGGCGAAATTCCCGACCACGAGCAGGGCCGCCGCCGGCCACAACATCCGGCGTATCAATCCGATACTGCGCTTGCCACCCATCGCGCCTGTTGGTGAATCACGAGTGAGTCACGAACGCAAGCGAAATCCGTATCTTGGCCCGAGAAGTTGGGGATCAGCCGCGCGGATTACCCCTCCCTTCCGAAGGAGATGGTCCGAGATGCGGGACGGAAGGGCCTTTGCTTCAGTTCCAAGGCCCCCTCCGTCAGGCCTGCGGCCTGCCACCTCCCCCCAAAGGGGAGTAGCTATACGCCTTGATCGCCTTCGCACCCGGATAAATCGCTGCGTCACCCAGCTCTTCTTCGATGCGCAAAAGCTGGTTGTACTTGGCGACGCGGTCGGAGCGGGCCAGGCTTCCGGTCTTGATCTGGCCGGTGGACAAAGCGACCGCCAGATCGGCGATAGTCGAATCCTCCGTCTCGCCCGACCGGTGCGACATTACCGCTGTATAGCCGTTCGTCTGCGCCAGCCGCACCGCCGCGATGGTCTCGGTAAGCGTGCCGATCTGGTTGACCTTGATCAGGATCGAATTGGCGACCCCCTTTTCAATGCCTTCCGCGAGCCTCTTCACGTTGGTTACGAACAGGTCGTCGCCGACGAGTTGGATCCGATTGCCGAGCCGTTCGGTCAATGCCTTCCATCCGGCCCAGTCGTCCTCGGCCATCCCGTCCTCGATCGAAGCGATCGGATAGTCGGTGACGAGCTTTTCGAAATAGTCGACCATCCGGTCGGGGCTGAGCGACAGCCCTTCCCCCTCGATCTCGTACTTGCCGTTGCGGAAATATTCCGACGAGGCCGGATCGAGGGCCAGCAGGACGTCGCTTCCGGCCTTGTAGCCGGCGCTCTCGACCGCGTTCAGAATGAAATCCAAAGCCTCCCGCGGCGATTTGAGGTCCGGAGCGAAGCCACCTTCGTCGCCGACCGACGTACTGAGCCCCTTCGAATGAAGCGCCGACTTCAGCGCGTGGAACACCTCGGTTCCGCAACGAAGCGCTTCCGAAAAGCTGGGAGCGCCGACCGGCACGATCATGAATTCCTGAAAATCGATCGGATTGTCCGCGTGAACCCCGCCGTTGACGATGTTCATCATCGGCACCGGCAGCATGGTCGCAGTCTCGCCGCCGATATAGCGATAGAGCGGCTGACCGGTCGCGGCAGCGGCGGCCTTGGCGCAGGCGAGGCTGACGCCGAGGATCGCATTGGCGCCGAGCCGGCCCTTGTTCTCGGTCCCGTCGAGCGCGATCATCGACGAATCGATCTCGCCCTGATCCTCGGCGTCGTGGCCCATCAGCGCGTCCGCAATCTCGCCATTGACCGACTGGACCGCCTTGTCGACGCCCTTTCCGCCCCAGCGCGCCTTGTCGCCGTCGCGAAGCTCGACCGCTTCGTGGGCGCCGGTCGAAGCGCCCGAAGGAACCGCCGCCCGCCCGAAGCTTCCGTCCTCGAGCGTGACATCGGCCTCGACCGTCGGATTGCCGCGGCTGTCGATTATCATCCGGCCGCGAATGGCGGTGATTGCAGTCATGGAATTCCTTCTTACGTAAGCGTAATGAGCAGGACTGAACCAGGCGGTCCGGCGCGGACCTATAGGCGCGCACCGCAAGGGCGCAACTTTCGCGCTTCGCGGACGGAACGCCGCTGCGCGTGCGTGGTTGAAGTCCGACAAGGAGGACCACAAGATGGCTGAGCAAGACACCGATCTTCCCGAGGGCACCGACGCGGTGATCCCGGGCGCGATGGAAACCGGCGGCGGACGGGGACGCGGCGGTTCGCGGTCCTCCTCCCGAAGTTCCGGCCAGACTGGCAACGCGATCATGGACAAGGTACGATCGGGCAGCGGCAAGCTTTCCGAGCAGGCGGCCGGCAAGGCTCGCGGATTCGTCGGCCAAGGGATCGAGCGCGGCGCCGAAGCGCTCGCCAATGTCGGCAAGCTGATCGGCGACACCGCCAGCGGGCTCGATGAGCGGCTCGGCGAGGAATATGGCGATTACGCACGGAAAGCAGCCGGAACCCTCGAAAACACCGCCAACCGCCTCGCCTCCAAGGACCCCGACGAGCTGATCGACGACACCCGCGAGTTCATCCGCAAGAGCCCGGGAGTAGCGCTTGCCGGGGCGGCAATCGCGGGATTCGCTCTTGCCCGGCTGCTCAAATCGGGCCTGTCGGCCGGAGACGACGAAGGCGACGACGATGACGACCGCACGGCGCGGTCGGGCCGCCGACGGAGCTGATGCTGAAGCCGGCGGGGGACGGGCCGCATCGAGGCGGTGACCGCTCGTTCGGCGAGCTTGCGACCCAGCTCGTCGACGATGCAAAGGCCTATGCCCGAGCCGAAGTCGATCTCGCCAAGGCGATCGCCGCCGACAAGGCGAAGTCGGTCAGGCTGGCCGCAATCCTGTTGGCCGCGGCATTGCTGTTCGCCTTCGGCGCCTTCACCGCGCTCAGCGTCGCGATCTTCGTCGCATTGGCGACGGTCATGGGACCGATACTCGGCGGAATCGTCGCGTTTCTCCTGATTGCCGGAATAGCGGGCGCACTCGCCTGGCTCGGAGTCCGCAAGCTGGGCGCCGCGCTGTGACGAGCGAATCCCTTAAGGTCGCCGACGCCCGGCGCCACGCCGAGCAGGCCCGGGCGAAGTTCTGGGCAAGCTTCGACGATATCCTCGATTACGGTCAGAATCTTCAGGAGAGCCTGACTCCGCACAATCTCGCCCGCGACGCCTGGGACGCCGCCAAATCGAAAAGCGCCGACATCGCCGAGGACGCGGTGGACGCGGTCCGCAAGCGGCCCGTCGCCGCGACCGGTGCGGTCGCCGCTTTGGCCTTGTTCATCGCCCGCGAGCCGTTGATGGACCTGGCGAGCAAGCTTGTGAGTTCAAAGGGAAAGAAGAAAGCGCCCGCGCCGCGCAAAGCCGCGGGCAAGGCGCGAACGAAGAAAGTGGAGAAGATCGATGACTGACAGCGACCGCGACCTTCGCCAGCGCGCGATCGACGCTTATGATTCCGCGCTCGACGGCGCCTCTTCGGCCGGCCGGCGAGCAAGCAGCGCGATCGAGGAAGCGCCTCTGGTTGCGCTCGGAGCGGGGCTTGCCGCCGGTGCCCTCATCGCCGCGCTGATCCCGACCAGCCGCCGCGAGCGGCAACTACTGCGGCCCTACGGAGACCGGGTCACCGGCGTTGCGCGCGATGCCGCCGATGCCGCTCGCAAGGCCGGATCGGAAAAGCTTCGCGAGCTTGGCCTTACGCCCGACACCATCGCCGACAAGGCGACCGAAGCGGCCAAGGCGACGGCCCAGGCCGCGATCGGGACGATCCGCGAAGACTCCGGCAAGCGCTGAGCCGGTTCGCAAAATCCGTATTGGCTGCTAGCGCTCGGCGATGAGCAAGCTTCACCTGGTGTTCGGGGGTCGGGTCAAGGATCCGCGCGGCCTGGACTTCGACCTCGATTCCATCGACCTGGTCGGCCTCTACGGCAGTTACGCGGATGCCGAAGACGCGTGGCGCGGCAAGGCTCAGCGAACCGTCGACGATGCCGAAATGAAATATGTGATCGTCCACCTCCACCGGCTGCTCGAGCCGGACGCGGAAGGGATTTCGAGGCCGAAAGCGCCGGCCTAGGCCTTCCGGTATTTCCACAAGAGAAGCGGGCGCTGCAGCGCCAGACCAGCCAGGAATCCGCCGACATGCGCGGGCGTTGCAAGCAGCATGCCTTGCATTCCGGCAAGCATCCCGGTCATGATCTGAAGCACGATCCACGCCGCGAGCAGCCAGGCGGCGTTCAATGCGCGATTTAGCGCGCGCGAGCGGACGATCTGTTTCTGCTGGCCGAAGCTCAGGGCGAATGCGCCGATAATCCCGCTGATGGCGCCGCTCGCTCCCACCATCGGCACCTGGCCGTGCGGATCGACCAGCCACTGGGCGGCCGCGGCGGCATAGGCTGCAACCGCGTAGATGAAGAGGAACGGCCCGTTTCCCAAGATCCGCTCGACCGCGGTCCCGCACCAGACGAGAATGATCAGGTTGAGGATGAGGTGAACGATGCCGGCGTGAACGAGAGTCGCGCTGAGTGGAGTCAGAATTGCCGGGACCGCCGGTATGGCGAGGACCGCCCCGCTCCAGCGGTCCGGAATGAACCCCATCGCGATTGCCGCGTCGATCTCCAGCCGGCCAAGATAGGCCACGAGCCAGAAAGCCGCCGTGACGATCGCGACCCAGGCTGTCGCGCTTCTAGGCGCGCTCCAGCGCATTAAACGAACTGGACCTTGGCGATCTCGTAATAGCGGTCCCCCGACGGGGTCGAGAACTCGACCTCGTCGCCGACCTCACGGCCTATCAGCGCCCGGCCCAGCGGCGAATTATAGCTGATCTTCCCGTCCTTGGCGTCGGCCTCGGACTGACCGACCAGCTGGTATTTCACCTTCTTTTCGTCCTCGTCGATGAGGGTCACGGTCGCTCCGAACACGACTTTCTTGCCCGAGAGCGTGGACGGATCGATCACCATCGCCCGGCTGAGCTGGTCCTCGATATCGGCGATCGTCGCCTCGATCTGCCCCTGCCGCTCCTTGGCGGCATGATATTCGGCATTCTCGGAAAGATCGCCGTGAGCGCGCGCGGCCTCGATCGCCTCGACAACCGCCGGCCGCTCGACCTGCTTGAGCTGGCGCACCTGGTCGGAAAGCCTGCGATGCCCTTCGGCCAGCATTGGCACCTTGTCGGCACTCGCCATGGAAACGGACCTTTCTTCAAAACCGCCCCGGCGATGCCGCTTGCAAAGGCACCGTCCCTCAAGGAGCGGATTGTCGGATGAAAATTAGTTCACGGAGGCGGAATAATAGGATTGCAGCGAGCGCACTTCAAGCGCCCGGCCCCGGAGCGTGCCGAGCGAGCGCGCCACCGCTAGGCTCGCCGCCGCGGTGGTGAAATAGGGCACCTTGCGCTGCAGGGCGGTCGCGCGGATCGAGTGGCTGTCCTTCAAGGACTGCCAGCCTTCGGTCGTATTGAACACCAGCTGCACCTCGCCGTCGGTGATCTTGTCGACGATGTGGGGGCGCCCCTGCGCGACCTTGTTGACCGCCATCACCGGAAGCCCCGCTCTGTCGAGATAGTCCGACGTCCCGCCGGTCGCGATGACCGAGAAACCGAGCTCGGCCATCGCCGCCACCGCGGGAACGATGTGGGCCTTGTCATTGTCCTTGACCGAGACGAACACGGTCCCCGCTTTGGGCAGCCTGATCCCGGCGGCGAGCAGCGCCTTGCTGAACGCGGCGTCGAAGTCGGTGTCGATCCCCATCACTTCTCCGGTGCTTCGCATCTCCGGGCCGAGCACCGGGTCGGAGCCGGGAAAGCGGACGAACGGGAACACCGGCTGCTTGACCGCGATATGGGGAAGATCGCGCTCGATCGGCTCGAAGCCGCTCAACGGCTCGCCGGCCATCACCCGCGCGGCGATCTTCGCGACCGGTCGTCCGATCGCCTTGGCGACGAACGGCACCGTCCGGCTCGCCCGCGGATTTACCTCGATCAGATAGACCTCGTCGCCCTTCACCGCGAATTGGACGTTCATCAGCCCCTTGACCCCGAGCGCCTTCGCCAGCGCCGCCGTCTGCCGCTCGATCTCCGCGACGATCTCGCCGGACAGGCTATGCGGGGGGATTGCGCAGGCGCTGTCGCCCGAATGGACCCCGGCCTCCTCGATATGCTGCATGACTCCGGCGACCACGACGTCGCTGCCGTCGCTGATCGCATCGACGTCGACCTCGACCGCGTCGCGCAAATAGCGGTCGATCAGCACTGGAGAGCTTCCCGAAACCGCCACCGCCGTAGCGATATAATGATCGAGCTGCTCCGGCCCGTCGACCACCTCCATCCCGCGCCCACCGAGCACGTAGGACGGGCGAAGCAGGACCGGATAGCCGATGCGCTCGGCGACGTGCAGCGCCTCGTCGCGGCTTCGGGCAATGCCGTTTTCAGGCTGCTTGAGGCCCAGCCGCGCCACCAGCTTCGCGAACCGCTCGCGGTCTTCTGCAAGATCGATGCTGTCTGGGCTTGTGCCAAGGATGGGCACCCCCGCCGACTGCAACTCCTGAGCCAGTCTTAGCGGGGTCTGGCCGCCGAGCTGGACGATGACGCCCAAAAGTTCGCCCTTCTCCTTCTCGCGCCACACGATCTCGAGCACGTCCTCGACGGTCAGCGGCTCGAAATAGAGACGGTCGGACGTTTCCGGGTCGGTCGACACCGTCTCCGGGTTGCAATTGACCATGATCGTCTCGAGCCCGGCGCCGTCGCGCCCGAGCGCGAATGCGGCGTGGCAGCAACAATAGTCGAACTCGATGCCCTGGCCGATCCGGTTCGGCCCGCCGCCGAGGATGATCACCTTGCGCCGCTCCGAAATTTCGGCCTCGTCGACTGGCTCGCCGAACAAAGGCGCTTCATAGGTCGAGTAGAGATAGGGCGTCGTCGCGTCGAACTCCGCCGCGCAGCTGTCGATCCGCTTGAACACCGGCCGGACGCCGAGCCTTAGCCGGTGCTCCCGAACCTCGGCCTCGGTCGCTCCGCCGGTCATCGCCTTGACCGCGTCATGGACCACGCCCGAAGTCCCGGGCTCGCCCGCCGCGTGTGAGGAGCGAACCGCGAGCTGCGCAAGCCGCGCGTCGGAAAAGCCGAGCGACTTCAGCCGCCGCATCCCCGCCGGATCGCTTGGAAGGCCGTTTGTGCGGACCTCGTTCTCGGCCGCGACGATCCCCGCCAACTGGTTCAGGAACCACGGGTCGAAGCCGGAGATGGCGTTGATCCGCTCGACCGAAAAGCCTTGGCGCAACGCTTCGGCGGCGACCAGCAGCCGCTCCGGCGTCGGCCGCGCGAGCTCGCTTTCGATCCGGTCCGCCGGCGCATTCTCGAGCTCGCGGATCCGGTCGAGCCCGCACAGGCCCGTCTCCAGCCCGCGAAGCGCTTTCTGCAGGCTTTCGGCAAAGGATCGGCCGATCGCCATCACTTCGCCGACCGACTTCATCGAGGTGCTGAGAACGCCCTCCGCGCCCTTGAACTTCTCGAAGGCGAAGCGCGGGATCTTGGT
>DASTIF010000085.1:0-5540 GCA_035717805.1 Sphingomicrobium sp.
CGCGGCTGAACGGCCCCTTGAACCCAAACGGCTGCAAGCGGGTTGAGCAAGCGAACAGGAGGTTCGCGAAATGCCCGAATCCAATTGCGCAATGCTGGAGCGAGTTGCGCGCGTGCTTGCCGGAGCCGAGCTGAGCAGCAATGCCGACGGCGACGATCCCTCGGCCGGCGCCGAGGTCGACCGCACCTGGCGCAACCATCTCAACCAGGCGCAGGCCGTGCTCCACACGATGCGCGAGCCGGACGAGGCAATGGCGGCGGCGGGCGACGCTCAAATGTGGCGCACCATGGTCGAAGCGGCGATCGCTCAGAAGATGGGCTAGTTTCCTCCCCTGCTTTTGCAGGGGAGGGGGACCATCGAAGATGGTGGAGGGGCCCCTCCGTCAGCGCGTCGCGCTGCCACCTCCGCTCGAAAGCGAGGGGAGGAGATCAGGGGTTACCGGTGATCCAGTCTTCGACGACGGGGGCGATTCTTTCGCGCCACTTGCGGCCATTGAAGATGCCATAATGGCCGACGTCCTTGGCGAGCAGATAATGTTTTTTCGACCCTGCCAGCTTTGACGCGAGATCGAGCGCGGCCCTGGTCTGGCCGATCCCGGAAATATCGTCCCGCTCTCCCTCGATCGCGAGCAGCGCGATGTCGGTGATCGCTTTCGGATCGACCAGCCGCCCGCGATGCCTGAGTTTGCCCCTGGGCAGCAAGTGCCGCTGGAACACTGCATCGACCGTTTGAAGATAGAACTCCGCGGTCATGTCGCAGACCGCGCGATATTCGTCATAGAAGGCACGCGTGGCGTCGGCGCTTTCGTCGTCGCCGACGACCAGATGCTTGAACATTTCCCAATGGCTGACGAGGTGATCGCCGAGGTTCATCGCCATGAACCCCGCAAGCTGAAGGAAACCCGGATAAACCTGGCGCCCGGCTCCGGGATAAAGTCCGGGCACGGTGGCAATGACATTGTTCCTGAACCAGCTCAGCGGCCGTTTCGTCGCCAGCGTGTTGATCGCGGTCGGCGCCTTGCGCGTGTCGATGGGCCCGCCCATCAAGGTCAGCGTCTTGGGCCGATACGGATTCTCGTCCGCGGCCATCAACGCCGCCGCGGCATATGCCGGAACCGCCGGCTGGCAGACCGCAATGACATGCGGGCGCTCGCCGCTTCGCTCGCCGATCGCTGCGATGAACTCGACGAGGTAATCGATGTAATCATCGAGGTCGAAGCTGCCCTCGCCCGTCGCCACGAGCTTGGCGTCGGCCCAGTCGGTGACGTGGACATCGTGGCCCGGAAGCATCCGCTCGACCGTGCCTCGAAGGAGGGTCGCATAATGGCCGGACATGGGCGCGACGATCAGCAGCGGCGGACCGGCATCGACTCCTGTCCGAACGAACCGCTTCAGGTCACCGAACGGCTTGGAGAGCAGCACGTGCTCGTGGACCGCCACTTCCCTGCCCTCGACGACCGTTCGCTCGATTCCGAAGGCCGGCTTGCCGCGCGGAGCCGCGGCGTGGGAGAAAACCTCGAGGCTGGCGGCAATCAGCGGGCTTGCCGAGGCATAGGCCAGCGGATTTGCCGGATTGGTGAGCCAGCCCGCGCCCAGCCCCGCCAATCGGCTCGCCCCCGTCAGGAACGAGCGCTGCACTTCATACGCATCGTAAAGCATCCGCTTCCGATGTGGCCGCTATTGTGCACCCGCGCAACCCTGATGCTGCAGTGCAACAGTCGCGCCGATTGAGGCGCACGCGCCGCGCTGCTAGGCCCGGAGCCATGGCGGGGACTACCGACAGGGCGCGAGCGAACCTCGGCAACCTCAGGCTCGTCTGGCATTTCGCCAAGCACTACCCGCAATATATCGCCGGCGCGCTCTTCTTCCTCCTGTTGTCCTCGGCCGCGACTCTCGCCATCCCCTACGGTTTCAAGCGGGTCATCGACCGCGGCTTCGGAAACGGCGGAGCGAGCCCGGAAGCCGTCGCCCAGGCCTTTCATTATCTGCTGATGATCGTCGTCGTCCTTGCGGCGGCGACTTCACTGCGCTTCTTCTTCGTCTCCTGGATCGGCGAGCGAACCGTCGCCGACCTGCGAGTCGCCGTTCAGAAGAATCTGCTGACCCTCCCGCCGCGATTCTTCGAGGAGAACCGGCCGTCGGAGATCGCGTCGCGCCTGACCGCCGATACCGCCATCCTGGAGCACGTCGTCGGATCGAGCGTGTCGATCGCACTGCGCAACATCGCGACCGGGCTCGGGGGAATCCTCTATCTCTTCGCTCTGTCGCCCAAGCTCGCCGGCATGCTCCTGATCGGAATTCCGTTCGTGTTCGGCCCCGTCATCCTGTTCGGGCGGCGGATACGGGCGCTGAGCCGCGCGTCGCAGGACAGGATCGCCGACGTCGGCTCGACCGTCGCCGAAACACTCGGCGCGATGAAGGTCGTCCAGGCTTTCGGCCAGGAAGAGCGCGAGCTCGGCCGCTTCCGGAACACCGTCGAGCAGGCGTTCGGCGTCGCCCGGCACCGCTTCCGGATGCGCGCGGTCATGACCTTCACCGTCATCACCCTGATCTTCGGAGCGATCGTCCTCATCCTCTGGGAAGGCGCCAGTGACGTCGCCACCGGCCAGATGAGCGGCGGATCAATCGCCGCCTTCGTCTTCACCGGAGTGCTGGTCGGCGGTGCTTTCGGAGCGCTCACGGAAACTTATGGCGACCTGCTTCGAGGCTCGGGCGCCGCGGGGCGGATCCACGAGCTGATGGTCGAGCGCGCCGAAATCCACGCCCCGGCCGAGCCCGCGGGTCTTCCCGAGCCGGCCCTCGGCGCGCTCGAATACGACGATGTCACCTTCCGTTATCCGACGCGGCCGGAGGACAAGGCGCTCCACGATCTGACGCTCAAGATCGCGCCCGGCGAGACCGTGGCGGTCGTCGGGCCGTCGGGCGCGGGCAAATCCACCCTCTTCCAGCTGGCGCTCCGCTTCTACGACCCGCAGCAGGGCCGCGTTCTGATCGACGGAGTCGACGTTCGAGACGCCGATCCGGCCGAGGTCCGCAAGCGGATCGCTTTGGTTCCGCAGGAAACGATCATCTTCGCCGCCTCGGCGCGCAACAATATCCGCTACGGCCGCTGGGACGCGAGCGAGGAGGAGATCGTCGAAGCGGCGAAGGCGGCCAACGCCCACGAATTCCTCGAGACCTTGCCCGGCGGCTACGATAGCTTCCTCGGCGAGGGCGGAGCGCGGCTGTCCGGCGGCCAGCGCCAGCGAATCGTCATCGCCCGGGCGCTTCTCCGCGATGCGCCGCTCCTGCTGTTGGACGAGGCAACCTCCTCGCTCGACGCGCACAGCGAGCGGCTCGTTCAGGAAGCACTGGAGCGGCTGATGAAGACCCGAACGACGATCGTCATCGCCCACCGGCTGGCGACCACTCGCGCCGCCGACCGGATCGTCGTGATGGAAGGCGGCCGGATCGTCGAGCAGGGCACGCACGCGAGCCTCAACAAGGCCAACGGCCTCTACGCCAGCCTCGCCCGACTCCAGTTCGCCGGACAGGCCGCCTAAACTAGCTCTTGCGCTTGCGGGTCGTCGCGCCGCGCCCCTTGCTCGCTGTCGTGCGAGTGCCGGTCTTGCGGGCGCCGGTCGAGCGGCTCTTCGCCGAAGCGGCCGGCTTCGACGCTGCCCGCGCCGGCTTCGCGGGCGATTTGCGGGCGGTCGAGGCTTTCGACTTTGTCGCCGTCGAGCGCTTTGCCGCCGGCTTGCGCGCCGCGGGCTTGCTGG
Source organism: Sphingomicrobium sp. (assembly GCA_035717805.1). Classification (GTDB taxonomy): domain Bacteria; phylum Pseudomonadota; class Alphaproteobacteria; order Sphingomonadales; family Sphingomonadaceae; genus Sphingomicrobium. Next base: position 3,758 of record DASTIF010000085.1, read on the forward strand.
CCGTCGAGGATCGCGCGCTGCGCCCGGTCGAAGCCGCGCGGGGAGCGGCGGCGCCGCCTGCTTCCGGCCACTTGCCCGACATCACGCGCTCGGCGGCGTCGGCCACCGCTTCGGCAATCAGTGCCCCGAGCTTGGTCGCGCTCGACATCATCGAGCTTGCGGCGCTGCTCGCCGTATCGGCGGCTTCCATGCCCGCGTCCTTGATCGCCTTGCGCGCCTTGGGGCTCGCGGCGATCGCCGCGGCAGCCGCGGTCAGCCCGGCGGCGAGCATCTCCTTGCTCATCGCCGCCTTGGCCAGCTTGTCGACCGTCGAATCGTTGGACCTGGATGCATTCGAGGAACCGGTGCGCTTGCTCGCCTTTGCCATCGCAATCCTCCTTGGGTTTTGCCGTTTAGACACTTCAGCCCAACATCAGTTCCGTTCCGCCGCCGAAAAGGCAAAGCATTTCCGCGGGAGCGGACAAGTTTAGGGGGCGTCCCCGTGCTTTTCCGCCGGCCGGACAAGTTAAAGGGGACCGCCGCGTCGCGCGGCGATCCCCTCGAACATGGTCAGCGGCCGGAAGTGACGGCCGTCCGTCCAGCGCCTAGGGCCGACGAACACCCCTTTCCGACCTCTTAGCTGAACCATGAGACATCGGATCACCTCCTTTCGCTGCGTTGAAGCTGAAGCGAAGATGATTGGCATGGGGCCCGAGCGCAAGACTTGTATTGCGTGAACATTTCGACGATTGTCTTCGACTTCGCGCTGGGCGAATCGCCTTTCGAAGCGCTCAGCTCCGGCAATCCTCGATCACACGAACCGGCTCCGGCTCGACCGGAACCGCGAGCAGGGCGGCCCCGCGAGCGGCGGTGGCGAAGCGGCCGCGGCTGAAGGCTATCGCATCGAGCAGCGGGTCCATCGCGGCGAGATCGGCGGACAATGTCCGGGTGGCGTCGAATCGCGACGGAACGCTTCGATCGCTGGTCGTCGTCCAGATCGTGAGCGTGGGGGCGGCCGCCGGAACGCCGGTCCGCACGATCGACACCGTCCGCGCGGCGCGGTTGCAGCGAAGGATCAATTTCTGGTCGGCGCGCCCATCGACGAACGCGGCCCAGCTTCCGCCCGCGACTGAATGATAGGACCAGGAGCCGCTGACCGGCCGGATGGTCTCGAGATCGACCGGCGCCGGGACCTGGGCAAAAGATGGGGACTGGAGCGGCAGAGCGAGTGCTGCCGCGGCGACAAAACCGAATTTTCTCATTTGCTCAGGCGATCGACCTTTTCCTGGAGCTTCGCAAGCTCGTCGCGCAATTCCCTTAGCTCGTCGCCGGACGTCTTCATCGCTTTCTTCGCTTCGCCGGTGAACGTTTTCCTCGCATCCTCGAACATCGCCATGTTGCGCTTGGCGAGGTCGGCGAAGGCATTGCCGCCGAAGGTGTCGCCGATCGCCTTCTGGTTGCGCTTGAAGGCGTCCATCGCCGCTTCGAGATATTGCGGGACGACCGACTGCATCGAATTGCCGTAAAGGCCGATCAATTGCTTCAGGAAGCTGACCGGAAGCATGGTCGATCCGCTTCGCGCTTCCTCGTCGACGATGATCTGGGTGAGGACCTGGCGGGTGATGTCCTCGCCGGTCTTGGCGTCGACCACTTCGAACTCGCGGCCCTCGCGGACCATCTCGGCCAGGCGGTCGAGGGTGATATATGCCGAGCTTTCGGTGTCATAAAGCCGCCGGTTGGCGTACTTCTTGATCACCACCTTGCCGCCAGTCTTGCCCATGAACCGCTCCAGAAACCCGTCCGC
>DASTIF010000086.1:0-5434 GCA_035717805.1 Sphingomicrobium sp.
CCGCTCCTGATCAGCCCGACGGCCTGGTCGCGTTCGAACAGGTAGAGGCAGATTCGGGCCGCCTTTCCGCGCTCGCCGGACAGGCCGCCGTCGCGGTCGAGTAGGAGAGTTGCGTCGCTTTGCGCGATCGGCGCAAGCGCCTCGACATCCTCCGCTTTGGCGACCCTGAACGTCTCTTCGCCCGACTGCCTCGTGCCGAGGATTTCGCCGGGCCCGCGAAGGCGAAGGTCCTCCTCGGCAATCCGGAAGCCGTCGTTTGTTTCGCGCATCAGCGCGAGCCGCGCCCGAGCCGTTTCGGTCAGGTTTGCGCCGCGGATCAGAAGGCATGTGCTCTTGCCCGACCCGCGCCCGACGCGGCCGCGAAGCTGGTGCAATTGCGCGAGCCCGAACTTCTCCGCGCCCTCGACGATCATCAGGGTCGCGTTGGGCACGTCGACGCCGACTTCGATCACCGTCGTCGCCACCAGTACGGCAAGATCGCCGGATGCAAATGACGCCATGACGGCATCTTTGTCCGGCCCTTTCATCCGGCCGTGGACGAGCCCAACCTTGTCGTCACCGAAGCGTAGCTTGAGCACTCGGGCGCGCTCTTCGGCCGCCGCCGCGTCGGTCGACTCGCTCTCCTCCACCAAGGGACAGACCCAATAGGCCTGACCGCCGGCGGCGATGTGGCGGCCCAGCCCGTCGACGACGTCCGACAGTTTCTGGTCGCTGATCACGCGCGTCTCCACCGGCGTCCGGCCGGGCGGCATTTCGTCGATCCGGCTGACGTCCATCTCGCCATATTGGGTGAGGGTGAGGGTTCGCGGGATCGGGGTGGCGGTCATCACCAGCAGGTGCGGCGGCCTTTGCCCCTTTTGCGACAGCAGCAGCCGCTGCGAGACGCCGAAGCGATGCTGCTCGTCGATCACCGCCAATCCGAGATTCTTGTAGGCGACCTTCTCCTGGAAGATGGCGTGCGTTCCGACGAGTAAGTCGATCGAGCCGTCGGCGAGACCCATCAGAACGCTCTCCCTCGCCCTGCCCTTCTCGCGACCGGTGAGGATCGCCACTCGAACGCCAAGCGAATGCAGCTGGTGGGAGAGGGTCGCGTGATGCTGCCGGGCGAGGATTTCGGTCGGCGCCAGAAGCGCCGCCTGGGCGCCCGATTCGACCGCGGTCAGCATTGCGAAGAGCGCGACCAGGGTCTTTCCCGAACCGACATCGCCCTGGAGCAATCTCAGCATCGGCGTGAGCTGGGCGAGATCGCCGCGAATGTCGCGGATCACCCGCCGCTGCGCATCGGTGAGCTGGTAGGGAAGCTGCAGCTCCCGGGCGAGTTCGCCGGTGCCGGCAAGCGAAATCGTGCGATTGCGCCGCTGAGACTGGCGAAGCAGCAGCAGCGCGAGCTGGTTGGCGAAAATTTCGTCATAAGCGAGCCTGCGACGCGCATCCGCGGCGCCCGGGTCTTCGTGGGCCTGCGCCAGGGCCGAGCGCCAGGGCCGCCACGCCTCGCGCGCCGCGAGGCTCGGCTCGATCCATTCGGTCAGTTCCGGCGCTCTTGCGACTGCTTCGGCCGCGAGCTCGCGCATCCGGCGGTTGGTCATGCCTTCGGTCAGCGGATAGACCGGCTCCCGGATCACCGGTTCGGGGTCCTTGCCCGGATCGATGACCTCCGGGTGGATGATTTGCCATTCGTCGCCATAGGCTTCGAGCTTTCCCGACACGAGGCGCTTCTGGCCCATCGGCAGGCTCTTCTTCGCCCAGCCGGGATTGTTGAAATAAACGAGGCTGATCGTGTTGCCGTCGCTGTCCGACGCGAAGATTCGGGTCGGGCCCCGGCCCGAGCGCGGCGCGCGCGAGTCGAACGGTTTCACGTCCAGGATGACGTTGCGGCCAAGAAAAGCGGCATTGGCCGACGGCGCCCGGATTCGCTCGATGACTCCGGTCGGCAGATGATAGGCGAGATCGACAATCCGGGTGAGATCGAGCCGCTTCAACAGCTTCGCGATCTGCGGCCCGATGCCGGGAAGAGTCTCGGCCTCCGCGAACAAGGGGTTGAGAACGTCCGGGCGCATGCGTGATTGGTAGCGCCTCATTCGCCGCTCGCAATGATGGTCCGCCTCTCCTATCTGGCCGCGATGCATCCAGAAGCGGAATTGAAGCGCCTGGCGTGGCGAGCGCATCATCGCGGCACGCGCGAAGCCGACATGCTGATCGGCGGCTTCTTCGATGCCCATCACGCGTCGTGGAGTGCTCGAGACCTAGAGCAATTCGCGCAAATCCTCGATGAGCAGGACGCCGACATTCTGGCCTGGGCGACAGGAACAAGCGCTGCGCCCGAACGCTTCGAAGGACCGATGATCGAAGCGCTGCGGCGGGTGGACTATCTTCGGATCGCTCGATGACCGACATTCTGCAACGCGTTCTGAACGCGACCGAGCCGCTGACCCTGGCCGGCGTCCCGCAAGGCTTTCTGCCGTGGCTCTCGGCCGATCTCGCGCGGGCGGCGCACGGTCGCTCGAAATCGGGGCGGGCGGTGGTGATCGCCGCCGACGAGGCGGCGATGCGGGCGCTCGCCGACACCGTCCCGCTGTTCGCGCCGGAGGTGGACGTTCTCACCCTTCCCGCCTGGGACTGCCTGCCCTACGACCGCGCCTCGCCCGCGCTTAGAGTGATGGCCGAGCGCCTGGCGACCCTGAACGCGCTCGGACAAGCGCAATCCAGACCGCAACTGCTGGTGATGACCGCCAACGGCGCGACCCAGCGCGTGCTGACCCCGTTCCGGATTCGCCAGCTTACCCGGCGGATCGCGGCGGGCGAGCGGATCGATCGCGAAGCGCTGATCCGCCAGCTCTCCGATCTTGGCTACCAGCGCACGGACACGGTCGCCGAGCATGGCGAATATGCGGTCCGCGGCTCGCTGATCGACCTCTTCCCCTCCGGCGAAGGCACGGCTTTGCGTCTCGACTTCTTCGGCGACGAGATCGAGAGCATGCGACGCTTCGATCCAGCCGACCAGCGCTCGACGGGCGCCGCCGACGCGTTCGTCCTGATGCCGGCGTCGGAAGCATTGCTCGACGAGGGCAATATCAAGCGCTTCCGTGAGCGATACCGTGAAAATTTCGGCGCGACCGCCACCGGCGACCCGCTGTATCAGGCGGTCTCCGACGGACGCCGGCTGGCGGGCATGGAACATTGGCTGCCCCTGTTCGAAGAGCGCCTCGCGACGCCCTTCGACTTTCTATGCGAAAATGACATCGTCGTTCGTGACGCCGGCGTCGACGGAGCGCTCGATTCGCGCCGGGAAAGCATCGAGGACTATTTCCAGAACCGGACCCGGGCGATGCAATCGGAGCCGGGAAGCTATCGGCCGCTTCCTCCCGACGCTCTCTATCTCGGAAGAGAGGAGTGGGCCGAGGCCGTGTTGTCCAGGCCGATCCACAGGACATCGCCGTTCCCCGAAGCGGAATCGCCGGCCACGATCGATTTCGCAGTCGAAGCGGCCCGCGACTTCGCCCCCGAGCGGGCGCGCAACGCCAACGTCTATGAGGCGGTCGCCGCCCATATCGCGAAGCTCCGCAAGAGCGGGCACAAGGTCGTGCTCGCAAGCTATACCAAGGGCGCCCGCGAACGTCTTTCGGGGCTTCTTGAGGACCATGGCCTGAAGAGCCGCAAGGCGGTCGACAGCTGGCAGGAGGCGCTGGGGTCCAAGACCCAGCCCGCGCTGATGGTCCTGCCACTCGATCACGGGTTCACGACGCCCGAGGTCGCGGTCCTCACCGAGCAGGACATGCTCGGCGACCGGCTGGTTCGCCGGCGCAGGCGAAAGAAGAGCGCGGACGCATTCCTCGCTGAGATCGCAAGCCTGACTCCGGGCGACCTCGTCGTTCATGCCGACCACGGGATCGGCCGCTATGAAGGCCTGACCCAGATCCCGGTCAGCAAGACGCCCCACGATTGCGTCGCGATCGGCTATGCGGGCGGCGACAAGCTCTATCTGCCCGTCGAGAATATCGAGCTTCTCAGCCGCTACGGAAACGAGAGCGACGGAGTCAGCCTCGACCGTCTCGGCGGCGAGGGCTGGCAGCGGCGCAAGTCGCGAATGAAGCAGCGAATCCGCGAAATCGCGGGCGAGCTGATCAAGGTCGCCGCTATGCGCGCCACCCGCCCCGCGCCGGTCGCGGAGCCGGATTCGGCCTTCCCCCAGTTCGTCGACCGCTTCCCCTACGCGGAAACCGACGACCAGGAGCGAGCGATCGAGGAGGTGCTCGCCGACCTCGAAGCCGGCAAGCCGATGGACCGGCTGGTCTGCGGCGACGTCGGCTTCGGCAAGACCGAGGTCGCGCTGCGCGCCGCCTTTGTCGTCGCCATGTCAGGCCGGCAGGTGGCTTTGATCTGTCCGACCACGCTTCTGGCGCGCCAGCATTATGCCAATTTCCTCGACCGGCTTCACGGCTTCCCGATCGAGGTCGGCCGCCTGTCGCGCCTCGTCCCGGCCGGGGAAGCGAAAAAGACGAAGGAAGGCCTGGAGAAAGGCACCGTCGACATCGTCATCGGCACCCATGCGCTCCTCGCTAAGGGTCTCAAGTTCAAAAGGCTGGGGCTGGTCATCGTCGACGAGGAGCAGCATTTCGGAGTCGCCCACAAGGAGCGGCTGAAGGCGCTCAAGGCCGACGTGCACGTGCTGACGCTGACCGCGACTCCCATCCCCAGAACATTGCAAATGGCGATGAGCGGCCTTCGCGACCTCAGCGTGATCCAGACCCCGCCCGTCGATCGCCTCGCGGTGCGAACCTACGTCACGCCCTGGGACCCGATAGTGATCCGCGAGGCCCTGCTGCGCGAACATTATCGCGGCGGGCAGAGCTTTTTCGTCGCGCCCAGGATCGCCGATCTTCCCGACCTCGAGCAATGGCTCCAGGAGGAAGTGCCCGAAGTGAAAGCCGTCACCGCCCACGGCCAGATGAGCGCCACCGAGGTCGAGGAAAGGATGAGCGCCTTCTACGACCGCAAGTATGACGTGCTGCTGTCGACCAGCATCGTCGAAAGCGGGCTCGACATCCCCAGCGCGAATACGCTGATCGTCAACCGGGCCGACCGCTTCGGACTCGCCCAGCTTTACCAGCTTCGCGGCCGGGTCGGGCGGGCCAAGGTGCGCGCTTATTCCTACCTGACGACGCCGGTGAACCGGGTGATCACCGACACCGCCGCGAAACGGCTGCAGGTCCTTGCCGACCTCGACAGCCTCGGCGCCGGCTTCCAGCTCGCCAGCCACGACCTCGACATTCGCGGCGCCGGGAATCTGCTCGGCGACGAGCAGTCGGGCCATATCAAGGAGGTCGGGTTCGAGCTCTATCAATCGATGCTCGAGGACGCGATCGTCGAACTCAAGGCCGGCGGAGCCGAGCGCAAGGAGGAATTCTCGCCGCAGATCAGCGTCGACGCGCCGATC
>DASTIF010000087.1:0-5853 GCA_035717805.1 Sphingomicrobium sp.
CTCGTCGGCGGCGGATTCGTCGACCGGCGAGCGGTTCGACCCGGTGCCGGCCTCGTCCGCGTCGTCGGCCCGGGCGCCGTCATCGTGCTCGCCCGCTTCGTCTTCCTCGTCGCCGCTCTCGGCCCTTTCAGCCCTCTCCGCCTCGGCCGAGCGCAGCCGTTCTTCCTCGGCCGCCTGCTCCGCTTCTTCCTTCAGGAGCGCGTCGCGGTCCGACTTCGGGATCTGGTAATAATCGGGATGGATTTCGCTGAAGGCCAGGAAACCGTGACGGTTGCCGCCATAGTCGATGAATGCCGCCTGCAGCGACGGTTCGACCCTGGTTACCTTGGCAAGATAGATATTTCCCTTGAGCTGCTTGTGCTCGGCGGATTCGAAGTCAAATTCCTCGATCCGGTTTCCCTTGACGACGGCGACCCGGGTTTCCTCCGGGTGGCGCGCATCGATCAGCATGCGCATGGACATTGAAGACTCTCCGGGCGCGGCCGCTTGCTCGAGCGAGAAGCGGGCGCGCCATTGACTGGGCCAGTCGAAGCGGGTGTCGGCCGCCGGTCCTGGCAGATGTAACGAAAACTGCGTCTGCTGCGCGCGCCGCTGCCGCTTCGGGTGCGGCAATGCCGCCCCGCTGCTCGATCGTGAGCGGGCGGGGGGAAATTTGTGGCGTCATGCAGCGTCAACCTGTGAAGCCGCGGTCCGAACTGGCCGCGGCGAAGACCCGTCGGCGTCCTTCGACGCGAGGGTTGAAGCCGGTTAGCATCGCCGACAGGCAACCGCAACAAAGTTACAGAGGCACTCGCTAAGTAGCTGTTAACCACGATTTTGTGATACAGTCGGTGAAGCGGGGGCGCTGGAATGCCAATGCCAGGGAATTGGCCGGTGGGATCAATAGCGAAAAGGTTGATATCGAGCGCCGGAGCGGCTGCCGCCGGGGGAGCTATCCTGCTCGCTCTTGGCGGCGCGGCGGTCAGCGGTGTCGCCGCTTCCGCGACCGAGCCTGCCGCGGTCACCGTCCGCCTGCCCTCCCCCGCCGCGGGCGTTCATATTATCGAGGCGCGGACGCCCGGCCGGCCCCTGGTCCTGATCGATCCCGGCCACGGCGGCCGCGATCCCGGGGCGCCTTCGGTTTCCGGCGAGATCAGCGAGAAGCAACTCACCCTGCAGCTCGCGCGCGAGCTTCGCGACAAGCTCGCGGGGAACGGCCGCGTCCGGATTGCGATGACTCGCGAGGACGACCGCTATCTCACGCTCGACCAGCGATCGGCCCTGGCCAGTCGGCTCGGCGCAAGCCTTTACGTCTCGCTTCACATGGACAGCGCGCCCAACCCGCTCGCTCGCGGCGCAACCGTCTATTCGCTGTCCGACGTCGCCTCCGACGAGGAAGCGGCCCGGCTGGCGCGGAAGGAGAATAGCGCCGCCGGCCGCGCGAGCAGCGGCGACGGATCGGTCCGCGCCATCCTTTCCGACCTGGCTCTGCGGAGCCAGATGACCGCTTCCGCCAATTTCGCCGAGCGGCTGATCCGCAACTCCAGGGGCAACGTCGAGCTTCGCCCGACGCCGCACAAGTTCGCGGACTTCCACGTGCTGCGCTCCGCGGGCGTTCCGGCGATCCTGTTCGAGGCGGGCTATGTCAGCAATGTCGACGACGAAGCCATGCTTCGCTCGCCCGGTGAACGGCGTCAGATCGTCGCGGCGCTTGCACGGACGATCGAGGCGGATGTCGCCGCGCGATCGGTGCGTTGAGCCTTTCGCGCTTTTCGCGGTCGAACTAAGGGGCTAGACCGCCCCTCAGTCACATGAAATTCGAACGCCTGTCGCCTCCCAACCTGCCGATGCCGGACCTCGTCGCCTTCAATCAGGAGGTGCGCGAGCGAATCGCTCCCTTGTTTCGACGGCGCTGGGTCAGCCGGCTCGCGATCGTCGGCGCATTCCTGTTCGCGGTCTTCGCGGGAATCTGGCTTTATTTCGCCACCGGCCTCCCCTCGGCGGAATCTCTTCTCGCCTACCAGCCGCCACTCCCGAGCAATGTCCGCGGCTACAATGGCGATCCGGTGCAGAGTTTCGCGCGCGAACGGCGGGTCAACCTGGCCTATGACGAAGTGCCGCCAGTCGTTGTCCAGGCGTTCATTTCCGCCGAGGACAAGACCTTCTTCTCCCACGGAGGCATCGATTATACGGGGCTCGTCGGCGCGGTCGGCGATTATGCCGCCAAGACGATTCTCGGCGGCGGCCGGGCGCGCGGCGGATCGACCATCACCCAGCAAGTCGCCAAGGGCCTGCTCAAGGACAGCAGCTACAATATCGGCCGAAAGATCCGCGAAGCGATCCTCGCCTTCCGGCTGGAATCGGTGCTTACCAAGGAGCAGATCCTCGAGCTCTACCTCAACCAGATTTTCCTCGGCCGGAACGCCTACGGAATCCAGGCGGCCTCGCGCGCCTATTTCGACAAGGACATCGACGAGCTGACGCTTCCCGAAGCGGCCTATCTGGCGGTGCTTCCAAAAGCGCCGTCCAATTACGATCCCGTCCGCGCCACAGAGCGCGCGCTCAACCGCCGCAACTATGTCCTGCGCGAAATGTACCGCAACAATTATATCAGCGAGGAGCAGTGGAAGTCGGCGGCCGCCACCCCGCTCGGAACGATCCGCTATGGCTCGGGCGAAAAATTCCGCGACATGGGCGGCTATTTCATGGAGGAGGTCCGTCGCGAGCTTCTGCGGCGCTTCGGCGAGACCGCCGAGGACGGACCCAACAGCGTCTATGCCGGCGGCCTTTGGGTGCGCAGCTCCGCCAATCCGGTAATGCAGTCGGCGATGGCCGATGCGCTCCGCGAAGGTCTTGCCAATTTCGACGGCGGCCGCGGCTGGCGGGACCTTGGGCTCAGCATCGACGTCAGCGACGACTGGCAGGGCCAGCTCGACCGGACCCGGGTCGGCACCGGCTTTCCGGACTGGTGGAAGGCGGTGGTCCTTTCGAAAGACTCGGATTCCGCCGAAATCGGCTTCGCCAGTGGCAAGACCGCGACTCTCCCCGCCTCGGCGGCCTCCCAGCCGAAGCGCGGCGGCGGCGGCTCAGCGTTCGACAATTTCCGGCCGGGCATGATCATCGTCGTAAAGGACCTGGGCGACGGCAGTTACGCGCTTCGCTCGATTCCCGAAGTGTCGGGCGGAATGCTGGCCGAGGAAGTCCATACCGGCCGGGTGCTGGCGATGCAGGGCGGGTTCGACGTGCTCGGATCGAGCTACAACCGCGCCACCCAGGCCAAGCGGCAGCCGGGCTCGGCATTCAAGCCGATCGTCTATGTCACCGCTCTCCAGAACGGCTACACGCCCGCCACGATCGAGCTCGATGCGCCTTATTGCGTGTGGCAGGGCGCCGGGCTCGGCAACAAATGCTTCGAGAATTTCGATCATCGGTCCGCGGGCCCGCACACCTTGCGCTGGGGCCTCGAGCAATCGCGAAACCTGATGACCGTGCGGGCGGCGGCGGACATTGGAATGGCGAAGATCACCGATACCGCGCGGACCCTGGGAGTCGGCGACTATCCCAATTATCTGTCGATCGCGCTCGGCGCGGGCGAAACGACCGTCCAGCAGCTGGTCAACGCTTATGCCGTCCTAGCCAACCAGGGCCGGTCGGTCACACCGACGATCATCGATTACGTCCAGGACCGCGACGGCAAAGTCATTTACCGCTCCGACAACCGCTGCGCGATCATGCAGGGCTGCAACGCGCCCGACTGGGACGGGAAACCAATGCCCCGGCCCCCGCTCCGGACCCGCCAGCTGGTCGATCCGATGGCCGCCTTCCAGATGGTCCATGTGATGGAAGGCGTCATTATCCGCGGAACCGCGACCGTGCTCCGCGACCTCGACCGTCCGCTGTTCGGCAAGACCGGCACCACCAACGGGCCGACCAACGTCTGGTTCGTCGGCGGCACTCCCGACATCGTTGCCGGAGTCTATATGGGCTACGACCAGCCGCGCTCGATGGGGCATGCGGCCCAGGGCGGTCGCATCGCCGCCCCGGTGTGGAAGCAATGGGCCAGGACCGCGCTCAAGAACGAGCCCAAGGTCCCCTTCGTCGCCCCCGAAGGAATCCGCTGGGTGCGGATCGATCGCGCTACCGGCCGCCGGGTCTATGGCGTTTTCCCGACCGAGAACGATCCCAAGTCGCCGATCATCTGGGAAGCCTTCCAGCCGCAGACCGAACCGCGCCGAAGCTTCCGGCACCGCCGCGGCAACGAAGAAGAAGAAGCGGTCGCCACCGTTCAGAAGGCGGTCGAGCAGCGGCGAACCGGACCGGCGCCGATCGTCCGCCAGCAACCGCAGCCGCAGACCCAGCCGCCCTACATGCGCCCGCTCCCGCCCCCGCAGACCGCCCCCTTGCAAAACACCGCCTCCGCTCAGTAGGCGCGCTCCGAACAGCTGACGAAAGACGCAAGACCATGCGCGCCGAAGCGCAAGCCCATGTCGACCAGATCAACGCCGCGACCGCGCTTCTTCGCCGGTTCCTCGACTGGGACCGCGCGCAAAAGCGTCTCGAGGAGCTGAACGCGAAGGTCGAGGACCCGACCTTGTGGGACGACCCCAAGGCGGCGCAGGACGTGATGCGCGAGCGGCGGCGGCTCGACGAGGCGATCGGCGCGACCCGGGCGATCGAGCGCGAGCTCGGCGACACGGTCGAGCTGATGGAGCTTGCCGAAAGCGAGGGCGACACGGCCCTCGTTGACGACGCGGTCAGGAGCCTCGCCGATCTCGCGGCCAGAGCGGAGCGCGACAAGGTCGCCGCGCTGCTCGCCGGCGAAGCCGACGCCAACAACACCTATGTCGAGGTCAACGCCGGCGCGGGCGGCACCGAAAGCCAGGACTGGGCCGAAATGCTGCAGCGCATGTACACCCGCTGGGCCGAGCGCCACGGGATGAAGGTCGAGCTGGTCGACTATCACGCCGGCGAGCAGGCCGGGATCAAGTCGGCGACCGTCCTGGTCAAGGGCGAGAACGCCTATGGCAACCTCAAGACCGAAAGCGGGGTGCACCGGCTTGTCCGGATCAGCCCCTACGATTCCAACGCCCGCCGCCACACCAGCTTCGCCAGCGTCTGGGTCTATCCCGAGGTCGACGAGGATATCGACATCGAGGTCAGCGAATCCGACCTTCGGATCGACACCTACCGCGCCTCGGGCGCCGGCGGGCAGCACGTCAACACCACCGACAGCGCGGTGCGGATCACCCATGTCCCGACCGGAATCGTCGTCGCCTGCCAGAACGAGCGATCGCAGCACAAGAACCGCGCCCAGGCGATGAAGCAGCTGAAAGCCCGCCTCTACGAAGCCGAATTGCAGAAGCGCGAGGCCGAGGCCGACGCCGCCAACGCCGCCAAGACCGACATCGGCTGGGGCCACCAGATCCGAAGCTACGTCCTCCAGCCCTACCAGCTGGTCAAGGACCTGCGCACCGGGGTCACCTCGACCGCGCCCGGCGACGTCCTCGACGGCGACCTCGACCGCTTCATGGCGGCCGCCTTGTCGCAGCGCGTGACGGGAGAGAAAGTGGAAGTCGAGGATGTCGATTGACTGATCCCTCGCCCCTTCAGGGGAGAGGAAGAGCCGCGTAGCGGCGAAGGAGAGGGGGAGTGCGGGACCAGGTCTTGACCGAACGCGCCAGGCACATGCGGCGGGAGCTCACACCCGCGGAACGCAAGCTTTGGTACGCGCTTCGAGCAAAGAGATTCAACGGCGCCAAGTTTCGCCGTCAGCTTGTCGTCGGCCGCTACATCGCGGATTTTGCCTGCCGGATTCCGACCATGCTGGTGATCGAGCTGGACGGCGACACGCACGCCGGCCGCGAAGCCTATGAT
>DASTIF010000088.1:0-22957 GCA_035717805.1 Sphingomicrobium sp.
CTGGCTGAGCCCCGACGCGCGCGACGCGGTCGGCAGATCGTAATCCATCTCGACCCAGTCGCCTTCTTTCAGATCCGGCGCCGCGTCGCAGCCGAGCGCGACCAGGTCCATCGACACGCGGCCCAGCACCGGAAGCGCGAACTCGCCGGCGAACGCGCTCCCGCTCGACGCGAAGCCGCGCAGATAACCATCGGCATAGCCGATATTGACGATCGCCGCGTCGGTGTCGGCCGGGGCCACGAAGGTTGCGCCATAACCGCAGCTTTCGCCGATCCGGATGATCCGCCGCTGGACGATCTGCGCCTCAACCCGCGCGACCTGGCGGATATTCCCCCGCGCCTCGCGCCTCGGGATTCCGCCGTAGAGCGCAAGCCCGGGGCGAACGAGGTCGAAACTGTAGTCGCGGCCTAGGCAGATCCCGGCGGAATTGGCGAGGCTGTAGCGCCTCGCGGGAACGGATGCCGCCACCGCGCGGAAGGCATCGAGCTGGCGCCCGTTCATCTTCGAATCCTCGTCGGCGCAGGCGAGATGGCTGTGCAGCGTGTCGATCGGAAGGCCGTCGAGCGCGTCAATTTCGTCGGGCCGCAGGCCGAGCCGGTTCATGCCGGTGTCGACCATCACGTCGGCGGGCCGGTCGGGCGCGATCTCTTTCCACCTCTCCACCTGCTCGATGCTGTTGAGCACCGGCCGGGCGCCCGAACGAAGTGCGGCATCCACGTCGTCCGGCCCGACTCCATGAAGGACCACCAATTCGGAATCCGCCGGAACCGGCCCGAGCGCATCGGCCTCGGCATAAGACGAAACGAAGAACGTCCGGCACCCCGCCTCGTGAAGCGCCGCCATCGTTTCGCGGGCGCCAATGCCGTAGCCGTCGGCCTTAATCGCAGCGCCCGCAGGGACTTCGGCGCGATCCTGCAGCCAGCGCCAGTTATTCTGGAGCGCGGCTCGGTCGAGCGTCAGTCGAAGCGCGCGGTGCATCGGCGCGGACTAGCCGCCGCCATTGCCGCCGTCGAGTTCGGCTTTTGCCTGCTCCCAGTTCCGTCCGTCGAACGGCTCGATCGCCAGATCGACCGCCTGATCGAGACAATGGCCGTTCACGCTCCAGGAATCGGGGTGCGAGCGTGGCTGGTAGAAGCTCTTCACCCCGCAAACGCTGCAAAAGAGATGCTCGGCCGCGCCGGTTCCGAACCTGTAGCTCGTTAGCTGCTCGCGACCGCTCAATATCTCGAAGCCGTCGTGCGGGACGATAATGTGCACGAACCCGGTCATCCGGCAGATCGAGCAATTGCAGTCGAGTGCCGGCACCGGCGGCTCCTGCAGTTGGGCCGCGAACCGAACCGCCCCGCAATGACAGCCGCCTCGGGCTTCAATGGTCATCGCAATCCGCCTTGCTTCAGGTTAATCTTCCGTTCGATGGGGGAATCGAAACATGATGGTCTGGCGATACCCGGGCGCGTCGTGCTCGCGCACGAGCCTTCCTTTACGCTCGGGGCCCTTCACGTCCAGCCCGCGCTTCGGCAAATCTCCAGCGGCGGCAATAGCGAGACTCTCGAGCCGCGCGTGATGCAGGCGCTGGTCGCACTCGCCCGCGCCGATGGACAAATCGTCACCCGCGACGAGCTGATCGAGCGGTGCTGGGACGGGCGGATCGTCACGGACGATGCGATCAACCGGGTGCTCTCGAGAATCCGCCAGGTCGCAAACGGCATTGGTAACGACAGCTTTGGAGTCGAGACGATCGCACGCGTCGGCTATCGGCTTGTAGCGACAGGACCGACAAAAACCGCAGATCCGCCACCTGCACCCGTTGAACCGGCGCGTCTTTCGCGCCGCATCGCTATGGTCACCGCCGCAGCGGCGACGATAACAGCCGGAGCGGTCGGCGCCGGCCTCTATCTGAATCGCCCGCCGAAGTACCAGCCGACTCCGCGCGCCCAAGCGCTGTTCGCAAAAGGCATTGAAGCGCGTGGTATCGGCACGGGCGAAACCAGCGTTCAGGCCGAAGCCTATTTTCGCCAGGCGGTGGAAGCCGACCCAATGTTCGCCGACGCATGGGGCGCGCTGGCCTTGCAGATGCAGTTTCAACTTGGGGGGGGCGAAGGTCTCGCCGAAATTGCCCAACGCGCCACCAGCGCGGCTGACCGCGCCCTGGCCCTTCAACCGGATCAACCCGATGCCCTCGCCGCACTGGCCCTGATCCCGAGCTCGTTCCGGCGCTGGGGCGAATCCGAGCAAGCGCTGTTGTCGGTTCGAGCCCGCGCGCCGAAATTGTGGCTTGTCGAGGGCCTGCTCGGCCACCTCTATGCCAACACCGGTCGTTGGGAGGATTCGGTAACGATCTTTCGACGCGTCACGAGCGGAGTTCCGTTTAATCCCGGACCCGCGATCATGCTGGCCTTTGTCTTGTGGGGAGCAGGCCGCTTCGTCGAAGCCGAAGCCCAGTCAAGGGCAATGCTCGACCGCTGGCCGCGCAACACGGGTGTCTGGCTCACGCACATGACCCTGCTCAGCTACGCTGGCCGGCCAGATGAAGCGGTGGCTTTCGGGAGCGACCGGGCAGCGCAACCCTATGGCGATCAAGACCTGGTCATCGACACCCAAATGCTGACGACCAGGGCACTTGCATCGCGATCGGAGCACGATCTGCGCGCGGCGATCGAGTCGCTCGACGGGATGGCCGCGAAATATCCCTGGGTGATGTCAGACGCGGCGCTGTTGTTCGCGGCTACGGGCCATGTCGACGAAGCATTCGACCGGCTCGATGAGTATCTGTTTCGCCGCGGGCGAACGTCAAATCATCCGATCACGCGCTGGACCCGGCTCGACACCTATTTCCTGTTCCTGCCGCCGATGCTTCCGCTTTGGCGCGATGCGCGTTTCGAACAGCGGATGCGCGCCATCGGGCTCGACAACTATTGGCGGCAGACCGCGACGGTTCCGGATTATCGAAAAGCGTAACCGGCCCGGCTCCACTTTCGGCTGATAAATCGGCCAACCATCGGCAATTCATCAGGCGCGTTTCGGCGCGCCGTTCCTCGCTCCGCCGCACCATGTCCGGCAGCTGCGGACCTTTCGCGGCGTCAATGCGGAGGAGTGACGACCATGACTTGCAGGACAGAGACACGCGTCGGGCTTGTAGCGGCCTTTGGAGTATTTGCGGCAATGGCCGGCGCACCGGCCTGGGGCGACCCGCTGCCGGACTGCAATGCCGGAGCGGGCACGAACAGCACGGAATGCGGCGCGAACGCGACCGCGACCGGGAACAAGGCCACGGCGGTTGGCGATTCGGCAACCGCGAGCGGAGTCAATTCAACCACCGTCGGGACATCGTCCACCGCCAGCGGCGCAGGGTCGATCGCCATCGGTGCGGCCAATCCAACCAGCGGGGTGACGACGACCTCCGCGGGTATAGTCAGCGTCGCGATCGGGGCCGGCGCCCAGACCAGCTCTTCGGCGCTCGCGGCCACCGCGATCGGGCCGAGCGCCCTGGCATCCGCCACCGGCGCCGTCGCGGTCGGCGGCCGAAGTCAGTCGACAGGCGTCGGTTCGACAGTGATCGGCAACGAGTCGATCGCATCCGGCGATTATGCGTTCACCGGCGGATACCAGGCGACGGCGTCGGGCGCCGAATCGATCGCGATCGGCCATTCGGCGCAGGCGGTCGCCGGCAATAGCGTCGCCATCGGCCAGGGATCGGTCGCTGACCAGGCGAACACCGTCTCGGTCGGCGCGGCCGGAACCGAGCGGCGGATCGTCAACGTCGCCGCCGGAACCGCGGCCACCGACGCGGTCAATCTCGGCCAGCTCAATGCGATCAGCAGCGGCTTCAACACCAGCATCGCCACGCTGCAGGACGACACGGATGTCCTGTTCGACCTCGCCGACCGCAATCGCCGCGGCATCCGCGACGCCAACGAAGGTGTCGCGATGGCGCTGGCAATGGACACCCCGAACGTACCAGCCGGAGCACATGTCGCGATCTCGGGAGGCATCGGCTATTTCAAGAACAGGGCCGCGCTCGCGACCGCCGTTTCGCTTGCTATCGGGCCGATGTCGGCGGTCTCGGCCGGCGTCGGATACGGCTTCGACAGCAACGAGTTCGGCGCACGGGCCGGGTTCCAGGCGGCCTGGTAGCGCAGGCGAAAAAAGGGCGCTCCGACCATCGGAGCGCCCGTCACTCCACGGTGACGCTTTTCGCCAGATTGCGGGGCTGGTCGACATCGGTGCCTTTGAGCACGGCCGTGTGATAGGCGAGCAGCTGCACCGGCACCGCATAGACGATCGGCGCGATCAGCGGGTGGACTTCGGGCATTTCGATTGTCGCGAGGCAGCCCTCGCCCGCTTCCGCTATTCCCGTGAAATCGCTGATCAGCACGATCTTGCCGCCGCGAGCACGCACTTCCTGCATGTTGCTGACCGTCTTTTCGAAAAGCGGGCCGGATGGCGCGAGGACGATGACCGGAACGTGTTCGTCAATCAAGGCGATCGGCCCGTGCTTCATTTCGCCCGCGGCGTAGCCTTCGGCGTGGATGTAGCTGATTTCCTTCAGCTTGAGCGCGCCTTCCAGGGCCATCGGATAATAAGGCCCGCGCCCGAGATAGAGCACGTCGCGCGCCGGAGCGACGAGATGCGCCATCGCCGCGATTTCCTCGTCATGGCCGAGCGCCGCGTTTAGCGCGGCCGGAGCCTGCTGGAGGTGGGCGACGATCGACCGTTCGTCCTTGCGCTCGATTCCGCCGCGAGCGCAGGCGAGGTTCGCCGCGAGCGCCGCGAGCACGGCAAGCTGACAGGTGAAGGCCTTGGTCGAGGCGACTCCGATCTCGGGTCCGGCGTGGGTCGGCAGCAGCAGGTCGGCTTCGCGCGCCATCGAGCTTGTCGGGACGTTGACCACCACCGCGATCCGCTGGTCCTGCGCCTTGGCATGGCGAAGCGCGGCCAGCGTGTCGGCCGTCTCGCCCGACTGGCTGACGAACAGCGATAGCCCGCCCGGCTCCAGGATGGGCTCGCGGTATCGAAATTCCGATGCCACATCGATGTCGACCGGGACGCGGGCGAATTGTTCGATCCAATATTTGGCGACGAGCCCCGCGTAATAGCTCGTGCCGCAAGCGACGATCGTCAGCCGGTCGACGGCGGCGAGGTCGAAATCAATATCGGGCAGCGCGATTTCGCCTTCGAATGGCCGGACGTAGCTCTGGAGAGTGTCGGCGACCACCACCGGCTGCTCGAATATCTCCTTTTGCATGTAATGGGCATAATTGCCCTTCTCGATCGGAGCCGAAGAAGCGCCGGACTCGACGATCTCGCGCTCCACCGGCCGGTTCTCGCTGTCGAAAATCTCGATCCGGTCGCGCCGAACGACCGCCCAATCGCCTTCTTCCAGATAGGCGATGCGCTGAGTCCAGGGCGCTACCGCAATGGCGTCGGAACCGAGAAAATTCTCGCCCTCGCCGTAGCCCACCGTCAGTGGCGCGCCCATCCTCGCACCCACGATCAGGTCGGGATGGTCGCGGAACAGGAAGGCTATGGCGAAGGCGCCCGTCAGGCGTGGAAGCACGGCCGCGACCGCGTCTTGCGGGGACGCACCGCGTTCGATCTCGCGAGCGACCAAATGGCCGACGACCTCGGTGTCGGTTTCGCTCTCGAACTTCCGTCGCTCGGCGATCAGCTCATCCCGTAGCGGCTTGAAATTCTCGATGATTCCGTTGTGGACCAGCGCCACCGACCCGACGACGTGCGGATGAGCATTACCGACCGTGGGCGCTCCATGCGTGGCCCAGCGTGTATGGGCGATTCCGACGATGCCGCCGAGCGGGTGCGCGTCGAGCTCCCGCCCGAGGTTGGCGAGCTTGCCCTCCGCCCGGCGCCGCTCCAACGTTCCGTTTTCGATGGTGCAGATGCCAGCGGAATCATAGCCGCGATATTCGAGCCGCTTCAGTCCCTCGAACAGCCGCCGGGCGACTTCGCTCTTGCCGACAATTCCGACGATCCCGCACATCTATTCGACGCTCCTTTGAACCGGCATCGCGGGGCGCTATGCACGTTTCGGCCAACGCGGCAAAGCGCGGCGCCAGGGGGTTTTGCAATGAAACGATCGATCGCCGCTTTTGTCGGCTTCGCCCTCGTTCTTCTCGCCGGCTGCCGGGCGTCCGAGACCGCAAAGACCGACGCGCCGCCCGCTTCCTATTTCGACAATAGCGCGCATGCCGACGCATGGAGCGGCGGCGCCCGCCTGATTCCGATCGACACGCCCAAGGGCAAGTTCAACGTCTGGATCAAGCGAGTCGGCAACAACCCGGATCTGAAGCTTCTGCTTCTGACCGGCGGTCCGGGGCTGTCGAGCGCGTATCTGGAAGTGATGGACAGCTATCTGCCTGCCGAAGGCGTCGAATATTATCACTACGACCAGCTTGAGACCGGCGAAAGCGACCGTCCGGACGATCCCGACTTGTGGACGCTCGCGCGCTATGTCGACGAGGTCGACCAGGTCAGGGAGGCGATCGGCGGGACGAAGGACAATTTCTGCCTGCTCGGCCACAGCTGGGGCGGGATGCTGGCGATGGAGTATGCGCTCGCTCACCAGGACCAGATGAAGTGCCTCGTCATCTCCAACATGATGGCCTCGATTCCCGCCTACAATGCCTATGCGAAGAACGTTCTCGAACCGCAGATGGATCAGGCCGCGCTCAAGGAAATCCTGGCGATGGAGGCGAGCGGCCGAACCGAGGAGCCGCGTTACATGGAGCTGCTGATGCCCAATTGGTACCAACAGCATGTCCTTCGTCGGCCGGCCGCCCAATGGCCGGAGCCCTTCATTCGCGCGGCCAAGAACATGAACCGCCGCTTTTACGTGACGATGCAGGGCCCCAGCGAAATGGGTGCAAGCGGACGCCTCGCCCAGTGGGACCGCTTCGCCGATCTCAAGACCATCACCATTCCGACGCTCGTCATTTCGGGCGCCTATGACACGATGGACCCAAAATATATGGCGGCGATGGCGAAGGAGCTTCCGAACGGCGAGCTGGCCGCGACAAACGGCAGTCACATGGCATTCTACGACGACCAGCCGACCTATTTCGCCAAGCTGACAGCGTTCCTTCGCAAGCTCAAATAGCGCTCATTCCGCAGCCTTGCGGGTCATTCGTTCGCGAAAACGGCGGGCCCAGCCGGCGACGCCTTTCTGCTCGCTCCGCTCGACGGCGAGGCTGTCCGCCTCCACGTCGCTGGTGATGACCGAGCCGGCGCCCACGACCGCTCCGGGCCCGATCGTCACCGGCGCCACCAAAGCGGTATTGGAGCCGATGAACGCGCCATCGCCGATCACCGTCCGATATTTGCCGAAACCGTCATAATTGCAGGTAATCGTCCCTGCGCCGATGTTGGCGGATTCGCCCACTTCGGTGTCGCCGACGTAGGACAGATGATTGACCTTGGCGCCCCTGCCGACGGCCGCATTCTTCAGCTCGACGAAATTGCCCGCCTTCGAGCCTTCTCCGAGGCGGGTTCCCGGCCGTATCCGAGCGAAGGGACCGATCGAGGCGCGCGCTCCGACGATCGCACCCTCGATGTGGCTGAAGGCCTTGATCGTCGCTCCGTCGGCAACCTCGACCCCGGGGCCGAAGACGACATGCGGCTCGACCGTCACGTCGCGTCCAAGGCGCGTGTCGAAAGCGAACCAGACGCTTTCCGGGTCGATCAGCGTAGCGCCCTCGTCGAGCGCCTGCTCGCGCCGGCGGCGCTGCCACTCGAGCTCCAGGTGGGCGAGCTCGGCCCGGCTGTTGACGCCCGCGGCCTCATAGGCACCGCCTTCGATCACAACCGCCTCGCGGCCCTCGGAGGCGGCAATGTTGACGACGTCGGGCAGATAATATTCGCCGGCCGCATTATCGTTGCCGACCCGGTCGAGCCATCGGAACAGGTCCCTGGCGCGAACCGCCATCATGCCTGAATTGCAGAGACGGACCGCCCGCTCCTCCTCGGTGGCGTCGCGGTATTCGACCATCTTGGCGATGCGGTCGCCTTCTCCGAGGATGATCCGGCCGTAAGCCGCCGGATCGTCGGGCTCCGAGGCCAGGACAACCACGCCGGGACCGTCGCCGCCGTCGAGTCTTTCGAGCATCCGGCGCAACGTCTCGGGTTCGACGAAGGGGGTGTCGGCGTAAAGAACCACCACCGCGCCATCATAATCATTCAGCGCGTCGCGAGCCTGCTGGACCGCATGGCCCGTGCCCTTCTGCTCGGCCTGATGAGCGACGGCGACATCGCGACCGGCAAGCGCCTTTTCGACCTGGTCGCGCCCCTTGCCGACCACGACCACCCGGCGCGCGGCGCCAAGCCCGTCGACACGGTCGAGAAGATGGAGGAGCAGCGGCCTCGACGCGATCGGGTGAAGCACCTTGTGGGTGTCCGATCGCATGCGCGTCCCCTGCCCCGCGGCGAGTATTACGACTGCGAAATCGGGCACCCGGGTCATGGCCGGGATGAATGGCACGGCTGATGGTCAGCGCCAATGAAAAAGGGCGACCAAACGGCCGCCCTTTGAATGAGTAGAGGCAAGGCGAGCGTCAGAACGTCGCGTAAGCCTCGTTGCCGACGAAGCCCATCTTCTCGACATGCGCCTTCTTGGTGATTGCCAGCACCTCGTCGACCAGCGCGTAGCGCGCGTTGGGCTCCGGCTGCAGGTGAAGCTCCGGAATCGGGTCCATCTGCTGGGTAGCGTCGAGATACATTCGAAGCTGCTCCGGCGTGACCGGCGAACCGTTCCAAAGGATCGCCCCGGCAGCCGTGATCACGACTTTGTTCTTGGTCGGGAGAATCGGCGGCGGCGGCTGGTTCGTCTGATCCTGCGGAAGGTCGAGCTTCACCGCGTGGGTCTGCACCGGAATGGTGATGATCAGCATGATCAGAAGCACCAGCATGACGTCGATCAGCGGCGTCGTGTTGATGTCCAGCATCGGTTCGCCAGTCGTATTGTCGCTGGTGGTTTGCATCGACATGGTGTCGAACTCCTAACTTACAGGCGCTGCTGGACGCCGTTGGGCGGCGGTTCGGAAATGAATCCGATCCGCGCGAAGCCCGCGCGCTGCATTGTAAAGATGGCGCCGCCGATGCACTTGTACGGCGTGTTGACGTCGCCGCGGATATGCGCCTCGGGCATCGTTTCCTCGGTCAGATTCTCGACTCCACCGACCTTCTTGATCTGCTCTTCGAGCTTCTTGACGGCACGATCGAGCAGCTCGTCGCTGTCGACCCTGGTCATGTTCCAATAGACCTCGCACGTGTTGCCGGGCCCGCCGCGAACCGTCAGCGACACATTTTCCGGCTTGGTCTGGGTCGGCTCGTACCGGACGTTCGGCAGGGTAACCGGCACCGTCTGCAAGACGACCGGAACCGCGATCAGGAAGATGATCAGAAGCACGAGCATCACGTCGGTCAAAGGAACGACGTTGATGTCGGACATGGCTTCGCCTTCGTCCTCGGCCGGCCCTACATTTACTGCCATATCGTTTGCGCCTTCATTCAATATCGCCGGTCGAAAGGCCGGACCGGTGCGCGGTCCGGCCGATCGACTGGAATTAGACCGTCGGAGTCTCGGCGCCGGTCTGGGTCGCGCCGGTGCGGACCGGCTGGCGGCCGCCCGGATTGCCCGCGGTCGTCGTCGACGGCGCGGTGCGAGCGCTTGCCGTGGACTTGGCTTCCGAGCCGAAGCGCGGCTTCACCGATCCGCCCGACATCAGATAGCCGTGAAGGTCGTTCGTGAAGGCCGCGAGGTCTTCCATGATCGACTTGTTGCGGCGGATCAGCCAGTTGTAGGCGAGCACCGCCGGGACCGCGACGACCAGGCCGAGCGCGGTCATGATCAACGCCTCGCCGACCGGACCGGCGACGGTGGAGATGTCCGCCTGACCCGACGCGCCGATCTTGATGAGCGCCCGGTAGATGCCGATGACGGTGCCGAACAGACCGATGAACGGAGCGGTTGAGCCGACCGTCGCGAGGAAGGCGAGGCCTTCGCCGAGACGGGCGCCGATCGCGCCCTGACTGCGGGCCAGGCTGTTCGCCATCCAATCGTGCTGGTCGATCGGATCGGTCAGCTTGCCGTGCTGGTCCTGCGCGATCAGGGCGTCATCGACGATCGAGCGATAGGCGCTCTTGCGATCGAGCTTGGTCGACGCTTCGCGAAGGTTGGGCGAGTTCCAGAAGCTGGAGCGGACCTTGCGGCCCTGGCTGATGATCTTCTGCTGCTGCATCAACTTGGTGAACAGGATGTAGAAGGAGAAGATCGACATGCCCACCAGGATGATGAACACGGACCAGGCGATGATTCCGCCCTGCTCGAGGGCCGGCATCAAGCCGTAGGGATTAGCATTCGCTGCGGGGGCGGCAGCAGCTGCTGTAAGAGCGAGAATTGACATGTTCGGCTACTTTCCTCTGCTGGATTTCTGAATCGGCTGCCTACTGGAGACGCCAGGTAATCGTTTGCGAATAAGTGTCGGTTGTCGGCTGGCCATTGCTGAGCTTGGCGGGAGTAAATCGCGCGCGGCTCGTCAGAAGCCGGCATGTCGCCCTGTCGAGCGACGTCGATCCGCTCGATCTCGTCACAGAGCAATTCGTGACTCGGCCGTTCGTGCCAATGCTCAAATTGACGTGAACCGAACCGGTCTCTTCGTTGCGAAGGGCGTCCTGCGGATAATCGTCACCCGAGATCAGGCCCTGCAGATTGCCCTTGGAGCTCTGCGCCTTGGTCACCTTCGCCGGCGGCGGCGGAGGCGGCGGGGCCGGCGGGGCACGCGGCGTAATGACGACCGGCGGCGCCTCGCGGACCTGCTGGATCACCGGCGGCGGGGTGACGTTGGTGCGAACGATCGGCGGCGGAGTCACCACGGGCGGCGGCTCGACCGGCTGGTCGGGCGGCGGTGGCGGCGGCTCTTCCGGAGGCGGCGGCTCTTCCTCGACGTCGAAGGTCTTGAGATCCTCCGCCGCCTTCTTGATCACATTATAGGCAAGGCCGGTGACAATGGCGTAGCCGAGCGTGAACTGGATCAGGGCGACGATGATGATCGCCACCATGCGATTGCCACTTAGCTCTTTTCTTTGGGCGTAAGACATTAACCCAATTTTCTCCTCGAGACGCCGTGAACTCCACGGTCGGACCGGGCCTCCCCTAAGCAGCCCTGTCGCCAGGATAGGAAACGGACCATGTATTAAAGTATCATGGTCAGCAAGCGCGCCTCCTTATGTCCGGTTCAAGTGCGGTGCAAGGGCTTTTGTTCCACAACGCCAACGTCCGGGTTCATGGGCGGGGCTCGGCGCCCTCGAACGAAGCCAGCTGGACTCCCACTCCATGGGCGTCGGCGTAAATGTCCGGCTTGGATGTCGTCACCCTTAGAGCGCTGACTCCGCGCATCGCCGAGAGCCGATCGTAGATCGCATGCGCGAGCGTTTCCTGGAGGTTGTAGCGTCGCGCGCCGGCAAGCTCGATGACCTGGTTGCGGACATAATCATAATCCCACGCATGCGCCGGATCGTCGTCATGGGGAGCCGTCGGATCCGAGAGCCAGACCTCCACTGTGACAAGCAACCGCTGCGGAGCGCCGATTTCGAAATCGTGAAACCCGATATCGGTCGTCACCTCCAGCGAATCGAGCAGTATCTTGGCGCTTCGCGGGCGGAGCTCGTCCGGGATCAGGCCACTCAGCTTTGGCTCGTCCATCATTCCTCCAGGAACTGCACGTCGCGCTCCGGCGCCTCGAACCGAAGGCCCGCGTCGATGGTGAGCACTTCGCCGGTAACGGCCTCGCTCGCAATCAGATAGTCGAGCGCCGCGATGACGTCGTCCGGGCCTACGCGGCGCCCGAGAGGGTTGCGGGCGTGCATCGCGCGGAAATTCGCCTCGCTCTGTCCGGCCGAGCGGAGCATCAGCGCGGGGGAGATCGCGTTCACGCGGACGCCTTTCGAGGCGAATGCCCGGGCGGCGAGTTCCGTGACCCCGAGCAGCGCCTGCTTGGACAATGTGTAGCTGAGAAAATCGGGGTTGGGCGCCGACAGCTTGGAATCGAGCATGTTCACCACGAGCGCGTCGCCGCCCTGATGCCGCCGCGCCAATTCCCGGATCAGCAGGACCGGCGCTCGCACGTTGACGTGCATGTGGAAGTCGAGCTCGGCCGGGTCGAAGTCCTCGAAACCGTCCCAGACGAAGCGCGCGGCGTTGTTCACCAGCAGGCGAACCGGCGCCAGGCTGTCCGCCGCCGCGAACAAAGCCTCGGCACAGCCGGGATCGGCGAGATCGGCGATCGCTTTGATGCATCCATCGGGGACCGCGTCGGTTGCGGTTCGGACGTGAGCGACGACGCTCCATCCGCGCTCGACGAGCGCCGCGGCAAGCCGCGCGCCGACGCGCTTGCCTGCTCCGGTGACGATCGCGGTCCCTGGGTCCGTCATTGCGAGGAACGAAGTGACGAAGCAATCCAGTCGGCGCAAGGCTGGATTGCTTCACTGCGCTCGCAATGACAACGGAAGCC
Organism: Sphingomicrobium sp.; assembly: GCA_035717805.1. Lineage (GTDB taxonomy): Bacteria > Pseudomonadota > Alphaproteobacteria > Sphingomonadales > Sphingomonadaceae > Sphingomicrobium. Next base: position 12,522 of record DASTIF010000088.1, read on the forward strand.
AATGCCCGAGAACCGCCCGCCGATCGAGCTTCGAGGACTCAGCCTCGCCGAGCTGCAAAAGCTGATCGACGAGCGCCGCCACCCGCCGGTGGACGAATGGGACCCAGCGCATTGCGGCCAATCGGGAATGCGCATCGCTCGCGACGGCACGTGGTACCACGAGGGAAGGCCGATCGGCCGTCCCGCCATGGTCCGCCTGTTCTCGACCGTCCTGAGGCGCGAGCCCGACGGAAGCCATGTCCTGGTGACACCGGTGGAAAAGCTCACCGTCGATGTCGATTCAACGGCCTTCCGAGCCATCGAGATGACGGTCGAAGGATCGGGCAAGGAGCGCAGGATCGCGCTGGCGCTCGACAGCGGGGACGCGCTGATCGTCGGTCGCGATCACCCGCTTACGATTGCCGATGACGGCAACGGGCCGTCGCCGCGAGTCGCCGTCCGTCACGGGCTCGAAGCCGAATTGTCGCGGCCGATCTATTATGAGCTCGCCGAAATGGCGCTTGCCGAAAGCGCCGATCCCCCGGGCGTGTGGAGCGACGGCTGCTTCTTTCCGATTGCGGGCAGCCGATGAGCCTCGCCGAACGGCTCAGGGCAGCGCTGGCCAGACCCGCCGCTGGACCCCTTGTCCCCGGCGACCTTCCGGACGTTCGGGCCGAAGCGGCGATACCCGCGGCGGTTCTGATCGCAATTACCGACCGGTCCGAGCCGGGGGTTATCCTCACGGTCCGCCGGGAAAACCTGCGCACTCACGCCGGCCAGATCGCTTTTCCGGGCGGCCGAATCGACCCGGGGGAAGACGAGGTCGCCGCGGCATTGAGAGAGGCGCATGAGGAGCTTGGGTTGAATCCGGCCTCGGCCGAACCGGTCGGCCGGCTCGACGATTATGCAACGGTCACGGGTTACCGGGTCAGCCCCGTCATCGCCGTCATCCCTCCGGACCTCGACCTGGTCCCGCACGACGCGGAGGTCGCCGACTGGTTCGAAGCGCCGCTCGGCTATCTTCTCGATCCGGCGAACCAGCAGCTTCAGACGGCGGTTTTCGCGGGGCGCGAGCGCCGCTACTGGCAGATTGAATGGAACGAGCGGCGAATCTGGGGGGCGACTGCGGCGATGCTGGTTAACCTGTCGCGGCGGCTTCAATGGACATGAAGCTCAAGGCGGGCCGCTGGCGGCAGCGGCGAGGAATGGCCAAGCTGCTCGACGCGCTCGGCGCCGAGGAAGGCCTGACCCGCTACGTCGGCGGGGCGGTTCGAGACGAGCTTCTGGGCCTTGCCGTCAGCGACGTCGATCTCGCCACGAGGCTTCGCCCCGATGAAGTCGTCGAGCGCCTCCAGGTCGCCGGAATCAAGGCGGTCCCGACCGGCTTCGACCATGGCACGGTGACGGCCGTCAGCGACGGTCATCCCTATGAGGTGACGACCTTGCGGAGGGATGTCGAGACGTTCGGGCGGCATGCAACCGTCGCCTTCACCGACGATTGGCGGGAAGACGCGGCGCGGCGCGATTTCACAATCAACGCGCTTATGGCCGACCCTCAAAGCGGCGAGATTTTCGATTATTTCGGCGGGCTTGCCGACCTCGATCAGCGCCACGTGCGATTCATCGGCGATCCGCTGGAGCGGATTGCGGAGGACCATCTGCGCATCCTGCGCTTCTTCCGCTTCCATGCCCGCTTCGGCCGGGGCGAGCCCGATTCCGCCGCGCTCGAGGCCTGCGCGGCCCGGGCCAACGATCTGATGGCCCTATCGCGCGAGCGGATTGCCGACGAGCTTTTGAAGCTCCTGGCGGTCGACGACCCTACCGCGACCATCGCCATCATGCTCGACAAGGCAATCCTCAAACCCGTCCTCCCCGAAATTGCGCGCGAAGCGACGGGGTCGCTCGAACGGACGATCACGGCCGAGAGCGCCGCGGGGATCGAGCCCGATCCCGTGCGGCGGCTCATCGCCCTCCTCCCGCGCGATCCGGGCGTTGCCGCGTCAGTTGCCGCGCGCCTCAAGCTTTCCAACCGGGCCAGGAAGCGAATCGAATGCGCGGCCGATGCTGCGATCGATGCCGACACGGAGGTGACCGCTTATCGCAAGGGAGTCGAATGCGCGGTTGACCGGTTGCTGCTCGCCGGACGTGCTGCAGAAGCAAAGGAAATCGCCGGCTGGACTCCGCCGCGCCTTCCAATTGGCGGCGGAGCGCTGATCAAGCGGGGAGTCACCGAGGGGCCCGAGGTCTCGCGGGCCCTCAGGCGCATCGAGGAACGATGGATCGAGGCCGGATTTCCCGCCGGCGCGGAGTTCGAATCGATTGTCACCGCCGTGCTTGCCCGGCGCCCGCGTTAACGCGGTCTCAATTCAACCCGGCTAGTCCGCACATGGTTAACCGCGCGCGAACCGTCCTTGCGCGCCCGGATGGCCAGCGGAGGGGTAACAAGTGGGGCTGCGCCTTACGGACATTGCGATTGTGCTCGCCGCTGCCGCCGCCGCGGCGGCGGCATCGCCCGCGCATGCCGCAACGGTCACTGCCCAGGCCAGGGCCAAGGTCGTCAAGCCGCTGGTGCTGACATCGATCCGCGATCTCGAATTGGGGACGTTGGTCCTCGCCGGAGGAAGCTGGCCGGCCGCGACCGTAACTCTTTCAAGCGACGGCACCCTGACCTGCCCTGCCAATATCACCTGCATCGGCACGACCCAGACAGCCGGCTACAATATCTCGGGGTCGAATAACGAGACCATCACCGTCAACGCGCCGGATGTCACGCTGGTCAACCAGTCGGACTCCACCAAGACTCTGACCCTCGTCGTCGACGCACCGACTAGCCTGAATCTCCCGAATTCGGGCAATCCGGGGGTCGATTTCGCGATCGGCGGCTCGATCGATATCGGCTCCGCGACCGCCGAGGGCGATTATGCCGGAACGTTCAAGGTTACGGTCGACTATCAGTAGCGCGCTTGCCGTTCATCATAGGCGCTTCCATTTCCGCTTGCTCTGTGGCTAGCTTCCAAGGTTAAGAGCGGATGAGAGGGGGTCGGCGCTTTGGCGGACGTGTTCCTGTCCTACGCAAGCGCCGACCGCGCCGTGGCCGAGCGGCTGGCGAACGCCATCGCCGACACCGGGCTGACCGTCTGGTGGGACCGTCACATCAAGGGCGGCGCCGAATTCTCGCGAGACATCGAACGGCAACTGGAAGCCGCCAGGCACGTCCTCGTTTTATGGTCGAAAGAGGCAGTGGATTCGCGCTGGGTGCGCGACGAGGCGAGTGTCGCGGCGGACAGCGGTCGGCTGGTCGGGGCATCGCTGGACGGCACTCCGCCGCCCCTGGGCTTCCGGCAGTTCCAGACCGTCGACCTGAAAGCATGGGCAACCAGGGGCGCGGCCATTCCGGCGGCGCTCGCGGAAGCGCTGGAGGTGGAAGCGTCCGAGCAGCCTTCCCCGGCACGTTCAGCTCCGCGCCGCCGGTGGATTGCGGCCGGAATTGCGGCGTCCGTGATCGCTGTCGCCGGAACAGTCGCCATCGTCCAGCCGCCGCCCTTCGACCGGCTTTTGTCGGGCGAGGCGGAGAGCGAAACCCTGTCGCTCGCGATCATGCCCTTCGTTACTCAGGACGGCGCCGGGATCGACTATCTCGGCGCCGGCCTTTCGAGCGCGCTGGCGGACAGCCTTGCATCGCTGTCCGGCCTCAAAATCACCGCCAGCACCTCGACCCACGCCATCGCCGGAAAAGGGCTGACCACCCCCGACATCGCCGACAAGCTAGGGGTCAGCCACCTGGTCGAAGGCAATGTCCAGAAGAGCGGCGACCGGCTCAGCATTTCGATGAGACTGATCGACGCGCGAACGTCCGATCAGGTCTGGACTCGAACCTTCGACGGCAGCGCGAACGAGCTTCAACTGGTGAAAAGCCGAATGGCGCGCGAGCTCGCCGGCGCGCTCAGTGCGCGGCTCGGTGCAGGCCAGGGCGTGATCGCCGAACGGCGCAACGTCGATCCCCGAGCTTACGAAGCCTATCTGCGCGCGCTGGAGCGGGTTTCTGTGCGCGATGCGGAAAACTCCCGCCAGGAGGCGCTCAAGCAATTCCGGCTGGCCGCCTCGATCGACCCCGGATTCGCCGACGCTCATGCCGGCTATGCGTATCTGATGGCACTCAGCATGCCGGACCAGGTCGGCATGGCATGGCCGGAACTGATGAGCGAACAGCGCCGGGCTGCCGACCGCGCGCTAAAAATCGATCCTGAAAACGATCTCGCGCTCGTGGCCACTGCGGTCGCGCTTCAGAATTTCGACGGCGAGGTCGAACGATCCATCAGCATCGACGAAGCCGTCCTGAAACGATCGCCGAACTTCGGGCCTGCTCATTATTCGATGGCGACCGGCCTGCACATGGCGGGCCGGAGCCGCGACGCGCTCGATCAGCTCGACCAGGCTATCGATCGCGACCCGTTCGACGACCTGTTGCGCTTCTATCGCGCCGCAATCCTCAATTCGATGGGTGATTACGACGGCGTCCGTGCCGCCGTGACCGACTGCGTCGACCCCTGCGGCGGGATTACCTTCGAATGGTTTTCGGCCCTGATCGGGTTCGGAACTCCGGAGCTCTATCACAACGATTTCCCGAAATTCGCCGAACGCGTGCGGGCAGGCGGGATTTCCGAAGAAGATTTGGCGGAGGTGCGCGGAATTGCGGAGTCGTTCATTCTCGGGCGGCCGTTCGCTCTCTCCAGGCTCGACGACGGGGTAAGCATGGACTTTGCCGCCGCCGCAATCGCCGCGCGGATGATCTCCTTCGACGAAGGGCTTCGCTATGCATTTGTGGCGGCCAATGACCAGCAACCCGACACCGTCGCCGACATTTTGAACGGAGGCCGGATGACGTTCACGCCCGAGCAGCGCGCGGACCCGCGCTATCATCAGCTCTTCCGTCACCCGCGATTGGTCAAGATCGCCGCCGCTCGGCGGAAGAATGGAGTTACGGCCGGCTTGCCGGTTTATCCGGTGAAGCCTTACACCGGACGCTGAAAGCTCAGGGGTGCCGGCGCGATTTCCAATATTCCAGCGCCGCGTCGGGCTCGAGCGGCTGGGCGTAATAATAACCCTGTCCGCTGGCACAGCCCAGCGCCGCGAGCGTGGTCGCAAGCTCCACGGTCTCGATCCCTTCGGCGGTCGTCGACATGCCGAGCGCGTCGGCCAGGCTTAGAACCGCGCGCACGATGGCGACGGCATCGGGATCGACCATCATCCCGGACACGAAGCTCTTGTCGATCTTGAGAATGTCGATCGGCAGGCGCTGGAGATAAGCAAGGCTGGAATAACCGGTTCCGAAATCGTCCATCGCAACGGTCGCGTTAAGCGCCTTCAAGCCTTCGAAGACGCGGGTCGCTCGCCCGGGGTCCTGAACGATCGAGCTTTCGGTGAGCTCGAGGGTCAGCCGGTCTCCTTTGAGCCCGCTCGACCGCAAGGCGCCGGCGACGACACCCGCCACGTCGTCCCGAGCGACCTGAATCGCGGAGAGATTGACGGCGACGTACATCGGAAGCGCCTGGCCCGCTTCCCGATCCCAGCCGGCGAGCGTGTGCGTCGCCTTCTCCATCGCCCAGCGGCCGAGCTGCAGGATCAGCCCGGATTCCTCCGCCACCGGGATGAACTCGGAAGGCGTGATCTCGCCACGGTCGGGATGGTCCCAGCGCGCAAGCGCCTCGAACCCCGCAACCTTGCCCGATTTGAGGTTGATGAGCGGCTGATAGAAGAGCTTGAGCTGGTCCTTGTCGAGCGCCCGGCGAAGCTCCGTCTCGATCGAAAAGCGGCGGCGCGCGAGGCTCGCGACCTTGGGCTCGTAAATCTGCGGCTTGTTGGTTTTTTTCGCCTGCTTGACCGCGAACTGGGCGTTCCGGAACAACTCCTCAGCGTCCTGCTCGCTGTGCATGAGCGCGACGCCGATCGCGCACTCGACCCGAATGTCGAGCTCGCCGATCTGGAACGGAGCCGACATCACGTCCTGGATTCGACCCGCGGCCGTAAGCGCATCCTCGATTCCGCGCCGCAGCGAAACCAGAATTCCGAACTCGTTACCACCGGTCCGCGCGAGCACGTCGCCGGCGCGCAAGGCCGACATCAGCCTTCGGGCAAAGGTGATCAAAAGCTCGTCCCCAGCGAGGCTTCCGACGCTTTCGTTGATTCGGCTGAATCGAAGCACGTCGACCACGAGGACGGCATGTTCGATTTCCTTGCCGCCGCCGGCCCCTGCCCGTTCGATTTCCTCGGTGAAGGCGAGCCTGTTCGGCAGGCCGGTCAGGCTGTCGCGAAGCATTTCGGCGCGAAGCGTCCGTTCGGCCTGAACCTCCACGGTTCGGTCGACCACGCTCATCAGGCAGCGCGGCATGGTCGCTCCATCCTCCGGAAGCGGGGCAAGCTTGATCCGAAGGTAGCGCGCGGCGACGCCTTCACCGTCCTTGAGGTCCAGCTCGCCTCCAGCCAAGGGGTCGGCGAAGAACTCGTCGAACAGGTCGGCGATCGCGCCGCTCTTCAGGCAATCCGCCTGATCCCAGTCGCTTGCGGTGCAGGTCGATCGAGCGATTGCGTCCACGAACCGTGAATTGTGGGCCAGCACCTTGAGCGCCCCGTTCGAATTGCGGCCGATGATTGCCGCCGCGATCGGCAACGCTCCCAGCAATGCCGTGTCGTCGGCGGTCGCCAGGGAAGGTTTCGACGCGTGCGTGTCGATTGGGCGTGCGCGGGTCGGCCCCCCGGAACGCTGTTCTGCGGCCTGCATGAAATGCCGTATGAAGGATGGGGGTTAATTCCCGGTATCCGCCAGAGGGCAATCGAATTGATTGACTCAGGTTTGTTAATTCATCCGAATTGGTTGTTTCTGGGAAATCCATTGGGGGGCATCCGACCTGCCGCGCCGCGCGCGGCCCGCCATGGGGTCATGTCCGTTTCGGTGCGAACCCGGCCGCTCTCGCCGCCGAGAGTCCAGCTCAAACCGTCGGCAAGCCGAAACGCAATTGCGTCCGACAAACCGCCGTCGCGATAGCGTTGAAGCATCACGCCCTGACCCCGCGAGAGCTCGGGCAGGTCCGACAAGCCGAAGACCAGAAGCTTCCGGTTCTCGCCGACGACCGCAAGGCTGTCCGCGCCTTCCGGGATCGGCCGGACGATCGCGACCCGCGCTCCGGGCCTGAGGTTGACCAGCTGCTTGCCCTTGCGCGTCTCGGCGATCGTCGAATCGCTCGAAGCGACGAAACCGCGGCCGTCGGATGACGCGACCAGCAATTTCATCCCTGGCCTGGCGACAAGCAGGTTCACGATCTCGGTCTCGGGCTCGAGATCGATTTGCAGCCGCACCGGCTCGCCGAACCCGCGCCCGCCGGGAAGCTTGTCCCCGGAAAGCGTGTAGACCCGGCCATTGTCCGCGAAGAGCGCCAGCTTGTCGGTCGTCTGTGCGTGGAAGTGGATGAACGGCCCGTCGCCCTCGCGCCATTTGAGCTGTTCGACCTCTTCCAGCGCGACGTGGCCCTTCATCGCGCGGATCCAGCCGCGCTGAGACAGGATCACCGTGATCGGCTCCTTCTCGATCATTGCAGACCAGTCGATGTCGCGCGGTGCCGCGCTTTCCTCGATTCTGGTCCGCCTCGGATCGCCGAACTTCGCCTTCACCGCTTCCAGGTCTTTTTTCATCCGCCGGCGCTGGCGGCCTTTGTCCTCGATCAGTTTGGCGAGTTCCTCGCGCTCCTTCACCAGCGCGTTGCGCTCGCGCCCGATCTGCATCTCCTCGAGCTTGCGCAAACTGCGCAAACGCATGTTGAGGATCGCCTCCGCCTGACGGTCGGACAGCGCAAACTCGCTCATCAGCGCGGGCTTCGGCTCGTCTTCGCCGCGGATGATTGCGATGACCCGGTCGAGATTGAGGAAAGCGACCAGGAATCCGTCGAGCAGTTCGAGCCGGTCGTCGATCTTGCCGATCCGCACCTGGCTCCGGCGCACGAGAACCTGGAACTGGAAGTCGAGCCAGGCTGCGAGCGCCTCCTTGAGGCTCATGACGACCGGCGTCCGGCTCGAATCCAGAACGTTGAGATTGAGCGGGAATCGCACCTCGAGGTCGGTCATCCGGTAGAGGCTTTCGAGAAGTAGCTCCGGATCGACGGTCCGGCTCCTCGGCTCCAGGATCAGCCGCACCTCCTCGGCGCTCTCGTCCCTCACGTCGGCAAGGATCGGGAGCTTCTTTTCGGCGATCAGCCCCGCGATCTGCTCGATCAGCTTGCCCTTCTGGACTCCATAGGGAACTTCGCTGACCAGCAGGTGCCACCCGCCGCCTTTTTCCTTTTCCTGCGTGATTGCCGCCCGAAGCCGGAACGAGCCCCGGCCGGTCGCATAGGCCTCGGCGATGGACTCGGCGCGGTCAACCAGCACCCCGCCCGTCGGAAAATCTGGCCCGCCGACGAAATCCATCAGCGCCGAAGCCTCGGCCTTGGGATTGTCGATCAGGTGGACAGCGGCGTCGATCAGTTCGGCCGCATTGTGCGGGGGGATAGAGGTGGCCATGCCCACCGCGATTCCGCTGGCCCCGTTGGCCAGCAGGTTCGGGAACAGACCGGGGAAGATCTCCGGCTCTTCCTCTTCCCCATTGTAGGTCGCGCGGAAGTCGACGGTTCCCTCGTCGACCCCGCCCATCAACTGCATCGCGACGGCGGTCAGCTTCGCTTCGGTGTAGCGGTAGGCCGCGGCATTATCGCCGTCGATGTTGCCGAAATTTCCCTGGCCGTCGACCAAAGGATAGCGAAGCGCGAAATCCTGCGCGAGCCGGACCATCGCGTCATAGACCGACTGGTCGCCGTGGGGATGATATTTGCCGATGACGTCGCCAACGACGCGCGCGCTCTTCTTGTAGGCACCGGCCGGGTCGAGACGAAGCAGCCGCATCGCCCACAGCAGCCGGCGGTGGACCGGCTTCAATCCGTCGCGGACGTCGGGAAGCGAACGCGCGGTAATCGTCGAGAGTGCATAGACGAGATAGCGTTCGGAGAGCGCCGCATCGAACGGCGTCTCGATCACGGAAGAATCGTCGGGATCGGCCATGACCGCCCGCTAGCAAGCGAGCGGCGCCGCTGTCACCTGCGATCAAGCGGCTGTCAGCGTTTGCGTTGCTCGCTCGACTTCACGTCGAAGCCCGGCGGACTGTTGCCGCTGGTGACTCCGGACGGCTGATCGTCCGGCTTCTGCTCGGTGTCGACGACTTCCTCGTCGTTACTCTTGGAATCGTCCTGGTCGATGAACAGCCGGTCCCAGGCCGTCGGGTCGGCGCCGCTGGTTACCCCCGCGAATGAGAAATCAGCGAACAGATCGACCTCGATCAGGTCGAGATCAAAGCCGTTGTCAGCCGGCGTCGGGGGAAGCGGTACGTACACGAACGGCCGCGCCGGAGGCGGCGGAGGCGGAGGTGGCGGCGGAGGCGGAGGTGGTGGCGGCGGCGGCGGCGGTGGAGGTGGAGGCGGCGGCGGCGGTGGTGGAGGCGGCGGCGGCGGCGGTGGAGGCGGTGGCGGTGGCGGCGGTGGCGGTGGCGGCGGCGGCGGCGGCGGCGGAGGTGGTGGCGGTGGATTTCCTACGTTGCCCTGGTGGCCGTCATTGCCATTGTTGTTGTTGCATGGATTGCCGTTGCCCTTGGAGCAGGGATCGCCGGGCGGAACCTTGCCATCGGCGCCGTCACCAATGTCGGCGTCGCTGGCTTCTTCCGTTTCTGCCGAACTCAGTACGATTGCGCCGTCCTCAACCCGCGCCTTGCTGGCCGACTGAACGGCGCCGGAAGAATCCAGCAGTCCGACCAAAGCGGCCGAACGAAGCTCCCCGCCCGCCGACGATGATACGAAAACCCCGACGGATGCGGCGATGTTGAACGTGCCTTCGTCGACCACCAGCTCGGCGGAGCCGCCGGCCGCGGACGCAGCGCCGTGCAAGTTGCCTGCCGCGCCGGTTTGTCCGGGAGCGGTTGCAAGCCCCCGCCCCTGGCCGTTGGATTCGCCGGAGCGAGCGCTTACCGCGCCCTGGATCGATTCCGGATTGCCGGCCGGCGTGATGTTTCCGACGCTATTGCTGTCGGTGGAAGGACTCGGAATCTGGACTTTTCTGACCAGGCCAAAGGCATTGCCATTGCCGTTTCCACCGGCATTGTTCTTGATGGCTCCGAAGGCGTTTCCATTGCCGTTGCCTGCGTTACCGTTGCCTCCGCCGGCATTCGCGTTGGCAGCGGCCCAGCCCGGCGGATCGGCGAGCGCGGCAGTGCCGGAAATGCTCAGGATGGAGCAGGCGCACAAAAGCAGCGCGCGGTGACCGGCGCTCAACGTCCCGGCGTTGGCGGCTCGTAAAAATGCCAATTCGCGCGCCCCTCAATGACGGCCCGACGCGAACGCGCCCCCAAAAATCACTTTTCTGGGTAACAGGTTAGCGGAACAGGG
>DASTIF010000089.1:0-2176 GCA_035717805.1 Sphingomicrobium sp.
CGAGCGCTTCGGCGACCGCCGTGCGCTGCGCCTTGCCCGCAACGGTCGGCAGGTCGATTCCGATCGAGCCGCCGATGTCGAGGCGGCGGACGGCCCGCGCTGCCGCTTTTGCGCCGGCAACCGCCAGCTCGGCCGCGGGTAGGGTCCCGTCGACGTCGATCAGGGTCATTGCCGGCGTAGGGAAAATGCCGATGCCGCCGCCGCCGAAGTCGGCATGGCCGGTTCGCGCTTCGTCGACGACGTCGTTCCAGCCGACCACGGCGAGCTCGTCATTCGCCGCCGGAAATGTCAGCACGCGAACCGGAACGCCGGTCGACCGCATGCGCTCGGCAAGCGATCGCGGTCGCCGCCGTTCGTCGCGCGTGGCCTTGGCGAGCGGCCTCTTCCACGGCTCTGGCCCCGGGATCGGCGGCCGGCTAACTTCGATGTTGAGAGCCGCGCCTTCGGTGACTTCGCACGGCACATTGGCGAGCAGATAGCCCGTCCCGTTTTCGTCATGGGCAATGCCGTTGCGGCCGCCCGAGCCGCTGTCGATCAATCGGGCTTCGAGAATCGTTCCGGCCGGGATCGTACCGTCCAGCTCGATCCGTGCTTCGACAATCCGGCCGTTCTCGATCAGCGCCGCCCGGCTCTCGCCGATGCCTTTTTCGACCAGCCATTCAGGCAAGGGGATAGCCCGCCGCCTTCAGGAGATTGCGGGTTTCGGCGAGGGGCAGGCCGACGACATTCGAATAGCTGCCGGCAATGTGGCGGACATAGACTTCGCCATAGCCCTGCAGCGCATAGCCGCCCGCCTTGCCGCGCCATTCGCCATGCGCCGCGTAAAAGTCGATTTCCTCGCTCGAGAGCGGCTTCATCGCGATAATCGTCTCGACTAGGCGGGTGCGAAGCAACTGGTCGGGTGCGGCGAGCGCAATCCCGGTCATGACCCGATGCCGCCGCCCCGAAAGCAGCTTCATGCAGGCGCGAACGGTTGCTTCGTCCTCTACCTTGGGCAGGATTCGCCGGCCGACGGCGACCACGGTGTCGGCGGCGAGCACCAGTGCATCAGGATGCCGCGCGGCGACCGCCTGCGCTTTCTCGACGGCGAGCCGAAGCGCGTGATCGCGCGGAAGCTCGCCCTTGGGAACGCTCTCGTCGACATCGGCCGGAATGACGGCATCGGGCACCACACCGATTCGCGCCAGCAGGTCGTGCCGGCGCGGGCTTGCCGAGGCGAGAATGAGCATCAGGCTCGTCTATGCCCGGGGAGGCGGGCCCCCGCGACCGGGCATGAAGCGATAGGTGATCCGGCCTTTGGTCAGATCGTAGGGGGTCATCTCGACGAGGACTTCATCGCCCGTCAGCACGCGGATCCGGTTCTTGCGCATCTTGCCGGCGGTATGGCCCAGGATTTCATGGCCGTTCTCTAGCTTTACGCGGAACATGGCGTTGGGCAGCAGCTCGACCACCTGTCCGCGCATTTCTAGAAGTTCTTCCTTGGCCAAATTCATCCTCTTTCGTGCTGTCGCAAAAGTCGCGGTGCCTTAGCGAGGCGCCCGTCAAATTGGAAGGCGCGGCTCTGACTCGCCGCAAAAGAAAGGCCCCGCCGCGGCAATGCCGGGCGGGGCTTCGCTTGGAAGTGACGATCGCTGAGGATCAGACGGCGTGACCCGCAAGCGCCGCAAGCAACAGCAGAGCGACGATATTGGTGATCTTGATCATCGGGTTCACGGCCGGGCCAGCGGTGTCCTTGTAGGGGTCGCCGACCGTGTCGCCGGTAATCGCGGCCTTGTGGGCGTCGGAGCCCTTGCCGCCGTAATTGCCGTCTTCGATATACTTCTTGGCATTGTCCCAGGCACCGCCGCCGCTGGTCATGGAGATGGCGACGAACAGGCCGGAAACGATCACGCCGATCAGGAGCGCGCCCAGAGCCGCGAAGCCCTGCTCGCGGCCGGCAACGCCGGTGATCAGGAAGAAGACGACGATCGGCATCAACACCGGCAGAAGCGACGGGATGATCATTTCCTTGATCGCAGCGCGGGTGACGAGGTCGACGGTGCGCGCGTAATCGGGGCGAACCGAGCCGTCCATGATCCCCGGATTGTCGCGGAACTGGGTCCGGACCTCCTCGACGACCGCACCGCCCGCGCGTCCGACCGCCATCATCCCCATCGCGCCGAACAGGTACGGCAGC
>DASTIF010000090.1:0-12511 GCA_035717805.1 Sphingomicrobium sp.
AGCCAATGCGGCGCCTTTCTATTCGATCTACGACGCCGGCGGGAACGACACGATCGACGCTTCGGGCTTCGACGTGTCGCAGTTCATCGATCTCCACGACGGCGCGTTCAGCTCGATCGGCGGCGGCGTTCCTTCGGCCGACGAAGTCAACGCCTACTGGACCGACTATTACGCCGATTACGGGCTCGATTTCACGCCAGACCTGTACTGGACGGATGCTGAGCTCCAGACCGGCCAAATTGTCGCCCAGATCGGCATGGAGTTCCGGATCGAGCGCGATACCGGCGTCGATGGAATTTACGCGACTCAGTTCGACAACGTCTCGATCGCATACGGCACGATCATCGAAAATGCGATCGGCGGCTCGGCGCGTGACCTGTTGCGGGGCAACGATGTCGCGAACGAGCTGAGCGGCATGGGCGGCGACGATGTGCTGGTCGGCTTCGGTGACGATGACACGCTGACCGGCGGCGACGGCGACGATCTGTTCGTCTTCGCGAACGACGGATCTACGGACACCATCGCCGACTTCCAGACCGGAGCGGACAGGATCGACCTGACGGCGCTCGATGGCGTCACCGCGGCCGACGTGTCCTACAACAGCACGACTCATCAGGTTGAGATCAACCTCGACCACACCGGCGACGCCGATATGTTCATCAATTCGATGAACGTCGTCGGGACCGGCGACTACCTCTTCCACGTGTAATTGCGGAGAGATTTTCGAAAGGGCGTCGCTTCGGCGGCGCCCTTTTTTTATCTAGGCTTTGCCGACGACGCTTTCAGGCAGGTCGGCGCCGAACACGCGCTGGTAATATTCGGCGACGATAGCGCGCTCCGCCTCGTCGCACTTGTTGAGGAACGAGACGCGAAAGGCGAAGCCGACGTCGCCGAAGATCAGGGCGTTCTGCGCCCAGCTGATCACGGTGCGCGGGCTCATCACCGTCGAAATGTCGCCGTTGATGAACCCCTGGCGCGACAACTCGGCGACCTTGATCATCTTGTCCACCGTCGCCTTGCCGTCGGGACTGTCATACTCGCCCGACTTGGCGAGCACGATCTGCGCCTCGACCGCGGCCGGCAGATAATTGAGCGTGGCGACGATGTTCCAGCGGTCCATCTGCCCCTGGTTGATCGCCTGGGTGCCATGATAGAGGCCGGTGGTGTCGCCGAGGCCGATTGTGTTGGTCGTCGCGAACAGCCGGAACCAGGGGTTGGGGCGAATCACCCGGTTCTGGTCGAGCAAGGTCAGCTTGCCCTCCGTTTCGAGGACCCGCTGGATCACGAACATCACGTCCGGTCGGCCGGCGTCATATTCGTCGAACACAAGGGCGACCGGATGCTGCAGTGCCCAGGGCAATAGCCCCTCGCGGAATTCGGTCACCTGCTGGCCGTCGCGAAGGACGATCGCGTCGCGCCCGACGAGATCGATCCGGCTGATGTGCGCGTCGAGGTTGATCCGGATCATCGGCCAGTTGAGGCGCGCCGCCACCTGCTCGATGTGGGTCGACTTGCCGGTGCCGTGATAGCCCTGGATGATCACCCGCCGGTTGCGCGAAAAACCCGCACAGATCGCGAGCGTGGTGTTCGGATCGAACACGTAAGCCGGGTCGAGGTCGGGCACGCGCTCGTCGGCTTCGCTGAAGGCGGGCACTTCCATGTCCGAATCGACTCCGAAGGCCTCGCGCACCTTCACCATCCGGTCGGGCGCGGCCATCGCGGTCTCGGAGCGGCTTTCGGGATTGACGTTGGAAATGTCGTTCATCTTTGCGGGCCTTAAGCGAGAGGCAATCGCGCCTCAAGACGGGTTTCAAGGAGGTTCAGGAGACTTTCGCCGGCAGCGGGAACAGCGTCATAAAACGCCTGGCGAGCGCGAGGTCTCCTTCGATCTCTATAGCATCGATCGGCGCGCCGCCATAGAGGACACCCGCGAGTCCCTCGGGCGCGGCAGTGACGACGAAGTCGCAATCGTCGGTGTCGCCGCGCTCGACATGGATCCGGCCGTCACGAACCTCGGCGACATAGGGCATTGCGCCGAGCTGGAACCCTGCCCGCGCCGAAAAGCCGCGAGCGAGGTCGGAGTCGAACATCGTCTGCATCGACATCATGATCGAAACGTGGCTGACCGGGCGCGCGGGATCGTGGGCGAGGCTTCTGACTGCCCATCTGCCGAGCTCGCGAAGGACCGGCGCGGCCTCGAGCCCCCATTCCGTCGCCTCATAGACCTGCACCGAGGCGGGCGGAGGAAGCTTCGCCTTGCGGACCAGCCCCCGCTCCTCCAGCTCGGCGAGCCGTTGGGTAAGCACGTTGGCGCTGATCCCCGGAAGATCGCGCTTAAGGCCGGAAAAGCGTCGGGGCCCGAACATCAGCTCGCGCATCACCAGAAGCGCCCAGCGTTCGCCGATCAATTCGAGCGCATGGGCAAGTCCGCAGGCGTCGTCATAGCCCCGTTTCCCCTCGCCTTGCCGCTCCTTGGTTATCTTTTCTGACTGCACAGTTGCAATTTATAACCCACCGGCGCAAAAGGCAAGCGAATCGAGTCGCCACAGGGGGCCAAGCAATGCCGGTAAATCCAGACGCCGAGATCGAGATCACCGCCTTTCGATGGGTTCCCGACTTCGCCAAGGGCGTGGTCCGCGACCTTCGCGCCCGGTGGGCGCTCGAGGAAGCGGGGCTTGATTACCGAGTGCGGCTTCTCGACCAGCAGCGGCCGCCCGAATATCTCCTCGAACAGCCGTTCGATCAGGTGCCGATCCTTCGCGATCGCGATGTCCAGATTTTCGAAAGCGGCGCCATCGTCCAGTATATCGGCGAGAAGAGCGAGGCGCTTCTGCCTCGGGACCTTCAGGGCCGCTATCGGGCGATCCAGTGGACCTACGCGGCGCTCAACAGCGTCGAGCCCGCCTTGTTCAACCTGGTCCTGATCGACGTTTTCCATGCGGGCGAGGAATGGGCGAAGCTGCGGCGGCCGGGCGCCGAGGAGTTTGCGAGGCTCAAGCTCAAGCGTGTGTCCGACTGGCTGGGCCACAAGGAATGGCTCGAGGGCGACCGCTTCACCATAGGCGACCTGATCATGGTGACCTCGCTGCGCTTCCTGCGCCATACCGACATCGTCGCCGATTTCCCGAATCTCGCGGCATTCGTGAGGCGCGGCGAATCGCGCCCGGCCTTTCAGCGGGCGCTTGCCGATCAACTCGCCATATTCGCCGCCAACGAACCCCAAATCGAACCCGAAGGAGCAGCAGCATGACCTATTTCGAAGGATTCATCGTAGCGGTCCCGGAGAACAACAAGGACGCCTACATCAAGTCCGCGAGCGACTTCGCCCCGATCGTCCGGGAATTCGGAGTGCGGCGGCATGTCGAAGCCTGGGACAGCGACGTTCCCGAAGGCAAGGTCACCGACTTCCGGAAAGCTGTCGAGGCGAAACCGGACGAGAAGGTGGTCTTCTCCTGGTTCGAATATCCCTCGAGGAGCGAGCGCGACTCCTCGAACGAGAAGATGATGAGCGATCCGCGGATGAAGGACATGGGCGAATCCATGCCTTTCGACGCCAAGCGGATGATCGTCGGCGGCTTCGACGCCATCGTCGAGGAAGGCACCGCCGGAGGCAGCTACACCGACGGCTTCGTCGTTCCGGTTCCCGAGGACAAACGCGAAGCCTATCGCGAGCTTGCCTCGAAAATGGCCAAGGTGTTCCGCCAGCATGGCGCGACCCGCGTCGTCGAGGCGATCGCCGACGATGTTTCTCACGGAAAGGTCACCGATTTCTATCGGGCGGTGAGAGCCGAGGATGGCGAAACGGTCGTCTTCTCCTTCATCGAATGGCCGGACAAGGCGACCCGCGATGAGGCCTGGCAGAAGATCATGGCCGACGAGAGCCTCAAGCCCGAAGGCGACATGCCGTTCAGCGGTCCGCGCATGTTCTGGGGCGGCTTCGACAAAATCCTCGACACCGCCGAGCAGCCGCCGATTCAGGTCGGGACTCCAGTCTCCGCCTGATCGCCCGCTCAGTTGTGAAAGAAGGAGGGCGAACATGAGCGACGTTCGCGCGGGGACGACAATTGCGTCCGCGACCCCGAACTGCGGTAACCCGCAAGGCGACTTTATCTGGTATGAGCTGATGACGCCTGATCCTGAGGGCGCCAAGATGTTCTACGACGCTGTCGTGGGCTGGACCGTCGGCGAGCCGATCGCCGGACCCGTGGAGTATCGAATGATCGGCCGGAGCGACGGTGGCAACGCCGGCGGCATGCTCCGCCTTACCGACGACATGGCGCGGCACGGGGCGAGGCCGATCTGGCTCGGCTACATTCATGTCGAGGACGTCGACAAAGCCGTTTCGACGACCGAAGCGGCCGGCGGCAAAGTCTATATGACGGCGTCTGACATTCCATATGTCGGCCGGATCGCGATGGTTTCCGACCCGCAGGGCGCGTCCTTTTACCTGATGAAGCCCACCCCGCCCGCCGGCAATCCGGACGCGACAAGCGATGTCTTTTCGCCCGACCAACCCCAACGCGTGAGCTGGAACGAGCTCAACACGTCTGATCCTGATGCCGCCCGGAGCTTCTACGGAGAGATGTTCGGGTGGACGAGCGACGACTTCATGCCAATGGGCGAGTTGGGCGAATATCGCTTCTGGCAGCATCACGGCGTTCCACTCGGCGCGGTGTGCGGGCTCATGGGTCAGAGCCAGCCGAAGTGGCGATATTATTTCCGCGTACCGTCGATCGCCCGGGCGAAGGACGCTGTCGCGCAAGCTGGCGGCAAAGTGACCAACGGGCCGCATGAGGTTCCGGGCGGCGACTATGTCGTCATCGGAATCGATCCGCAGGGCGCGGAATTCGCTTTGGTCGGAGGAGCCTGAGGCGATGCGGACGATCGCGATCCTCATCGCCCGGCTGATCTT
The DNA here is from genome assembly GCA_035717805.1 of Sphingomicrobium sp. Classification (GTDB taxonomy): domain Bacteria; phylum Pseudomonadota; class Alphaproteobacteria; order Sphingomonadales; family Sphingomonadaceae; genus Sphingomicrobium. The sequence goes on from DASTIF010000090.1 coordinate 4,913, forward strand.
CGCCTATGTTTTCGCGCAGGCGGCCGTGTTCAAATTCATGCTGGTGGGAATGGACTCGACCGCGGCCGAAATTGCGGCTGCGGGGTTTGCCAACCCGATGCTGCTTGCATGGATCGCCGCGATCTTCGAGATCGCGCTTGCCGTCGCATTCCTGACCGGCCTTTTCTTCAGGGATGCCGCTGTTGTCGCCGCCGTTTATGTCCTGTTCCTCGGATTTTCATTCCACGGCCCGGACCGGTGGAGCGACAACATGATGGAATTCGGATTCTTCATCGATCACTTCGTCTTCATCGCGGGCTTGTTGTTGGCCGCCGTCCACGGCCCCGGCGACACGCTCGTGCCCGGCTCGAAATTCACGTCAAGGAGCAGCTAATGTCTGACACCATAATCACGTGCCTCTGGTTCGACAAAGGCGAGGCGCGCAAGGCCGCCGAATTCTATGCCGAGACCTTCCCCGACAGCCAGGTCGGGCGGATCATGAAGGCGCCGGGGGATTATCCGAGCGGCAAGGAGGGTGACGAACTGCTTGTCGAGTTCACAGTCCTCGGCCGGTCCTTCGCCGGCCTCAACGGCGGCCCCGTCTTCAAGCCCAACGAAGCCGTCAGCTTCATCGTCGTAACCCGGGATCAGGCGGAAACGGATCGTTACTGGAACGCCATCGTCGACAATGGCGGTTCCGAGAATGTTTGCGGCTGGTGCAAGGATCGCTGGGGATTTTCATGGCAGATCACGCCGCGCGTACTGCTGGAAGGAAACAACAGTCCTGACCCGGCGGTCGCCAGGCGCGTATTCGACGCAATGAACACGATGAAAAAAATCGACGTCGCCAGGATCGAGGCGGCGGTGCGCGGCGAGAACGTCGATGCGTAAGCTCACCGGCGCCGTCTTCATCTCGCTCGACGGAGTCATGCAGGCGCCGGGCGGGCCGGAGGAAGATCCGACCGGCGGCTTCAGGTTCGGCGGCTGGACCTTTCCCTTTTTCGACGAAAGCGCGGAAGCGCCGATGGGAAAGCTCCTGAGCGCCGAGTACGACCTGCTGCTCGGCAAGCGGACCTACGATATTTTCTCCGGCTATTGGCCCTACAACCAGGACAATCCGATCGGCGAGAAATTTCAGCGCATAAACAAATATGTGCTGACCCATTCGGACGAGTCGCTGGGCTGGGAGAACAGCAGCAGGCTGTCCGGCGATACGGCCGAAGCCGTCGAAGAGCTGAAGAAGAGCGAAGGCCGCGACTTGCTCATCCAGGGGAGCAGCACGCTTTATCCACCGCTGCTTTCCGCCGGCCTGATCGACCGGCTGGTGCTGATGACCTTCCCGGTCCTTCTCGGCCAGGGAAAATCTATTTTCGACGGGACCCAGGGATCGGGCCGGATGACGATGGCCGATCATTTCGTATCCGACAGCGGAGTCGTTTTCGCGACCTACGAACCGGCCGGCGAGGTCCCCACCGGCAACTTCGAGACGAAGCCGCCAAGCGAAGCCGAGCTCGAGCGGCGCGAGAAGATGGAAGCGGGCGCCTGGTGAGCCCCTCGACTTCGCTCACGACAGGCCTCGATTTATTCGGACATCCGTTCAGCAGCTTCACTCAGAAGGTGCTGATCGCACTCTACGTGGACGACACCGAATTCGACTATCGGATGGTCGATCCCGATCATCCCGACAATGTCGAGGAGCTGAAGCGGCACTCGCCGTTCGGCATGTTCCCGCTGCTTCTCGACGACTGCGAGCCGGTGATCGAATCGACTCCGATCATCGAGCATCTGCACGCAAGGCATCGCGGACCGAACGACTGGATCCCTGAAGGCGATCTGGGCCGGCGGGTGCGCCTGCTCGACCGCTTCTTCGACCTTCACGTCATGGACAATATGCAAAAGGCGGTGACCGACCGGCTTCGCCCCGACGGCGCCCATGACGACTTTGGAGTGACCAGGGCGCGCGAGCGGCTGCACATCGCCTACGACTGGCTGGAGGCCAAGCTCGGCGAGGGACCGTGGGCGGCGGGCGAGCAATTCACCCTCGCGGATTGCGCCGCTGCACCGTCGCTGTTCTACGCCGACTGGGCCGAGCCGATCGGCGCGGAGCGGCCGAAGCTCGCCGCCTATCGCGCGCGGTTGCTGGCCCATCCGGCAGTTGCCCGGTGCGTCGACGAGGCGCGCCCTTACCGGTCCTTCTTCCCGCTCGGTGCGCCGGACCGGGATTAGGCGAAAGCCTTCGCCTTCTTCAGCGTCTGCCAGGCGTCGATGACTTCGCCCAGTTTCTTCTCATAGCTTCGGTCGCCTCCGTTGCGATCCGGGTGGAAGCGGCGAACGAGCTTCGAATAGCTGCTGCGGACCTTGTGCAAATCGGCGTCCTCGCCGAGCCCGAGCGTCCCGAGCGCTCGCCGCTCATTGGGCGTGAAGCGCTGCGGCGGGCCGCGATCGGCGCGCCGGAACCGGGCGGCGATCGCATCCAGCGGATCGGCGAAATCGGCCCAGGCTGGCGCGGGATCGGCGCCAGCCTGCGCGAAGCGTCGGCTCGGCCGCTCCCAGCCGCCGAGCGGCCCCTGAGCCTCGGCGATCTCGTCGGCGCTCATCCCCTCGAAATAATTATACTTCGTATTGTGCTCGCGGACATGGTCGAGGCACAGAAGCCGCCATTCCCCGGGCCCGTCGAAGTTGGCCGGCTGGATCGGCGCCTTATACTCGCCAAGACCTCGGCAGCCGGGAACGGCGCAGCGCCCCGTCGCTCCCTCCACTTTCCCGTGCAGCCTTGAATGTCTCGACGCCACCAGCTTCCTCGAATTGCCAACCTGATTATATAGGGCGGATGGACGCACCTGCCATGGGACCGGTTGCAACGGAAATGCGGCGGCGGCTGGATTCTCTCGATCCGACGACGGTCGAGTTGATCGACGACAGCGAAAAGCACCGCGGGCACGGCGGCTATAATCCGTCGGGCGAGAGCCACTTCACCTTGCTCATCGAAAGCCCGCTGTTCGACGGCAAATCGCGGGTGGAACGGCAACGTATGGTGCACGCCGCCCTGGGCGATCTCGTCGGCGATCGAGTGCACGCGCTATCGATCAGGGCAACTGCTCCTCGGGAGACGTGATGCACGAGATCGCAATTCGGATCCTGGGCGGTGGACCTGACGACTTGATCATGGTTCCAGCCATGCTCGTGGGTTTCAATATGTACAGGCTGCTCGATTTCTCTCCACCGCCGAACCTCGAACTTGATTTTGGGCCGGGCGACCTGGTGACAACCATTCCTCTTCCGGACTCAAACGGCAATGACGTTCTGTTCGCCCATAGGCTATTCATCAAATGAGCGGTTCGATCCTGCAGACCCTTACACCCGTCACCCACGACCTAGGCGGGTTCAAGGTTCACCGGACCCTCCCCCACAAGCAGAGGACGATGGTGGGGCCCTTTATCTTCTTCGACCAGATGGGCCCCGCGCACCTTGCCGCGGGACAGGGCGTGGACGTCCGGCCGCATCCGCATATCAATCTGTCCACGGTGACCTTTTTGTTCGCCGGGTCGATCATGCATCGCGACAGCCTCGGCACTCACCAGCGGATCGAGGCGGGGGCGGTCAATCTGATGACCGCCGGCCGGGGAATCACGCATTCGGAACGCTCGCCGCCCGACGAGCGCGCGGAGGGCTCGCATCTTTCCGGAATCCAGACCTGGCTGGCGATGCCGCAAGCGAAAGAGGAGATGGCGCCCGACTTCGAGCATGTCGCTTCGAACGATCTGCCGCTGGTCGACGCCGATGGGTCCGAGGTCAGGCTGATCATGGGCGAGGCCTGGGGCGAAGCTTCGCCCGTCACCTGCCATTCGCCGACCATCTATGCCTCGCTGATCCTTCCGGCGGGAGCGTCGCTGAAGATCGACAGCGAGGCCGACGAGCGCGCGATATACCTACTTGAGGGCGACGCGACTGTGGACGGGACTGCGCTCGAGCAGCGCCATCTCGCCTTGCTCGCGCCGGGCGGCAGGCCGATCGTCAAATCCGCGCGCGGCGCCCGCCTGATGCTGTGCGGCGGCGCCCCGATGGACGGCGAGCGTCACGTCTGGTGGAACTTCGTCTCGTCGAGCCGCGGGCGGATCAACGAAGCCAAGCGCGCCTGGAAGGCCGGCGAGTTCGCTCTTCCGCCTGACGACCATGACGAGTTCATTCCGCTTCCGGAGATTCCGACGACGGTGAGCTATCCCTGACTTTCCTCCCCGAGATTCTCGGGGAGGGGGACCAGCGAAGCTGGTGGAGGGGCCCCGACGCCGCTACAGGCGCGCGCAATGACAGCCTCGACACGATCACGCTCCCGATCTGCGGCCCGTCTGGCCGCCGTCCAAGCGCTTTACCAGCAGGAAATGGAAGCCACGCCGCTTGCCCGCCTGCTGAAGGAATTTCACGACCACCGGCTCGGAGCGACGATCGAGGACGCCCAATATCACGAGGCCGAGCGCGACTTCTTCGACGACATCGTCGCCGGCGTCGATGCCCGCAAGTCCGAGATCGACGCGGCGATCTCCGCCAAGCTGGCGACAGGCTGGTCGCTCGAGCGGCTCGACCGCCCGATGCGCGCGATTCTCCGCGCGGGCGCCTATGAGCTGATCGCCCGCCCCGACGTTCCGGTGGGTTCGGTCATCTCCGAATATGTCGACGTCGCCCACGCCTTTTACGAAAAGCGCGAGAGCGGTTTCGTCAACGGCCTGCTGGACGCGATCGCGAAGCAGGTCCGGAGCTAGCGAGCGACACAGCCGCTGTAATTCCAATGACCGCGACGGTCGCCGCGAAAGTCACCCAGACCGGTATCTCGACGATCTTGCCGACGATCACCTTGGTCCCGATCATGACCAGAAGGAATGCAAGGCCGTAGCGCAGGAATCGAAGACGCTCCATCAGCCCGGCTAGCGCGAAATAGAGCGCCCTTAGCCCAATCACCGCGAAGATGTTCGAGCTGTAGATGATCAACGTATCGCGCGTAACCGCGAAGATCGCGGGGATGCTGTCAAGCGCGAACAGCACGTCGGTGAGCTCGATCACGATCAGCGCCAGAAGCAGTGGAGTGGCCTGCCATTTGCCGTCCTCGCGGATCGCGAAGCAACGGCCCCGAAGGCTCTTCGTCACCGGCAGATAGGCTTTGGCGAAGCGCATGATTCGGCTGTTACCGACATTCTGCGCCTTTCCCGGGCGAAGCAGTCGAAGGCCGCTGACGATGACCAGAACGCCGAATCCGTAGAGCATCCAGTCGAACAGATAGAGCAACTCCGCGCCGCCGAAGATGAAGGCGGCGCGAAAGACGATCGCGCCGAGGATTCCCCAGAAAAGCACCGATTCCTGCCGCTCTTCGGGGATGCTCAGGTTCTTGAAGATCAGGACCCACATGAAGATGTTGTCGAAGCTCAGGCTTTGCTCGAGCAGATAGCCGGTCAGATATTCCATCCCCGACCGGTTGCCGCGCGACAGGAAGATGAGACCGCCGAACCCAAGCGCCGCGACCGCATAGACTCCGACGATTCCAAGCGCCTGTTTGGCAGTCAGGCGCTCCCGTGCCCGCGCCAGGACGAAAAAGTCGAAGGCCAGGATCGTCGACGCGACGAGCGCGAAGGTGATCCACAGCCCGTAATCGGACAAGACCGGCATGGTCGGCCAACAACGGGTCGCGGTGAAGGTTGCGCCGGCCGGCCCGCTTGCCCATCAGGGCGCCGATGGATGAAGCAAAGGTCATCGCCCGGCTTCGGCGGCTCGCGACTCACCCCGGCGCCCGCGAGCTTCGCGACGACGCAGCAATCGTCGACGGGCTGGTCGTCACCCACGACAGCGTCGCCGAAGGAGTCCATTTCCTCGCCACCGATCCGCCGGCGAGCGTGGGGTGGAAGCTGGTCGCGGTGAACCTTTCCGATTTGGCCGCGAAGGGCGCGCAACCCGTCGGCGCGCTCCTGTCGCTCGCGCTTTCGGGCGACGATTGGGACGAGGCCTTCATCGACGGAATCGAGGCCGCTTGCGAAAGCTATGGCCTTCCGCTGCTCGGCGGCGACACCATCGCGCTCATGCCGGAAGCTCCGCGGGTTTACGGACTGACCGCGATCGGCCGCGCCGGCGAAGCGACCCCAAGCCGGTCGGGCGGGCGGCCCGGCGACCGGCTGTGGATCGCCGGAACGCTCGGCGATTCGGCCGCCGGACTAGCGCAGCTCGGTCGAGACCCGAAGGCGACCGGGCCGCTCGTCGATATCTATCGGCGGCCGATCCCGCTTCTCGTCATCGGACGCGCGCTGGCTTCGGTCGCAACCGCGATGATGGATGTTTCCGATGGGCTTCTGGTCGATCTGCAGCGCCTTTGCGTCGCGAGCGGGTGCGGGGCCGAGATTGATCTGGATGCGCTTCCGCTTTCATCCGCCTTTGCCGGCGAGCGCGGGCAGGATCGCAAGGCGCGCCTGTTCGCGGCCACCGGCGGTGACGATTACGCGCTTCTCGCGGCACTCCCGGATGATCTCGACCCTGTAAGACTTTCTTTACCCAAAGCGCCGACGCTGACCTGCATCGGGCGGCTCGTCGCCGGCCGCGGTCTGGGGATCAGGGACCGCGACGGCGACGTGCCCCTGCCGGAGAAACTCGGTTATGAGCATCGCGCTTCGGATGCGCCAATTGGTGATCGGCTTTAGCGGCCTTGTCTGCGGAATGGCCGCCGCCTTGCTCATCCGCTAATCCCGCGAGCGCGGTTGCAAGCCGCGCAATCCAAACATAAAGGGGCGCTCATTCGCCGGCTGCCACCCGCACGCCGGCCCTTAGCTTTTGCCGCAAACGGGGAAAGACATGAATCTCACTCTGATCGCGATCGCCTGTGGCGTGATCGCCCTCATCTACGGCGTCTTTACGAGCTTCCAGGTGCTCGGCGCGCCGACCGGAAACAAGCGCATGGTCGAAGTGTCGGCCGCCATTCAGGAAGGCGCCAAGGCCTATCTCGGCCGCCAGTACACCACCATCGCGATCGTCGGGGTCGTCGTTGCGGTGCTGATCTTTTTCTTCCTCGGGCTGACCCAGGCGATCGGCTTCGCACTCGGGGCGGTTCTTTCGGGCGCGGCAGGCTATATCGGGATGAACATCTCGGTGCGCTCCAACGTCCGCACCGCCGAAGCGGCTCGTACCAGCCTTCAGAACGGCCTCACCGTCGCCTTCCGCGCCGGCGCGATCACCGGAATGCTGGTGGCCGGACTCGCCCTTTTGGCGATCTCCGTGTTCTTCTACGTGCTCACCGACATGCAGGGCCTCGCGCCCAACGACCGCGAGGTCATCGACGCGCTGGTCGCCCTCGCTTTCGGCGCCTCGTTGATTTCCATCTTCGCGCGTCTCGGCGGCGGCATCTTTACCAAGGCTGCCGACGTCGGCGCCGATCTGGTCGGCAAGATCGAAGCCGGAATTCCCGAGGACGATCCCCGCAACCCGGCGGTGATCGCGGACAACGTCGGTGACAATGTCGGCGACTGCGCGGGCATGGCCGCCGATTTGTTCGAGACCTATGTCGTCACGGTCGGAGCGACCATGGTGCTGCTTGCGCTTCTGGTCACCGGGGCCGCCGACATATTGTCGCTGATGACTCTTCCGCTGCTG
>DASTIF010000091.1:0-6020 GCA_035717805.1 Sphingomicrobium sp.
GGCCCGATCAGCCGCGACTTGGAGCCGTCGAGCGCGCGCTTGACCTTGACCATGTCGAGCACGGGAATGCCTTCAGTGATGGCGACGATCAGCGGCACTTGCGCGTCGATCGCTTCGAGGATCGAATCCGCGGCGAATGGCGGGGGCACATAGATCACCGACGCATTGGCGCCGGTCGCTTCGACCGCCTGATGCACCGTATCGAACACCGGCAAGTCGAGGTGGGTCGTTCCGCCCTTCCCCGGGGTCACGCCGGCGACCATTTGCGTGCCGTATGCGAGCGCTTGCTCGGTGTGGAACGTCCCGGTCTCGCCGGTCATCCCCTGGGTGATGACCTTGGTGTTCTTGTCGACGAGGATGCTCATACTTTGTCTGATTTCCTCTGCTTTGCGAGTACCGCGAGGGCGACCAAAGCCACAATCCAGCCTGACCAGAACGGCACGAAAAACCACATGACCGGACCCAGTCCGTTTTTTGTGAATTCCGGAACAGCAACGACGGAAAGAGCGAGAAGGACGGCTAAAACGGCATACGCCGCCTTCATCCAGCCAATCCGTGCCAGAACGAATGGGATGCTCGCCGCGAGCAATCCACTCAAGCTCATTAGAAGTACGTCCCTGATCAACCCAGCGACCCGTCGATCGCCTTGCACGCCACGAGCAGTTCCTTGACCGCGTCGACGCTGACGTTGAAGTTTTCCTGCGCCTGTTGATCGAGGGCAATTTCGACCACCCGCTCGACCCCCTTTTCGCCGATCACGCAGGGCACGCCGACATAAAGGTCGTCGACTCCATATTGCCCGGCGAGGTGGGCGGCGCAGGGCAAGACGCGTTTCTTGTCCTTCAAAAAGCTCTCGGCCATCGCGATCGCCGAGGTCGCCGGCGCATAATAAGCCGATCCGGTTTTCAGCAGCGCGACGATTTCGCCGCCGCCGCCGCGAGTGCGCTTGACGATTTCGTCGATCCGCTCCTGCGTGCTCCAGCCCATCTTGATGAGGTCGGGGATGGAGATTCCGGCAACGGTCGAATAGTCGACGATCGGCACCATCGTGTCGCCGTGGCCGCCGAGCACGAAGGCGGTGACGTCCTCGACCGAGACGCCGAACTCCTCCGCGAGGAAATGGCGGAACCGCGCGCTGTCGAGCACGCCGGCCATTCCGACGACCATGTTGTGCGGCTGTCCCGAATATTCGCGGAGCGCCCAGACCATCGCGTCGAGCGGGTTCGTGATGCAGATGACGAAGCTGTCGGGCGCGTGCGCCTTGATGCCCTCGCCGACGGCCTTCATCACCTTGAGGTTTATTCCGAGCAGGTCATCGCGGCTCATTCCGGGCTTGCGCGGCACGCCGGCGGTAACGATGCAGACGTCGGCTCCGGCGATGTCGGCGTAATCGGACGTGCCCTTGAGCTTGGCGTCGAAGCCGTCGACCGGCGCGGCCTCGGCGATGTCGAGGGCCTTGCCCTGCGGGACGCCGTCGACGATGTCGAACAGGACGATGTCGCCGAGCTCCCGCATCGCGGCGAGGTGGGCCAGGGTTCCGCCGATCATTCCGGCGCCGATCAACGCAATCTTCTTGCGAGCCATGCGACTCCTCGTCTCCCTTCGAATGCTGGGCCGGCCGCCTCGATCGGCGGCGGATGCGGCGCCCGCTTAGACGGCGCGACCAAATCGGGCAACGGCGCGGCGCGAATTTGTCGCGCCGGCGGGGCTAAGGCTTGGGAAGCTCGGGCGGGACTCCCATCCCGGGCGGCGGAACCGATTTCGTCGGCTGTATCCACATCCGGCTGTTCTTCAGATCGAGGGTTACGATCCAGTCCTTGAGGAAGGGCATCCCGAGATTGCCGTTGAGGTCGAGGTCGTCCTTCACGAAGATCACGCCTTCCGCCTTGATACCCGGGGCAACCTCGAACGAGGCCCTGGCGGGCCATTTGGCGTCGGGGTCGAGCCCGAGCGCGGACGCATAGGCCTTGTGGACGAGCAGGGTGCCGCCGTTGCCCGTGTCGAGCTCGAACGACAGCGGGCCGCGCGCCGTCGGTACTTGCACAAAGGTGGACAAGGCGACGCCACCGCTTTCGCGGGCGATGCGAAGCGGAAGCTCGCGCGCGTCCCTGATCCGCTCGGCGAGCGATGCGGGCGATTCGATTATCAGCTGTCCGCCGGCGGCGTCGATCGTCACGACCTTGCCGTCGAACACGTCGAGCGCGATGGCGCCGTCGATGGGCGTCGCGCCAGGAGCGAACAATTCGGTCGGGTCGAGTACTTCGGCGACCGGCACGGTCAGCGGGGTGCCGTCGATGGTCAGCCGGACGTTGTCGCAGCGCGGCAAGGCGTAGCGATGTCCGGTCATCGAATAGCCGACCTGCTCTCCCCAGGGTGTGCAGCCGACCGCCTTGGCAAAGGCGGGCGTGACGAGGGTGATTCCGCTGGCGCTGTCGAACGCGAACAGGCCCTTGCGGCCGTTGGCTTCGACCCGAACGGCGACGGTCCTACGGTAAGGCTCGAGGTGCATCACCGCGGCTGGAGCGGCGCGGACGCCGGCGGGAGGCGATTGCGCGGGCGCCACGGAGGCGCATCCGAGCGTCGCCATGACGGTCAAACATGCCTTGAAATTCATTTGCGAGTCCCCCTTCAAAAAGGTCTTCCAAAGGCCCCCTCTTCGGACGTGCCTTGCGCGAAGCTGAACAGGCGCAAAACCCCCGTCAAGTCGATTGCTCAATGTCGATCGCAGAACCTATCTGGATAAAAACATCTTGACATCGTAACGCTGTTCCGGTACATATTGGCACAGTCGAGAATTAGCGATTCGGGCCGGGCGCCAGCCGCCGCGGCCCTTTTTCATGTGTCCTTCGAGATGCCGTCCCGAGACGATCAGGACGGCTCCTCAGGATGACCGGGAGGCGAGAACATTGGGCAAGAGCGGGGTGAAATCGGGGGAGCTGACGATTGTCGGCGGCGCCGCGCCCAAGGCCCGCAAGCGATCGAAGCGCGACTGGACGAGGGCGAAGGAGCAGGCGTTCGTCGAGGCGCTGGCCGAGACGTGCAATCTGACACGCGCGGCGGAGGCCGCGGGCGTTTCGACCAGCGGCGCCAGGCAGCGGCGCAAGACCAACGCCGCGTTCCGGGCGAGCTGCTGCGAGGCGATCGCCTCCGCTTATCAGCGGCTCGAGCTGGCGATACTCGAGCGGTCGCTGAACGGCAGCGAGAAGATCGTCGTTCGCAAGGACGGATCGGAAGAGCGCATCCGCGACTATCCGAACGCGGTCGCGCTGACATTGCTGAGAATGCACCGCGACACCGCCGCCGAGGCGATGAACGAACCCGACGAACAGGACATCGAGGAAGTGCGTGAGCGGATATTTCAGAAGCTTCAACGGCTTCGCAAGCGAACCGAATCGGGCAAATAGGACGGCAAGTGCGGTTCAAGTCCGTGAGCGGGTTCATTCGCTTGCTCCTGTCCGCATCGCGCGAAGAGCAGCGCCGGCTCATCTGGAGCATGACCGCGGCGGACCTGCTTGCGCTGGACGCGGATTTCGAGACCTGGGCGCACGACAGCCAGCTGCCGCCGCGGCTGGAGGGCTGGCGAACCTGGCTGATGATGGCCGGGCGCGGGTTCGGGAAGACACGCGCCGGATCGGAGTGGATCGAGAAAATTGCGCGCAGCCGGCCGGGAGTGCGGATCGCTCTGGTCGGAGCGACCATCGACGAGGCCCGGCGGGTGATGGTCGAGGGCGTCAGCGGCATTCTCAACGTCGCGAAGACAAACCGCAGCCGGGTGAAATGGGAGCCGAGCCTGGGGCGGCTGCGCTGGCCGAACGGGAGCGAGGCGCAGCTTTTTTCCGGCGACAATCCGGACGGGCTTCGCGGGCCGGAACATGATTTCGCCTGGTGCGACGAGCTCGCCAAATGGCGCTGCGCCGAGGCGAGCTGGGACAATCTGCAGTTCGGGCTTCGGCGCGGGCGGCGGCCGCGGGCGCTTGTGACGACGACTCCGAGGACGATCGACCTGTTGAAGCGGATTCGCGGCGACGAGCGGACGATCACCACGACCGGCCGGACGGACGAGAACATCAATCTGGACGAGCATTTCGTCGAGATGATGGTGGCGACCTATGGCGGCACCCGGGTCGGGCGGCAGGAGCTGGACGGCGAGCTGATCGAGGAGATCGAGGGGGCGCTCTGGACTCGGGAGTTGATCGAGCGGGTGCGCCTGCCCCACCCCCAAACCCCCTCCCCTGAAGGAGAGGGGGCTTACGAGCGGATCGTTGTCGGGGTCGATCCGCCGGCGGGGGTTGGCGAGGGGTGCGATGCCTGCGGGATCGTCGTGTGCGGGCGGAGCGGCGATGCGCTTTACGTAATCGCGGACGAGACGGTGCAGGGGTTGAGCCCGGAGGGCTGGGCGAATCGGGTCGCGGCCGCGGCCGCACGGTGGGGCGCGTCGATCGTCGTCGCGGAGGCGAACAATGGCGGGGCGATGGTCGCCAGCGTGCTCAAGGCGGCCGTCTGTCCGGTGAAGGTGAAGCTGGTGCATGCGTCGAAGGGCAAGGTGGCGCGGGCGGAGCCGGTGGCGTTGCGGTTCGAGGCGGGCAGGGCGTTCCTGTGCGGGAGCTTCCCTGGCCTCGAGGATCAGATGGCGGGAATGGTCGCGGGCGGCGAATATGAAGGGCCGGGACGGTCGCCGGATCGGGCCGACGCGATGGTCTGGGCGATGACGGAGCTGGGCGAGACGAGGAGCGGATTGCCGCGAGTGCGGCGGCTTTAAGCCGTTTGTTACCCGCTTCGGGTATCGCGAAATGCATGTCGGTCGAGGGGCTGAAATTCTATCCAGGCGAGGGCCCGGAGCCGCGCGAGATGCTCGCGCTAGCAGACGAATATAGGAGAGCATCGGAGACATTGTTGCCCGCGGGCCGCCGGGGCAAGCCGCTTAGTCGGGCGCCATATCGGCTGACGGCGATCCACGCGCTTGAGCTGTACTTGAACGCATTCCTCGTCTGGGCGGGCGCGCCTCACAATCAGGTCAGGAGCTATCAGCACAATCTGTCGAAGAGGCTGGAGTTCGCGCGGTCGCATGGACTCGTGTTGCGGAAGCGCACTGAAGCGCACCTGGAGTCACTCACGAGCACACGTGAGTATCTGGTCAGCCGCTACGACCCTCGCTCTTCTGCAGCCTCTCAGCTCAACAGACTTCAAGCGACTCTGAAAGAGGTGGCGGAGAAGGTGCACGCAAGGGTGAAAGCGAGGGCATAGCCCCTCTCCCGGCTCGTCCTGCGGACGAGTCCGCCCTCTCCCGCGAAGGGGAGAGGGCCAGGCAGGGCCGAAAGCGGCTATTGCCGGCCTCGCGGACCGTGCTAGCATCGTCAGCGCTGGCAACGGGGACCGCCCATGGCGACAATCGCGGGCAAGCTGGTCGAGGAGGGGCGCAGGCCGGATATGCTGTCGGGCACGCCCCGGGCGCATTCGGTCGACCGATGGATCTACGTGGTCATGGCTGCGTGGTTCATCGTCATCGTCCTAACCGGGTTCATTCCGGACGCGCTGGGCAAGATCGCAGCGGTGAAGGCTGGTCTAAGGCCGCCGTTCCCGCTGGTGCTGCACGCCCACGCAGTGCTGATGGGATCGTTCCTGATGCTGCTTCTGACGCAGACCGTGCTGGTCGCGAAAGGCAGGTGCGACCTTCATCGCCGGCTCGGGCTGCTGGCGATGGTGCTGGCGCCGGCGCTCGTCATCGTTGGGTTCATCCTGGCGCCGACCATGTATCACCAGGTGTGGAACGGCGCGCACTTTGGCCCTCCGCCGGTGCGCGAAGCGCTGACGCCCGTGGTTCCGAGGCTCGAAAATATCCTGCTGTTGCAGATCCAAGCCGGAATCCTGTTCGCGCTGTTCCTGACGATCGGTCTTCGAGCACGCGATCGCGATGCCGGCTTTCACAAGCGGATGATGATTCTGGCGACGGCCGCTCCGCTGGGGGCGGCGCTCGACCGCATGCACTGGTTGCCGACGACGCTCCCGGCGAATCCCGTGTC
>DASTIF010000092.1:0-33633 GCA_035717805.1 Sphingomicrobium sp.
CGCCGCAATTCCTCGATGGTCGCGAAGCATTTCAGAAGATCGCGTGCGGTGACGATTCCGACATGGCGGATTCCAAGCCCGAACAGGAAGCGCGCCGGGTCCGGCTCGCGCTTTGCCTCGATCGCGGCGAGCAGGTTGTCGACCGACTTGTCCTTCCAGCCTTCGCGTCCGACCAACTCGTCGCGAAACCGCCGGAGCCGGAAGATGTCGGCGGGCGAGCTCAGCCAGCCCAGGTCGATGAACTCGGCGATGCTCTTCTCGCCCAGCCCCTCGATGTCGAGCGCGCCGCGCGACACGAAATGGCGCAACCGCTCGAACCTTTGCGCCGGGCAGATCAGCCCGCCGGTGCAGCGGACGTCGACCTCGCCCTCGGCCGCGACCGCCTCGCTGCCGCATTCGGGGCAATGGTCGGGGAAGGCGTAGGCATCGCGCGGCTCGTCTCGCGTGAGGTTCTCGACCACCTGCGGGATGACGTCGCCGGCGCGCTGGATTCGGACCCGGTCGCCGATCCGCAGGCCCAGCCGCGCGATCTCGTCACGGTTGTGGAGCGTGACGTTGGCCACGATGACGCCGCCCACCCCGACCGGCTTCAGGCGCCCCACCGGCGTCAGCTTACCCGTCCGCCCAACCTGTATGTCGATCGCCTCCAGCGTCGTCTCGGCCTTCTCCGCCGGGAATTTGTGCGCCAGCGCCCAGCGCGGCGCCCGCGCGACCTGGCCGAGCCGCTGCTGGAGATCGAGCCGGTCGACCTTGTAGACGACTCCGTCGATGTCGAACGGAAGCTCGGCGCGGGCTTTCTCTATCGCCCGGTAATGGGCGAGCATCTGCTCGACGCCGTTGCACTGGATCAGGAGCGGGCTGACGGGGAAGCCAAGCACTTCGATGCGCCGCATCGCCTCGAATTGCGTTTCGGCAAGCGGCGCGGAAAGCTCGCCCCAGCCGTGCGCGAAAAAGCGCAATGGCCGGGCCGCGGTAATGGCCGGGTCCTTCTGGCGTAGAGAGCCGGCCGCGGCGTTGCGCGGGTTGGCGAAAATCTTCCCGCCGCTCGCTTCCTGCCGCTCGTTCAAGGCCTCGAAATCGGCCTTGGACATGTAAACCTCGCCGCGCACTTCCAAGATGGCGGGCACCACTCCCCGCCCCTCCAGGGGCGGGGAAGAGCCGCGCAGCGGCGAAGGGGCGGGGGAGTCGGGCGAGCTGCGGTTGCCTTCCCCCGACTCCCCCACCCCCGGCCCTTCCCCAGAAGGGGAGGGGAGGAGTTGAGGAATGTCGCCAATCGTCCGGACATTGGGCGTCACATCCTCGCCCACCGTTCCGTCCCCGCGCGTCGCGGCAAGCACCAGCTCGCCATTCTCGTAGCGCAGCGAGCAGCTCAGCCCGTCGATCTTCGGCTCGGCGGTCACCGGCACGGCGGCGCTTTCGGGCAGGTTGAGGAATCGCTTTATGCGGCCGATGAACTCCGCGATCTCCTCGTCGGAAAAGGCGTTTTCCAGGCTGAGCATCGGCCGCGCATGCGCCACCTTCGCGAGCGCGCCCGTCGGCGCCGCGCCGAGCCGCCCGGACGGTGAATCGGCACGGATCAGGTGCGGGAAGCGCTCCTCAAGCTCGCGATTCTCGCGGACCAGCGAGTCATAGTCCGCGTCGGAAATCTCCGGCGAGTCCTTGTCGTGGTAGAGCCTGTCGTGACGGGCGATCAGCTTCGCCAGCCGCATCAGCCTGTTGGCCGCCTCGGCTTCAGTCATGCTCCCTCTCCCGCTGGCGCGAGAGGGCCGGGGTGAGGGCCGGCCTTCGTGCTGAGCGCTCCGCCATAGTCACGAGAATAGAAGGGAACAGGCCCTCACCCAACCCTCTCCCGCGAGCCGGAGAGGGTTAGCCAAACAATTCCTCGAGCAGGTTGATGAAGCTGGTCCACGACCGCTCCGCCGCCAGCGCATTATAGGCGACTCCGTCGATCTGGAGATCGCTTGCGTGCGGGTTGGTGAAGCCGTGGCCGACGTGGCCGTACGCGTGGATCTGCCAGTCGGAGCCCGCCTCGGTCAGCTCCTTTCCAAGCGCGACGACCGCTTCGGGCGGGACCATCGGATCGTCCCAGCCGTGGAAGCAGACCACCTTGGCGCTGATCTTCTCGGGCGGAAGGCCGGGCGGATCGAACAGGCCGTGGAAGCTGACCGCGGCGGCAATGTCCGCGCCGCTTCTAGCAAGGTCGAGCGCGCACTGGCCGCCGAAGCAATAGCCGGCGACGAGAATCGAGCCCGATTCGACCTCGTCGAGCCCCCGCGCCTGGTCGAGAATTGCCAACAATCGCCGCCTGAGCGCCGCCCTGTCGCCGCGAAGGCGGGTCATCTCGCCGAACATCGTGTCGCGCTCGGCGCCCCGGAAGTCCTTGCCGAACAGGTCGGCGACGAAGGCATTGTAGCCCAGCTCGACCAGCTGCTTGCCGAAGCCGATCTCCAGCTCGGTGACGCCCATCACCGTCGGGATGAGGATGACCGTCGGTCGCGGCTCGCTGTCGCGCCGCCCGACGAATACGCTTTCGAGGCTTTCGCCCTCGAAGTCCAACGGCACTTGCGCCTGCTTGCTCACGTCGCCTCCTTGGCCAAAGCGGCGATTTTCGCCACGCTGTTCATGTTCCTCGCGGTGCCCGCGACGGCCGCGGGAATGCGCAGCTTCGAACGGCCCTGCCCGCCTGGATAATGCACATAGATTTCGCGCTTGCCGAGGGCCATCCGCTCGTCGGCGACGCCTTTGGCATGATCCAGCGAATCTTTCCCCGGCGCGGAATCGAGGAAGATGGCGACCACCCGGTTGCCGGGCTGATCCGCGAACGGGTTGTCCGCCACTACTTGCTCGATCTCGCCCGCGGTGCGGACCATCACCCCGACATCACGCGCCATATGCTTTTTCAGCGCCGTCTCGAGCGCCGTCTTGATCGAGAGCTCACTCTTCTCGCTCGTGAACAGCAGGTTGCCGCTCGCGATGAAGGTGCGCGGGCGCTCAAGCCCGAGCCGTTCGGCGATCGCCTTCAAATCGCTCATCCGCAAAGTCGTGCTGCCCATCAGGTTCACCCCGCGCAGCAAGGCGACATAGCTCGTCACGCGGCGTCGAGCAGCCGCGAGGCCTGCGCCCGCGCTTCGTCGGTGATCGACGCACCCGAGAGCATCCGCGCGATCTCCTCGCGCCGTTCTCCGGCGTCGAGGCGGCGGACCAGGGTTCGGGTGGCGCCGCCGTCGTGCGATTTTTCGATCCGGTAGTGATGGCTTGCCCGCGCCGCGACTTGCGGCGAATGGGTGACGACCAGCACCTGGCTGTCTATCGCAAGCCGCGCCAGCCGCTCGCCGATCGCGCTTGCAACGGCACCGCCGACGCCGCGGTCGATCTCGTCGAAGATCATCGTCGCCGCGCTACCGGCCTCGGCGAGTGCCACCTTCAACGCCAGGATGAATCGCGACAGCTCGCCGCCGCTGGCGATCCGGGTCAGCGCGCCGAAGGGCGCGCCCGGGTTTGTCGAAACCTCGAACTCCACGCGATCGGTCCCGTTCGGGCCCGGCTCGGCCTCGCCGATCGCTGTCCGGAACCGCGCGGAATCGAGCTTGAGCGGCGCAAGCTCCGATGCCATCGCCGAATCGAGCCGCCGGGCCGCTTCGTGGCGTTTGGCGCTCACCTCCCGCGCAACCGCCGAATAGTCTGCCCGAGCTTGCCCAAGCTCGCGGTCGAGCGCTTCGATCCGCTCGCCGCCAGCCTCGATATCGCCAAGCTGCGAGCGAAGCTGTTCACCGAGAGCCGCTAACGCATCCGGCTCGACCCGATGCTTGCGCGCAAGCGCCCGAATGTCGAACAGGCGCGCTTCGACCGCTTCCAGCCGCGCCGGGTCGAAGGCCATTGCCTCGGCGGCGCGGGCGATCCTGTCCTCGGCCTCATGCGCCTCGATCAGGGCGCGGTCGAGCGATGCCAGGGCCTCGGCGAGCAGTGGATGGTCGGCGGCGCCGCGTTCGATCCGCCGGGCGGCCTGGCGAAGCTGCGCGAGCGCGCCTTCCGACCCGCCGAGCAACTCGTCGAGGCCCTGCAGCGCGTCCCCGGCCTTCTCGCCCGCCTGCATTGCCGACCGTTCCTCGGCCAGGCCGGTTTCCTCGCCCTCCGCCGGCGCAAGCGCCTCGATCTCGCCGACGGCATGGGTCAGCCATTCGCGGTCGCGCTCCGCTTCGGCGGCGGCGGCGCGCGCCGCGGCAAGGGCCTGTTCGACCTCGCTGACCTTCGCCCAGGCTCGTTCGAGCGCCCCTGTGTCGATCGCTCCGAACAGATCGAGCAACGCTCGGTGGCCGCGCGGATTGAGAAGGCCGCGGTCATCGTGCTGGCCGTGCACCTCGACCGCGAGCGCCGCGACGTCGCGAAGAGTGCCGGCCGCGACCTGGCTTGCGCCGACGAAGGCGCGGCTGCCGCCGTCGCTTTTGAGAGTCCGCCGCAGCAGGAGCGGCTCGCCGCGTTCGCACTCGACCGCCTGCTGCTCGAGAAGCGCCTGCACCGGATGACCGGCCGACAGCTCGATCTCCGCCGCGACCGATGCGCTGGTCTCGCCCTGCCGGACCAGAGCGCTATCGGCGCGGGCGCCAAGCGCCAGCCCCAGCGAATCGAGAAGGATCGACTTGCCTGCGCCGGTCTCTCCGGTAAGCACGCCGAGTCCGGGCTCGAACTCGATGTCGAGCGAGTCGATCAGGACGACGTTGCGGATCGCGAGCCGCCTCAGCACCGGCGACTCGCTTTGAGGATCATCCCTGCGGCTGCGGCTGCGGCGCCTTCGAGTGCCGCTGGATCAGCTCGTAAGCGCGCTTGTACCACTCGCTTCCCGGATAATTGGCGCCCAGCACCGCGGCGGACTTGTGCGCTTCCTCGGGAATCCCGAGCGCGAGATAGGTTTCCACCATCCGCTCCAGCGCCTCCGGTGTATGACTGGTCGTCTGATAATCCTCGACGACCTTGCGGAAACGAAGGTTGGCGGCGAGCCACTTGCCCGATCGCTCGTAATAGCGCCCGACCTCCATCTCCTTGCCGGCAAGATGATCCCTAAGCAGATCCATCTTGAGCCGGGCATCCGAGGCATAACGGCTCTCCGGATAGCGCCGAATCAGCTCGCCGAATGAATTGAGCGCCTGCTGGGTCGCCCGCTGGTCGCGGGTCACGTCGGTGACCTGCTCATAATAGCTCATCGCCACCAGATAATGAGCGTAGGGCGCATCCTTGTTGCCCGGATGGATCGTGATGAATCGCTGGGCCGAGCTGACCGCGTCGACATAATCGCGGGCCATATAATGGCTGAACGCGCTCATCAGCTGCGACCGCCTCGCCCAGATCGAATAGGGATGCTGACGCTCGACTTCGTCGAAAAGCTTGGCGGCATCATCGTAACGGCCCTCGTCGAGACGGGACTTGGCGAGCGCGTAGAGCGTGTTGACGTCGCGAGCGATGTAACCGACGTCGCTCGACGTCTTGGTCCTGGCGCAGCCGGCCATCGGAAGAACGAGCGCGCCGGCAAGCACCACTGCGGCGATACGGGTCATTGTCGACATGGCTTCCTCATTAGCGTTGCCTCCCATGCAGGCAAGGTCCGCCTGCGCGGGCGATGACGAACCTCCCCTGAACGGTTCAGGCCGGCTGGCTCCCGGGTGTGTCGACCGCATCGGCCCGGACGAAGCTGTCGGGAGTCACGCCCAGCCACACCAGAACCGGCGACGAAATGTAGATCGACGAATAGGTGCCGACAAAGATTCCGACGAAGATCGCTATGGTCAGTCCGAAGATCACCTCGGGCCCGAACAGCATCAGCATGCCCAAAGCGAGGAGAATCGAAAGCGACGTGACCATCGTCCTCGACAGGGTCTCGTTGAGCGAGAGGTTGAGCAACGGGATGATAGCCATCTTCCTGAACTTGCGCAGATTCTCTCGAATCCGGTCGTAAATGACGACCGTGTCGTTCAACGAATAACCAACGATGGTCAGTATCGCCGCGACGACGTTCAAGTCGAATTGCAGCTGGGTCACCGAAAAGAATCCCAGGGTCATCGAGACGTCGTGGAACAGGGTAACCAGTGCGCCGACCCCGAACTGCCATTCGAAGCGGAACCAGATGTAGATCGCGATTCCGAGCATGGCCAGGCCGATCGCAAGCGCGCCGTCCGTCGCCAGCTCCTCGCTGACCTTGCCGGACACCGATTCGCCGGCGTCGACCCGCGCGTCGGTGTATTCGGTGAGGATCATCGTCCGCACCTTGGTGATGGCGCGGCTCGCCGCGGCGGCGCCGCCTTCGGGCTTGGGCAGGCGAATCTGGTAGCTGCGAGGCCCGCCGTACTCCTGGATGTTGGCTTCGCCGAGCTCGAGCCCGTTAACCTTGCTCCGAAGCTCCTCGACGTTGATCGCGTGGGAGAAGGTCGCGCGGACCATCTGGCCGCCGACAAAGTCGACTCCCAGGTTGAGCCCGCGAACCGCGACGATGGTGAGGCTCGCGATGGTGACCAGGATCGACAGCACCAGAGCGATGTTCCGCCAGCGCATGAAGTCGAGGTTGGTGTTGTCGGGAACGAGTTTCAGGAGCTTCATCGCGGGACCCTCAAATGTGAAGCGCGCGCGGACGCGAGCGCTTGACCCATTGCGCAACCAGCATCCGGGTGAAGTTCACCGCGGTGAAGACCGAGGTCACGATTCCGATCATCAGCACGACCGCGAAGCCGCGCACCGGACCCGAGCCGAAATACCACATCAGTGCGGCCGCGATGACGTTGGTGATGTTGGCGTCGAAAATCGCTGTCGACGCTTCCCTATAGCCGGTCTCGATTGAATCGATGACCTTGCGGCCGCGTCTCTGCTCCTCGCGTATTCGCTCGTTGATCAGCACGTTGGCGTCGACGGCGGCGCCGATGGTTAGGACGAACCCGGCGATCCCCGGAAGCGTCAGCGCCGATCCGAAGATGGCGAGGCCGGCGAGGATCATGATCGCGTTCACGATCAAAGCAAGAGTCGCGTAGATCCCGAAGCGTCCGTAGGTGACGAGCATGAACAGGATGACCGCGACCGTCGCGACGATGCTCGCGACGACGCCCTTCTGGATCGAATCCTTGCCCAGCTCGGGGCCGACCGTTCGCTCTTCGATGACGTTGAGCTTCACCGGCAGCTTGCCCGAGGCAAGCGAGATGGCGAGGTCGTTGGCGCTCTCGACGGTGAAATTGCCCATGATCTGGGCGCGTCCGCCGAGGATCGGCTCGTTGATGTTCGGCGCGGAGAGCACCTTGTCGTCGAGGATGATCGCGAAGGGCTTGTTGACGTTCTCCTGGGTCACCCGGCCAAAGCGGCGGGCGCCGGCCGCGTTGAACGTAATATCGACGACGGGGCGGCCGTCTTGGTCGAAGCTTTGCTGCGCGTTCACGACCTGCTCGCCGGACACCATCACGCGGCGCTTGACCGCGATCGCGCCGGTTCCGTCCGCCATCGGCAGCACCTGGCTTCCAGCGGGCGCGTGGCCCTGCGCGACCTGCTGCGGATCGGCCGACTGATCGACCAATTTGAATTCAAGCCGCGCGGTCTGGCCGATCAGCTTCTTCAAGGCATCGGGATTTTCGACCCCGGGGACCTGCACCAGGATCCGGTTGTCGCCCTGGTTGATGACCGTCACTTCCTTGGTGCCCTGCGGGTCGATCCGGCGGCGGACCACGTCGCGGGCCACGGTCATCGCGTCCTTGAGCGCCTGCCGCGACCCGCCTTCGGTCGGGGTAAGGACGACCCGGTTGAGGTCGACGACCCCGACATCCCAGTCGCGCGATCCGGTTAGCCCCACCGGCCGCGTTATCGCCCGTAGCCGCTCGACGGCTGCGTCGACCTGTGCCGGATTGCGGACCGTGAACGTGACCCTGCCGCCGCTGGTCGAGACGTCCGAAATCTGGATCGGCGGATCGCCGCGCCGGATTTCGGTCGTGACCGTGTCTTCCATCGCCTGAAGGCGTTGCTTGGCGGCATCCTGGGCGTCCGCCTCGAGCAGAAGCTGGCTTCCGCCGGCAAGGTCGAGGCCGAGGCTGATCCGGGCATTGGGCAGCCAGCTGGGCCAGCTGTCGGAATAGGCCTTGGGCACGACGCTGGGGATCGCGAACAATAGACCGAGGACGATGACGCCCCAGATCGACAGCACCTTCCAGCGGGGAAAATCGAGCATTTAGTCGTTCGCCGGCTTCGAATCTGGCTTCAGCACCTGGGTCAGAGTCGCCTTGACGACCCGGACCTTCACGCCCTGCGCGATCTCGACCTCGACCTCGGCGTCGGAGACTTTCGTCACCCGCCCGCGAAGCCCGCCGCCGGTAATCACCTCATCGCCCTTCTTGACCGCCGCGAGCTCGGCCTGATGCTGCTTGGCGCGTTTCTGCTGCGGTCTGATCATCAGCACGTAGAAGATCACGAAGATCAGTACCCAGGGGAGGATTCCGACCAGCATCGCCGATGCACCGCCAGGCTGGGCGGCCGTTGCCGATGCGGCGGTCGAGGTCAAAAGGGATGGCATGAACATTCGCGAAAGAGAGCTTTCCTTGATGGGATGGTCGGGGCGACTGGATTCGAACCAGCGACCTCCACACCCCCAGTGTGATGCGCTACCAGGCTGCGCTACGCCCCGACTATTGCCGTTGTTTTCGACGGCGAGGCGCATCTAGGCAGGCGCATGGGCGAAGGCAAGCCGAAGCGGCGAAGGCGCGGACGACGGAGGCGGTCGAATGGCTCGCTGGCCGCTCGTCTTCTAACCGCGCTGCTTGCAATCCCGGCGGCCTATTTGCTCGCGGCTCTGATCGGCTCGCTGATTCCGGTCAACGCCAACTGGACCGAACCGGAGCGCGGGATCACCATCTATCTCGCCGACAACGGAATCCATACCGACATCGTCATGCCCGCGCGCGTCCAGGGCCTCGACTGGTCGCCACTGGTCCCGCCAAGCGATGCTGCATCGGCACCGGCCGAAGCGCAATGGGTCGCCTTCGGGTCCGGCGAGGAGCGGGTCTATCTGGAGACGCCGAGCTGGTGGGATATTCGCCCGAGAACCGTCTGGGCGGCGCTCACCGGCGGCGAGCGCGTGCTCCACGTCGAATGGGTCGACGATCCGGCCTATGCGGCGCGCGAAATCCGCTTGCGACCCGAGGAATATCGCCGGCTATGGGCCGCGATCCGAAGCGATTTCACGCTCGGCCAGGACGGCCGCCCGATCCTGATCGACCATCCCGGCTACGGCTGCTGCGATTCCTTCTATCGCGCCAACGGCCGCTTCAACGCGCTTCGGACCTGCAACAGCTGGGCGGCGAACAAGCTTCGCATCGCAGGCGTCAAGACCAGCCTCTGGCCGCCCTTCGTCGGCGGCCTGACATGGAGATATCGCACAGCTGACCTCACACCCCGCTAATCAGAACGTCCAGCGCGGCTGTGATTTCGAAAGAATATTCCTTGAGCGAGGCGACAATGCTTCCCAGTTCACGCTTCTCAACCGACCCGGCGAATTGCGTCTCCATGGCGTAGTCGCGGTCGCCGATTCTGAAGACAGGATTGAACCGGCGTGCGGGCCGCGGCGCGCCGTCGAATGGGATCAGAGGAACAACGAAACGCGTATTGAGGTCGCTGAGCAGGTCGGCCTGACAGTCGATGACCAGACCAGATCCCAACGCATGCACATCAAACTGCGAAATGGCCGCGCCCCGTCAAAAGAGCCGATACTTCGCGAGCGGGAGGCCGTTTTTCTCAACCCAGGCATTCGAGGATTCTAGCGCCTCGCGATTTTCCTCGAGCCAACGTTTGGCGCGCGCTTCTTTGACGGCGTTTTCGACGCCGAGCTGCGAAGCCTGCGAAAGATTCACCCGGAGATCTTTCGCTTCAGCCACCAACTCCGCGTCCAGCGACACGTTTGTAGCGGTCCTGCGGCGACGGGAAGCAGAAGCAGCCATGCGCATAATCTATGCGCATCGGACTTGAAGTCAAGCTAGAGCACATAGCGGCTTAGGTCGGCGTTTCGGGCGATTCCGGCGAGCTGTTCCTCAACGAACCCGGCGTCGACTGTCAGCGTCTCGCCCTTGCGCTCCTCGGCCTCGAAGCTGACGTCCTCGAGCAGCTTTTCCATCACCGTCTGGAGCCGCCGCGCGCCGATATTCTCGATCGCGTCGTTCACTTCGGCGGCGAACCGGGCGAGCGCGGCGATCCCGTCATCCGCGAATTCGACCGTGACCTCCTCGGTGCCGAGAAGCGCCTTGTACTGCTCGGTAAGGCTGGCGCGCGTCTGCGACAGGATTCGGACGAAGTCCTCTTCCGTCAGCGCCTTGAGCTCCACCCTGATCGGAAGCCGCCCCTGAAGCTCGGGAAGCAAATCGGCGGGCTTGGCAAGGTGGAACGCCCCTGAGGCGATGAACAGGATATGGTCGGTCTTGAGCGGTCCGTATTTGGTCGCGACGGTCGTTCCCTCGATCAGCGGCAGAAGGTCGCGCTGGACGCCTTCGCGGCTGATCGATCCGCCGTGAACGTCGCTGACCGCGATCTTGTCGATCTCGTCGAGGAAAACGATCCCGTTGGCCTCCGCGTCGGCAAGCGCCACCCGGTTGATGTCGTCGGGATCGACCCTTTTGTCCGCTTCCTCCTCGGTCAGCCGGGCGAAGGCGTCCGGAACCTTGAGCTTGCGGCGCGTGCGCGGTCCCTGACCCATCGCCTTGCCCATGATCGATTTCAGATCGAGAACCTGGGCGCCCATTCCGGGAATCTCGAACGGCATTGCCGACGCATCGTCGACTTCAATCTCGACTTCGGCCTGGCCGAGACTGCCCTCGGCGAACCGCTGCCTGAAGCTGTCGCGCGTGGCGGTGCTCGACCCCTTGCCGGTGAGTGCGTCGAGTAGCCGTTCCATCGCCGCGTCCTCGGCAGCCTTGCGGACCTTGTCGCGCCGCCGGTCGCGCTCCAGCCGCACCGCTTCCTCGACCAGGTCGCGGGCGATCTGCTCGACGTCGCGGCCGACATAGCCGACTTCGGTGAACTTGGTCGCCTCGACCTTCACGAACGGCGCATCGGCGAGCCTGGCGAGCCGGCGGCTGATCTCCGTCTTCCCGCATCCGGTGGGGCCGATCATCAGGATGTTCTTGGGAGTCACTTCGTCGCGAAGCTCGGGGCTCAATTGCTGCCGACGCCAGCGATTGCGCAGCGCGACGGCGACGGCCTTCTTCGCATCGTTCTGGCCGACGATATGCTCGTCGAGAGCGGCGACGATCGCCTTTGGAGTGAGCTTGTCCTTGAGCGCGACCGACGGGTCCGAAATCGGGGATTGATAGTTCATCGCCACGGTAGATTGGTCGCTCGGTCCATCGGTTCAAGCGACGCAGCGGAAGGCGTCGAAGAAGCTTTTGTGCGATTCAAGGATCCCGGCGATGGTCGCGGGGTCGGTTACCGCGTCCCATTCGTCGAGCTCGAAGGTGCCGCCGAGAAGAATTCCGTCTGGCCTGGGGAACATATAGCCGAAGCCTCCGGTCGCGGCATAGCGCACCTCGGGCTGCGGCTCGAGAATTGCGAGCTGGCCGCGCGCGGGGCGGAGCTCGGTATCGCCGAACAGTTCGCGCGAGCCAAGGCCGGTGCAGTTGAACACGAGCGCTTCCGGCAGCGCCGCGATGTCGGTGGGTCCGGCGAGCTTGCGGACCTCGATCCTGCCGCCGGCGATCCGCACGTCGCGGACAAGCTGGCGCAGGTAGCGGCCGACCTCCACGTACATGGTGTCGTAGCGGACAACATGATCGAGGGGGAACGGATGCTCGGCGGGCTCGAGCAGTCGATTGAACGGCGGAAAGGTCGCGAGCAGCCGCTCCTCGGGCGTATCGCTTTGCACATAGGTCGGCAGCCAGCGGACGCCGTAATCCTCGCCGACCATGATCTGGAACCGCCGCCAGCTGTAACCGAGAGCCCGGGTGAACTGCGCCTTGAAGGCCGGCGTTGCCGCGCTTTCGCGGAAGACCGCGAAGGGGTGGAACTGGCCGCCGGCGATGTTGGAGGTGGTATCGGGCGGAAGCGCGGCGGCGTAAATCGTCACCGGGAAACCAGCGTCCTGGACAAGCCGCGCCGTCGACAGGCCCATCACGCCGGCGCCGAGCACCGCGACCGGCCCCGAATGACCGGGAAGGCCGATTTCGGTGGCGAGCTTGGAGCTTCCCCAGCTGAGCGTAATCCCGCCGCCGCCATGGCCGTAATTGTGAACCAGGCGCTTGCCACCGAGCGCTTCGCCGCGGACGACGAATCCGGATGCCCGATAAGGGCGAAGACCCGCGATCGTCCGGATCAGCCTGCTCGCGTCGACATCGACCGGGGTGAGCGGGGTGCAGGCATTTGCGCTTCGGCTCCCCACGGTCGCGCAACCGGATAGCAGTGCGGCCGAGCCTGCGGCGGTGAACTGGCGGCGATCGAGGAGCATCGCCGCCACGCTAGCCGCGCGGCCGGTCAGGCTTCAACCGTCTCGATGGTGAGTTGGTCGTTGGTGAACACGCAAACCTCGGCCGCGATCGCCATCGCGCGCTTCGCAAGCACCTCCGGGTCCGGCTCATATTCGGCCAGCGCCCGGGCGGCCGCCAGCGCGTAATTGCCGCCCGAGCCGATCGCCGCGATGCCGCCTTCGGGCTCGAGGACGTCCCCGTTGCCGGTCAGGATCAGCATCGAATCCTTGTCGGCGACGATCATCATCGCCTCCAAATTGCGGAGATATTTGTCCATCCGCCAGTCCTTGGCGAGCTCGACGGCGGCGCGAAGCAACTGGCCGTGATATTGCTCGAGCTTGCTTTCGAGCCGCTCGAACAAAGTGAAGGCGTCCGCGGTCGCTCCGGCGAACCCGCCGATTACAGTGCCCCCGTCGCCAAGGCGCCGAACCTTCTTCGCGTTGGGCTTGATCACCGTATTGCCCAGGCTGACCTGACCGTCGCCGGCAATCACCGTCTTTCCGTCCTTCTTCACGCCGAGGATCGTCGTGCCGTGCCAGCTTTCCAATTTCGTCTCCGGATGCATCTTGCCGTCTGAGGTGGGAGGAAGCCCGACGGCTTACAAGCCGCGCTCGAACCGCCTGTCGGGAACCAGCCACATGATCGCCACCGCGACATAGCAGCCGACCGCCACATAGGGCGAAATCAGGAACGCCGAGCCGAGCCCGAGCGCATAGATGGCGAGGCTGAGCCACTCCTTTCGCCTGGCGCCGACGGCCCTGGCGATCGTCGACTCGTCTCCCTCGGCGGCGATCAGCGCCCGCTCCAGCACCAGGTAGAAGACCGCGGCCATGAACAGGACCACACCGAAAGCCGCCACCGGGAAGGCGGTGACGCCGCGCTCGCCGATCCAGCGGATGACGAAGGGGAACAGGCTGAGCCAGAACAGCAGGCCCAGGTTCGACCACAACACCCGCCCGTCGACCCGCTTCGCGCTCTGAAGCATGTGGTGATGGTTGTTCCAGTACAGCCCGACATAAATGAAGGAGAGGACATAGGCGCCGAACAGCGGGAGCTCGGGACGTAGCGCGGAGACGCCCGTGCCCTCCGGCACGTGCAGCTCGAGGACCATGATCGTGATGACGATCGCGAACACGCCATCGGTGAAGGCGGTCATTCGTTCGGGCTTCATTCGTTCCCCCAAACCAGACGCGGGCCCCGTCATCCAGCTTTGATTTCCCAAGCGGCTCTGCGCCCGCTGGAAATGGCTGGCAAGGATCAGCGCCCGTCCGGATCGATCCGGTTCTGCGACCTCACCCAGTCGATCAACTCGTCAAGCTGGATCGCCTGTTCGGTCGCGATCAGCCGGTCGGACCGAGGAAGTCGGTCTTCACCGGTTGCTTCAACAGTTCCCGCGGCGGAAGCGGGTATCGCGGGCACTGGTGCCGTTCCGCCAGCGCCGGGACCGGACTGGGCGGATCGTGCCTGGCGGCGCAGCTTGTCAGCGCGAGCGCGAGCAGCGGCAATGCGGCTTTCGAATTCATTGACTGTCCTTTCGTTGATCGCGGCCTGCTCGGCCCTGGCCCGAGCGAGATTCTCGGCGTCCAAGAGGCGGGCCCGCTCGGCAGCGGCGCGGTAATTGGCGACGGTGGCCGCATGGGCGGACTGCTCGGCGGCAAGCAGCGCGGCGGTATGCTCGCTGCGCGCCTTCCAGTGGTTCCGGTCATGCAGCAGCAAGGCAAGCAGCAACGCGCAGCCGATCGCCGCGACGAGCTTGAGCGAGAAGCCCGAAGGAAAGCTCAGCATTCCGGATCGCCCGCGGCCTCGAGACTGACCCCATCGCGGCCGGCGCTGCCCTTGAACCGGCCGACCGGACCGCCGAGCAGAAGCCCGATGATCACCGACGTCATCGCGATGATGAAGCCGCCGAGGGCGCCGCCGAAGATGACGACGATCGAATGCTCTTCATCCGCGCTCCAGTCGCCCCACATCAGCAGGCAAACCAGCATGACCGAGCAGGTGCCGCAGAACATGCCCGCCGCGGCCGCAAGCCAGCCGTAGATCAACCGCTGGCCCTCGGCGAACGTGCCGGGTCGAGGAAGAGGTTTCATCGCAATCTCCAGGAATCGAAAGTTCGCCAGGTTCACCGCTCGTCGCGCGCACGCGCGCGCACCACTGTTAACCTATACGGTTTGCCAGCCAGCCGTAGAGAAAGGCTTCATTGGCGGGGCGGCGCTCGGCGAGCCGGATGTACCGCTCGCCCTGGAGCGCATTGAGCGCGCGCAGCAGCACGCTCTCTCCCGGCGCCTTGCCGCGAAGTTCGAGGAACTTGTCCAGCGCGGCGAGCGTCGCCGGTCCGATGCGGCCGTCCGGCACCAGATCGGCATAGTCCTTGCGGTCGCGATTGAGCGCGGACAACGCACGCTGGAGGAAGGTTGCGGCGACCGCCGGGCCCATATTCACGCCGGTGTCGAACATCTCCGCGGCGACCGCGAGGGAGCGTTTCGCCACTTCGTCGAACCGGGGCCGAAGCCAGTAGAGGCGGCGATGGATCGCCGCCGCCTCCTCGCGCGGCAGATTGCGCATCGCGCCGCGATAGCCGTGCGCGCGCGCCACCGCCTCGGTGATCCCGAAATTGGTGGGCCCGCCCCGGTCGGAAGGATGGCTGACATAGCCGCCCTCGCGATCCAGCAAGGCGTCAATCAGCGAGTCGATTTCCATGCGTCACCCTTCCGCGGTCAGCGAGTCGGGCGATAATGAACCAAAAAGGTTTGATGTAGGAAAGTTGTTTTTGCTCGTTCCGA
The DNA here is from genome assembly GCA_035717805.1 of Sphingomicrobium sp. Taxonomy (GTDB): domain Bacteria; phylum Pseudomonadota; class Alphaproteobacteria; order Sphingomonadales; family Sphingomonadaceae; genus Sphingomicrobium. Next base: position 15,245 of record DASTIF010000092.1, read on the forward strand.
TTAACCGAGAGCAGCCATCACCCGTTCGGTAAGGGCGGCGCATTCGGCGCCCGCGAAGGGGAAGCTGCCCGTCAGCGCGCTCTTCACTTCCGGCGCGAGCGATTGCTGGAGCCGGGCCCGCGCCCGGTGCAACCGCGTCTTTACCGTCGCGTGCGGGATGGCCAGCGCATGCGCCGTTTCCTCTACGCTGAGACCCTCGATCTCGCGAAGGACGAACACCGAACGGAAGCTGTCCGGAAGATCGGCGACCGCCCGCTCGATCAAGAGCCGAAGCTGCTGACGGGCAAGCGCGGCGTCCGGCGCCGGCGATTCCGACGCTTGTGACAAACGTTCCCGATAGGTCTCCAGCAACGCCACGCCCTCGCCTTCGAACAGCTGCCGGCGCCCCCGCCGCGCACGGATCCGCCCCAGCGCCTCGTTGATGACGATCCTGGTCAGCCAGGTGCTCAGCGAGGAGCGGCCCTCGAAACGCCCGATCGCGGCGAACGCATTGAGGTAAGCCCCCTGAACCGCCTCTTCCGCTTCGACCCGGTCCTTGAGAATGCTCCACGCGGCGCGAAACATCCGCTGGTTGTTCGCGGTAATCAGATGGCGAAGCGCGGCCCGGTCGCGGTTGCCGCACAGCCGCGCCAGCGAAAGGTCGTCGATGGACAAATAATCGATCTTCGCCTGAACGGTCATTTCGACACCTTCAATACGCCTTTCATCCCGGGATGGTATTTGCAAACGAAGGGGAAGCTCCCGATCGAAGTGATGCGCATCCTCACGGCCTTGCCCGCGGGAAGGTCGACGTCGAATTTTCCCTTGGCTGTCGCGCTGTGCCGGAACATGTCGCGGTTATCCCACACAATGACATCGCCCTTGTGCAGATCGGCCGGCAACGCGCCGAACTTCATCTTGTCGACGACCACTCGATATTCATGCGGGGCCGCTGCTGCCGGGCACGCAATCGACAGCAGGGCCCACGCCGCGGCGGCGAACGGGGGGCAAAGCCGCCGCATTTCTAATCCAGATCGGACGCCAGGTGCTCGGCGTGCATCTGGTGCTCGCGGAACAGCGTCAGGCCGGTTTCGAGCAGCGACTTGAGCTGCGCATTGTGGGCGGAGGGAATCAACGCCGACTGAAGCGCAGCGTTGACCGTCTTGTGATAGGAAACCTCATTGTCGACATAGGCCTTGTCGAACGCCGCGCCGTCCAGGGCGGCCAACTTGCTCATCGTCTCTCCCGCGGCCTCGCTCAGCGCCTGACTGGTCGGATTGTCCTGCGGGGTGACCTTGAGCGCCTTGACCAGCTCGAGCGCTTTCATATTCACCGCTTCGTGGTCGCGAACCATTTCGCTCGCGAACTCACGGACCGCGGCGTTGTGCGACTTGGCGAGCGCCTGCTTGGCCGCCGCCACGTCGATACTGCCGGCAGTGTAGGCGATATGCGCGATCTGCGCGTCGTTGGGCGCGTCGACGCCGTAGGCCGGTCCGGCAATGACCATCGCCGCGGCTATCGCGGCTGCGGGCAATTTGTAGATCATAACTGCGCTCCTCCCTGACGCGCCCTCCGCGATTATCGGAAAGGCTCGTCAGATTGGATGGAAGCGCAGGCTAAAGGTTCCCGCCGGTCGGCTGAATCTATTCGACCGAGGCCAGCTCGCGGCCCGGGCCGAACATCTGCTGCATTGCGAGGTCGTCGAACCCATAGGGGTCCGGACGGAACACCACTCCGTTGCCGCGCGCCAGGACGGTCATATAGGTCATGAACACCGGCACCGGCTGGGGAAGCTCGAACCGTTGCTCGGTCGGACCGCTGGGTTGCGGCACTCCGCCGAACACCCAGGTAGCGAAGCGCTTATAGTCTTCGAGCCTGACGCAGCCGTTGCTGACCCAGCGGTATTTGTCGTCGAACAATTCCTTGTGCGGCGTGTCGTGGAGATAGATGCCATAATCGTTGGGCATCTCGAACTTCATCTCGCCCATCGAATTCCATGGCCCGGGAAGCTGGCGAACGCGGATTGTCGGCTGCTTCTTCCCCGAGGCGATCGCTTTCCAGTTCACGGTGTCCGGATCGATGATGTGGCCGTTCGCGCTCCAGTCGGACAATACCTGGTAATGGAAGTTCTTGAGGTAGGAGAGGCCGTCCTCGCCGATGCGCCGGGCGGTCAGCGAGCGGATGAGCTCCGGCGGGACGTTCCAATAGGGGTTGGCGAGCGCGTCGCGCATGATCACCGCCATCATCGGAGTCTTGGTCTTGGGCGAGCCGACCACGACCCGCATCCCGTCGGCCACGCGGTCGTGAACGAAAAGATAGGCTTCGGCGGCGCCCGAATCTACGACGATATAGCGGTCGAAACGGTCCCGGGGCGGAAGCCGGTGCGCGCGCTCCATGTTGATCGCGATCTTGCGCAGATAATAATTCGCGCCCCGGTTCAGCGAGCCGATCGTCGCCCTGCCCGCGATTCCGTCCGAGCCGAGCCCGTGGATCAGCTGATAGGCGTTGACGTTCTCCTCGAGCCGCTCGTCATAGCCGCCGGCTGCGGGAAGGCCGAGCCGCATTCGCAGCAACTCGACACGTCTGCCGGTCGATCCGCGCTTGAGGGTCGGACCGGCCGGCACCTTGATCTGCGGCAGCCGGCCCCAGCTCATCTGATATTGGCGAAGGCCCTGCGCGAGGTCGATGAATACCGGGTTCGGTCCGTTGCGCCGCCCGGTCGCCCAGTCGAAACCGATCGTCCTCAGAAGCCAGTTGACCGGCCGCTGGTGCCGCTTGGCAATGTTGCTCAACTGCGGATCGACATAAACGAAGTCGATCCCCTGCTTGATGTTGCGGGGGACGGCGATCGGCTCGTCGCCCCGGAAGATACCTTGCGCCGGAGCCGCCGACAGCGGCATCGCCACGGCCAGCGCCGCACCCAGCAATATGGACAATCTCATTCGTTCACCCCGCGCGGCCCGGGCGGGCGGCGCTCCAAAGAGCCAATGTTGGCTTAACAACGCGGCAGTGTTGCAATTGTTCGCGTTAGCTCGCGCTGAACGTGGTGTTCGGACCAGTGAAAGCAATGGCTTGGCCCTGCCGTCTTGACTTCATTTCCGTTTCGAAGACTCATCGTTGCCGGCGGCGCGGGGGCGCCGCATTGGAGGGGAACAGCAATGGCGACAACTGCCGAAGGGCGCACGCCCGCGCAACTGTGGATCGTCGGTATCCTTGCACTGCTGTGGAACGCGTTCGGTTGTTACGACTATTTGATGACGGTGACCGCCAACCAGGCCTATCTGGCGCAGTTCCCGGCGGACGCGCTGGCCTATTGGGCCCGGCTTCCGTCGTGGCTGACAGCGTTCTGGGCGCTGGGAGTGTGGGGCGGGCTGATCGGGGCGCTCCTTCTTCTGATGCGCAACCGGTACGCGGTCTGGGCCTTCGCTCTTTCGCTGATCGGAGCGGTGATCGGCCTGGGCTATCAAAAATTCATCGACCCGATGCCGGCGAGCCTTTCGGAAGGCGTAATGGCGATCATGCCCTGGGTGATCATTCTCGTTGCCGCTTTCCTCTACTGGTATTCGTGGAAAGCGCAGAAGGACGGCGTGATTCGGTAATTCAACACGGCTCGCCGCGGCTCAGGCTGCGGCGGGCCGATAACGCGGTTTCGGAATTTCCAGACCGGTCTCGCGCGCGGTCTCCAGCCAGCCTTCGATCGCCTCTTGGATGTTAGCAATCGCTTTCTCGGGCGTTGCGCCGTGCGACGAGCAATCTTTCAGGTCCGGCACGTCGGCGATCCATAGCCCGTCGTCGTCGGACCGGAAGACTTTGAAATGGTAACGCGGTTCATTCACGCTGCGCGTTTCTGAACCGTCAACTGAAGGCCCAATGCACTTAGTACCGCAGTGAGCGTTTCCAGCGTCGGGTTCCCGTTGTCAGACAGCGCGTTGTAGAGAGCCTGGCGCCCAAGCCCGGCTTTGCGAGCGATGTCGCTCATTCCGTGCGAGCGCGCTACATCGCCAAGCGCGCTGGCGATATGCTTGGGGTCGTTTCCCTCCATCGCCGCTTCAAGATAATAGAGGATATCCTCCTCGGTTCGGAGGTACTCGGCTGGGTCAAACGGCCTTGTTTCAACCACTTCGTTCAATCTCTTCCTTCATCCGCAGCGCGCGGCCTATGTCGGCCTTCTGCGTCTTCTTGTCCCCTCCACACAGGAGAATGACGAGTTCCTTACCGCGCCGGAAGAAATAGACGCGATAACCGGGCCCGTAATCGATCCGCATCTCCGAGACGGCCGAGCCCGCAGGCTTCACGTCGCCGAAATTGCCGTTCGACGCCCGCTTGAGCCGATCGACGATGCGAGCCATCGCGCGACGATCGGCAAGCGAGCCGAGCCAACGGTGGAATTCGTCAGTTTCCGCCAGTCGGAAGGCTTGTCCTTTATAGAGGACATCTTTTGAAGAGTCAACGTTGTCGGACTTGGCCATTTCACAGTTCCTGGACAAACGAGTGGCGCGCGTCGCGAGCGCGCTTCACGCGATGTCGCAGGGAACGGATGACCGAGGCGCTCAACCTGTGACGGCGCCGTCGCTTCCCGATTACGGCCGTAGGAAGCGCTGCGGAAAAAAGGAATATGCAGACGTGATCGGGGTCGTCAAGCAGCTACTTGGTTACCGCCGTCCCCCGAACCTCGTCCGCTGCATCTTCCCGAACCGCCCCTTCCTCGTCCCCGGCTTGCCTTCGGTGGAATGGCCGAGCGGTCGCGGCGCGACGCGGTCTGGGTCGGGGATTCCGAGCTCGTCTTCTTCGAGCCGGCGGATTTCGTCGCGGAGGCGGGCGGCTTCCTCGAACTCGAGGTCGGCGGCGGCCTTGCGCATCCGCTCCTCGAGGTCGGCGATATAGGCCTTGAGGTTGTGGCCGACGAGGTGCGGCCGCTCTTCGTCGCCGGTGTCGACCACCACCCCGTCGCGCGTTGCCAGGTGCGACATGATGTCGTGGACGTTGCGCTTGATGCTCTCGGGCGTAATTCCATGTTCCTGGTTGTAGGCGACCTGCTTTTCGCGCCGCCGCCCGGTCTCCGCCAGCGCCCGCTCGATCGATCCGGTGATCGTATCGGCGTAGAGAATCACGCGACCTTCCACGTTGCGCGCCGCGCGGCCGATCGTCTGGATCAACGACGTCTCCGAGCGAAGGAAACCCTCCTTGTCGGCGTCGAGGATCGCAACCAGCCCGCATTCGGGAATGTCTAGCCCCTCGCGAAGCAGGTTGATCCCGACCAGCACGTCATAGACGCCCAGGCGCAGCTCGCGGATCAGCTCGATCCGCTCCAGCGTCTCCACGTCCGAGTGCATGTAACGGACCTTGAGGCCAGCTTCGTGGAGATACTCGGTCAAATCCTCGGCCATGCGCTTGGTCAGCGTGGTGACGAGCGTCCGGTAGCCCTTGCGCGCGGTCTCCTTCGCTTCGTGGATCAGATCGTCGACCTGGTCTTCGACCGGCTTGATCTCAACCGGCGGGTCGATGAGGCCGGTGGGGCGAATGACCTGCTCGGAAAAGACTCCGCCGGTCTCGGTCATTTCCCACGGGCCGGGAGTCGCCGAGACGAAGGTCGTCTGCGGGCGCATCGCGTCCCATTCGTTGAAACGCAGCGGCCGGTTGTCGATGCAGCTCGGCAGCCGGAAGCCGTACTCGGCGAGCGTGATCTTCCGCCGATGGTCGCCGCGCGCCATCGCACCGATCTGCGGCACGGTCTGGTGGCTCTCGTCGATGAACAACAGCGCATTGTCGGGCAGATATTCGAACAAAGTCGGCGGCGGCTCTCCGGGCAGGCGGCCGGTGAGGAAGCGCGAGTAATTCTCGATTCCCGCGCACGACCCGGTGGCCGCGATCATCTCAAGGTCGAAATTGGTGCGCTGCTCCAGCCGTTGCAGCTCCAGCAGCCGCCCTTCCGCCTGCAATTCCTTCAGCCGCTCGGCGAGCTCGTGCCGGATCGCCTCCATCGCCTGCTTGAGCGTCGGCCCGGGAGTCACATAGTGCGAGTTCGCATAGACCTTGATGCTGTCCAGGCTCGCCGCCTTCTTTCCGGTCAGCGGATCGAACTCGACGATCTCCTCGATCTCGTCGCCGAAGAAGGACACGCGCCACGCGGTGTCCTCGTAGTGCGACGGGAAGATTTCGAGACTGTCGCCGCGCACCCGGAAATTGCCGCGCGCAAATGCCTGGTCGTTGCGGCGGTACTGCAGCGCGACCAGCTTGCGGATCACCTCGCGCTGGTCCTCGGCCGCGCCCTTTTTCAGCGAAAAGGTCATCGCCGAATAGGTCTCGACCGAGCCGATTCCGTACAAACAGGAGACCGAGGCGACGATAATCACGTCGTCGCGCTCCAGAAGCGACCGCGTCGCGGAATGGCGCATCCGGTCGATCGCCTCGTTCACGCTCGACTCCTTCTCGATATAGGTGTCGGTGCGCGGCACGTAGGCCTCGGGCTGGTAGTAATCGTAGTAGCTGACGAAATATTCGACCGCATTGTCGGGGAAGAAGCTCTTGAACTCGCCGTAGAGCTGGGCGGCGAGAATCTTGTTCGGAGCGATCACCAGCGCCGGCCGCTGGAGAGTCTCGATGACCTTGGCCATGGTGAAGGTCTTGCCCGAGCCGGTGACTCCGAGAAGAACCTGCGATCGCTCGCCCTCGTTCGCCGCTTCGGTCAGTTCCCTGATCGCCTGCGGCTGGTCGCCGGCCGGCTCGTAATCGGACTTGAGAACAAATGGCCTTCCGCCCTCGGCCTTGTCCGGGCGAGCGGGCTTGTGCGGAACGAAAGCCGTTCCGGTTTCGGGCTCCTCCAATGTCGTCCGGATTTGAATTGCCATCGCTTGGTCATATGGTGGAGCGCCGGAAGCGGCGCAACGCGGCACGCCGCAAGGGGGAGGTTCGTCAAATGCGGACTCGCACAGTTCTTCTGCTCTGCCTGTCGGCGCCGGTCGCCGCCTGCGGTTCGAAGCCGGTCGTCAAGGAAACCAATGCGAGCGTCGAGCAAGTGACCGAAAGCGTGCGCGAGGCGTCGAAGGACGAGGGGCTGGTCAGTCCTGGAAAGTGGCGCTCGACCGTGACCATCGAGCAAATGGCGATACCCGGAATGCCCGCCGCGGCGGCGGAAGAGATGAAGCGGATGGTCGCGCAAACACACACCGCGGAAACCTGCCTGACGCCGGAGGAGGCGCGGCAGCCCAAGGGCGGGTTCTTTGGCGGCAACGACCAGTGCCGCTATGATCATTTCACCATGAGCGGCGGCAAGATTGACGCGCAAATGCACTGCGAGCAGGCCGGGGGAACGCAGGTCATGGCGATGACCGGGACGTACTCGGCCGACGCGTACACCATGCGGATGAAATCGACGATGGACGGAGGCGCCGGGGGCGAGCCGATCGCCATGCAGATGAAGGTCGAAGCGCAGCGCATCGGCGACTGCACCGGCAAGGAGAGCTGATCAAAGCGAGAGGGGGTAAATATGCGTGTGATTTGTATAGCGGCGGCGGCCGCGATGGTGGCCGGATGCGGGAGCGGTGCCAACCAGGCAGCCCAGGCCGAGACGACCGCGGCGACTCTGCAACCGGGAGGCTACGAGCTCAGCTGGAGCGACATCAGCTTCAAATCGACGGCTAAAGGCGAGCCGGCAAAATCGCCCGACAAGGCAGCGTTCGCGACCCGCGCCTGCGTCGCCGAAGGCGGCAAGATCGAGCTGGGCGCATTCGCCGAAGAGGGCGACGACTGCCACGCGGTCAACAGCTATGCGCGCAACGGCATCCTCAACATCCAATTGTCGTGCATGCGAGAAGGCAAGGGCAAGGTCGGCGGTGTCATCAGCGGAAGCTTCGAGGCGGACAGTTTCGATGCGACCGTGGATTCGCGGACGAACTTCGCCGAAAGCGGGAACTACACCGTCAGCGCCAAGGTGACCGGCAAGCGCACGGGCGAATGTAGCGCCGCCAGGGACGCCTGACTCGACATCCAGGCGTTGTGCGCAGATGGGCGCGCGCATTCTGATCAACAGCGGGGCCGGCACGGCGGATCGCCGGCCGTCTGTCGAACGCGGGCTCACGGCGGCAGGTCTCGCCGGTCCCGTCGAATGGATTGACGGCGGAGCAATTGCCGACGCCGCCCGCGACGCGGTCGAGGAGGGGGCCGGTCTCGTCATTGCCGGCGGCGGCGACGGTACGATCAGCGCTGTCGCCGGAGCGCTGGCGGGAAGCGAGACAAGTCTCGGAATCCTGCCGCTCGGAACGCTCAACCATTTCGCCCGCGACCTCGGAATTCCGCTCGACCTCGACGAAGCCGCGCAGCTGATCGCCGCTGGGCACAAACGCCAGGTGGATGTCGCCGAGGTCAACGGCCGCGTGTTCGTGAACAACAGCGCCATCGGAGTCTATCCGCTGATGGTGGTCGACCGCGACGCGCAGCAATCGCGGCTCGGACGAAGCAAGCGTTGGGCAATGGCGGTCGCCGCGGCGCGGACCTTGTTTCGATTTTCGAGCCAGAAGCTGACGGTGACCGTCGACGACCGAAAGGCTCGGATCGATACGCCTTTGCTGTTCGTCGGAAACAACGACTATCGGCTGCAAATGCCCGGTGCCGGAACCCGCGAGGCTATCGATCGCGGTGAACTTTTCGTGCTTGTTCTGCGCCGCCAATCCAGGCTCGGTTTCCTTGTCGCGGCGCTGCGCTCGCTCGCCGGCCGGGCGCGAGCGGAGGATTCGGTCACCATTGACGATGTCCATCGCATCGTCGTCGCCAGCCGCTCGACCTTCCTTACCATCTCGCTCGACGGAGAGACTGTTCGGATGAAGCAGCCGCTCGACTATCGAATACGGCCGAAGGCGGTGACGGTCATCGCGCCCTGATTGCGATTGTCACGGAACGTCGACCTCGATCCAGATCGGAGCGTGATCGCTGGTTTTTTCCCAGCCGCGCGGCGAGCGATCGACACCCGCGCCCCTCAGCCCCTTGGCCAGCGCCGGGCCAAGCAGCGCGTGATCGATCCGGATCCCCGCGTCCCGCTGAAACGAATTTCGCCAGTAATGCCAGAAGGTGTAGAGTCGTTCGTCCGGATGAAGTGCGCGGATCGCGTCGGTCCACCCCTGTGCGACCAGCTCGGCATATTTCTCACGCGCTTGCGGTGAAAACAACGCGTCCTTGGCCCAGCGCTCGGGCTTGTACACATCCTGCTCGGTGGGGATCACATTGAAATCGCCGATCAGAATGGCGGGCACGTCATTGTCGGTCAGCTCGCGGGCATAGTCGGACAGGCAATCGAGCCAGGCCAGCTTGTAATCGAATTTGGGTCCCGGCCAGGGATTGCCGTTGGGCGCGTACATATTGCCGATCAGAAGCCCGCAAACCGCCGCCTCGATATAGCGGCTCTGGCTCATGTCCGGATCGCCGGGGAGGCATCGCCGGGTTTCGTGAAGCTCGCCGACGCGGCTCAGCAAGGCGACTCCGTTCCAGCTTTTCTGCCCGTGCCAGATCGCCGAATAACCGGCATCCGCGATCGCTTGCGCCGGGAATTTGTCATCCGTCGTCTTGAGTTCCTGCAGCCCGACGATGTCCGGCTCGAATTCGTCCAGCCAGCGAAGCAGGATCTGGAGCCGGCTCCTGATCCCGTTGATGTTGTAGCTCGCGATCCGCAGCGTTCGCTTTTTCGCCATGGCTGAAGGAACCCGCGGGCCCGGATTGAGTTCTAACCTGCCGGTGCTTTTACGATCCCGGGCGCGTCCCCGTGAGCGAGTCGCGGACGAAAGTCCCGATGCTCCGGCGAGGCTCCAGCGAGGAACGCGAAAGCACGGGGAGTCCCGCGGCCGTCCGGTCGTCGGGGCTCCCTTTTTTTCCCAGGCTCGGGACGCGTCCTACTTATCCGCAGGTTTATGCACTGATTCGCCCACAGATTTGTTGGCTGATTGCAAATAGGGACTCGACGGCCGGGCGAATCGCGCTATTGTGAACTCGTGCTTCGGATCCTTCGGGAAACGGAGCATGGGAACCCCGCCGGGTCAAACCGGCGGGGTTTACCTTTTGGGGCTTCGCGAACGGAGGCTAGAGCGCCGAAGCGCTCGCCGACGCCAGCTCCAGCCACCGCGACCGGTCGGGAAGCGGATATTTGTTCCCGTTGGCGCAATTGAACAGCACGACCCGCTCCTCGCGAGCGACCAGCCCGCTCGCAAGCGCCTGCCGCCAAGCCGCCAGCACCGCGCCACCCTCGGGACAGAGCAGCATTCCATCGTCTCGCGCGGCATCCTCGACCGCCTGCAGGATCGCTTCCTCCTCGACCGCGATTGCAGCGCCGCCGCTCATCCGAACCGCGCGCAAGATCAGGAAGTCGCCGATCGCGCTCGGGACCCGGATTCCGGTCGCGACCGTCGCCGCGTCCTCCCACCGCTCGGCGAATTCGTCGCCCCGCTCGAAGGCGCGGACGATCGGCGCGCAGCCGGCGGCCTGGACCGCGTACATGCGCGGCCGCTGCGGCCCGGTCAGCCCGACCGCCTCCATCTCGGCGAACGCCTTCCACATGCCGATGAGCCCGGTCCCGCCCCCGGTCGGGTAGAAAATGGCATCGGGGACCGTCCAGCCGAGCTGCTCGACAAGCTCCAGGCCCATCGTCTTTTTCCCCTCGAGCCGGTACGGCTCCTTCAGCGTCGAGCAGTCGAACCACCGGCCCTCGGCCGCGCCTTCGCGAACCAGCCGCCCGCATTCGTCGATCTGCCCGTCGGCGACCCAGACCTCGGCGCCGTAGGCGGATGTCTCGCGAATGTTGATTTCCGGAGTCTCGGCCGGACAAATCACCAAAGTCGAAATCCCCGCGCGGGCACCATAGGCGGCGAGAGCGGCCCCGGCATTGCCGTTGGTCGGAATCGCGATCCGCTCGACCCCGAAATGCCTGGCCATGCTGACAGCCATCGCCAGGCCGCGCGCCTTGAATGACCCGGTCGGCAGCCGCCCCTCGTCCTTGACCAGGAGCTCGCGAGCGCCCTCTTTCGCCGCGACCCGGTCGAGCGAGATTATCGGCGTCCGCGGCTCACCGAGCGAGACCGGCGCGGCTCCCTCGGGAAGCGGCAGAAGCTCGCGCCATTTCCACATCGTCGGCTCGCGCGCGTCGAGCATCTCCCGGTCGAGCTTCGCGCCGATTGCCGCGAGGTCGTACCGGACGAGAAGCGGCTTGCCGGCATCGCTCAGCCCTTGGAGGCGATCCGCGGCATGGCGCTCGCCCGTCAGCGAGCATTCGAGATGGGTGACGAACATGCGCGGGGGCGCTTAGCGCGAAGCTTCGCTTGCAGCCAATTGCCGCCTCGCCCATTTCCCTTTTGGCTGGCGCGCTGCCAGTGGACATTCTTGTTGCGCTGGGAGAACGAGAGCGGCGATGGCGTTGGACTTGTACCAGAGGCTCGGGCTGAAGCGCGGTGCCAGCGAGGCCGAGATAAAGAAGGCCTACCGAAGCCTCGCCAAGCAGCTTCACCCCGACCGCAACAAGGACAATCCGCAGGCGGCGCAGCGGTTCGCCGAAGTGACTCGCGCTTACGATCTCCTCTCCGACAAGGACAAGCGCGCGCAATACGACCGCGGCGAGATCGACGACGAAGGCAATCCCAAGATGCCGTTCGGCGCCGGTTTCAGCGGGCGGCCGGGTGGCGCCGGGATGGGCGGGGGCGCCGGCCCCGGCCCGGGCGGCTTCGAGGGATTCTCCGGTAATTTCGGCGATTCCGCCGATTTGAGCGACTTGTTCGAAGGCCTGTTCGGGGCAGCACAGGCGGGGCGTGGCGGGCGGCCGGGCGGCGGATTCGGCGGCTTTCGGCAAAGGACGCGGCCGCCGCAAAAGGGCGCCAATGCCGCCTATCGGCTGAAAGTCGGGTTCGTCGACGCGGCGACTCTGGCGCCGCAGCGAATCACGCTCGCCGACGGCAAGACCATCGACCTCAAGCTTCCCAAGGGCGTCGAGGACGAAACGAAGATCAGGCTCGCGGGCAAGGGCGAGCCGGGTCCGGCCGGCGCGGGCGACGCGATCGTCACCATCTCCATCGCTCCGCATCGCTTCTATACGCGCGAGGGCAATGACATTCGGCTTCGGCTCCCGGTCACTCTCAAGGAGGCTGTTCTGGGCGCCAAGGTGAAGGTGCCGACGCCAGAGGGACCGGTGATGATGACGATCCCGAAGGGCAGCTCGTCGGGCCGTGTTCTTCGGCTCAAGGGGCGCGGCTTCACCGCCAGGAGCGGGAATCGCGGCGACGAGCTGGTTACGATCGAGATCGCAATCCCGGCAGGCGATTCGGATCTGGAGGCCTTCGCCGAGAAATGGGACGGGGCGCAAAGCGACCCGCGTTCGGAGCTTGGGGTTTGAGACCGGCGTAAATGCGCGACGTCTCTCCCCTTTCGCCCGAACAACGGCGCAAGCGCCTGGCAAGCGCGAGCGCGGCATTCGGGCCCGATGTCGCCGAGAGGCTGAAGCCGCGCCACTATATCTGGGAGGTCGTCAAGCGGGTCGCGGTCGGAGTCTATAACGACGGGTTCATCCACGCGGGCAACCTCGCCTATCTCTCGATCCTCGCGCTGTTTCCCTTCTTCATCCTCGCGGCGGCCGTCGCCAGCCTGTTCGGCCAGAGCCAGGACGCGCAGCTCACCGTCGCCAATTTCCTGCGGCGAATGCCGCCCAATGTCGCCGACACGCTTCGCGAGCCGGTGCAGGAAGTGTTGAGCTCGCGAACCGGAATCCTGCTGTGGTTCGGAGCATTGGTCGGCCTGTGGACCGCCGCGAGCTTCGTCGAGACCATCCGCGACATTCTTCGCCGCGCCTATGGAGTGAAGTTCTGCGCGCCGTTCTGGGAATATCGGCTCTGGTCGATCCTTCTGATCCTCGCCGCGGTGATCGTCCTGATGGTCGCCTTCGCCGCAAGCGTTGCCCTCACCTCCATACACCGGCTTCTGATCGACTGGTTTCCGTTCGCCCAAGGCGTTGCCTCGACGCTCGGGCTCTACCGGCTGGTCCCGGCGGCGACCCTGTTCGTCACCTTTTACGCCTTGTTCTTCGCGCTGACCCCTTCGCGCTATCGCAAGCACGGCTGCCGGAAATGGCCGGGCGCACTGTTCATCACCGCCTGGTGGCTCGCGACGGTCGAGCTTTTGCCCAACGTCCTCAGCCTGCTCGGCGGCTACAGCCTGACCTACGGAAGTCTTGCCGGAGTCATGATCGCCCTCATCTTCTTCTTCGTCGTCGGGCTCGGTGTCGTCATCGGAGCAGAGCTCAACGCGGCTCTGGCGGATTACGAGCCGACTGCCCTAAAGGGCGAAATCTACAGCGGGCCGTTCAAGGACGAGCTCGAAGTCGAAGAACCGCAGCCCGGCGAAGACGTCGAGGTAGAGCTTGAAGGGGAACAGCTTTGAGCGGACTGATGAAGGGCAAGCGCGGGCTGATCATGGGCCTCGCGAACGACCGTTCGCTCGCCTGGGGGATCGCCAAGGCACTCGCCGACGAAGGCGCGGAGCTCGCCTTCTCCTACCAGGGCGAAGCGCTTGCGAAGCGGGTCGGGCCGCTTGCGCAGGAGCTCGGCTCGGACATGCTGCTCGACTGCGACGTCAGCAGCACCGAAGCGCTCGACCAGTCGTTCGCGGAGCTCGCGAAAAGCTGGGAAAGCCTCGATTTCGTGGTCCACGCGATCGGCTTTTCCGACAAGAACGAACTTCGCGGGAATTTCGTCGACACCAGCCTCGACAATTTCCTGATGACCATGAACATCTCGGTCTACAGCTTCGTCGCGGTCGCGCAGCGCGCCCGCAGGATGATGAAGCCCGGCGGCGCACTGCTCACGCTCACCTATTACGGCGCCGAGAAAGTCATTCCGCATTACAATGTGATGGGCGTGGCCAAGGCCGGTCTCGAGGCCAGCGTCAAATATCTTGCGATGGACCTCGGCCCGGAGGGGATACGGGTCAACGCCATCTCCGCCGGCCCGATCAAGACGCTCGCGGCGAGCGGGATCGGCGACTTCCGCTACATCATGAAGTGGAACGAATATAATTCCCCGCTCCGCCGCAACGTCACCATCGAGGATGTCGGCGGCGCCGGCCTCTATCTCCTCTCCGACCTCGCAAGCGGTGTCACCGGCGAGATCCACCACGTCGATGCCGGATACAATGTCGTCGGAATGAAGGCCGAGGACGCTCCCGACATTTCGACCGTCTAGGCGGCCGCGCGTCTCCACCACCGCCGCTTGACCGGACCGGACTTGAGCACGGTACGGCGGAAGATCCGCGCTGCCGCGAGAATGATCAGGCCGACCCACAGCGCTTGCCACAGGATCGCAATCAGATGCGGCCAAAGCTCCGGCCGCTCGGCTGCGCGAGCCACCATCGCCAGCGGGGACGACAGGGGGAACAAGGCCGCGGCGATTCCCATCGGCGAATTGTTGGAGCCGACCGCCAGCGAGGCGAACCCGAAGATCAGCACCTGCGCCACGGTCACGGGCATCGAGAGCGTCTGGACTTCGCGCACCGTCGATGCCTGCGCCCCGATGCTGAGGAACACCGAGCCCAGGAGCAGGTAATTCATTCCGAAATAGACGACCGTCAGAAGCATGAACATCGCCGTTCCGACCGCCGGCTCGGGGAAGGCGGCCGTTCCGCCCGCGGTGAACATGGCGACCGCCGCCACGCCCGCCGAGACCCAGACGACGATTCCCACGATCGAGGTCGCGAGCATCGCGAACAGCTTTCCGACGAAAATCGATTCGATCGGCACGGCGGCGGCCAGCACCTCGATCACCTTGTTCGATTTCTCCTCGATCAGCTGCGACAGTGTCATGCCCGCGAGAAGGATGGTGAGGAAGAACAGGAGCATCTGGCCAACCTGAGCGGTGATCGCGCGCGACCGGCTGTCCGAAGCCGTCGAGCGCTCGGTCCGGGTTACCGCGAGCGGCTGCTCTGTTTCCTGCGGGGCCCGTGCGGCGCTGATCAGCAATGCGACCTGCCCGCTCGTGGTTCCGTCCCAATCCACCGCTCCGGTCAGATGCGGCCGGTCGAGTCCGCCGGTCAGCACCGCCACCACGGGATGCGCTTTCGAATCCAGAATCGCTCGCTTCTGTCGTTCGAAATCGGGCTCGGGCGCGACCCGGACCAGATCGAGCACCGGCCGTCCGCCGAACGCGTCGCTGAGCTGGCGCCGGGCCGCCTCGAGCTTCGCGAAGTCCTCGGACGAGACGATCGCGGCCACCGTCGGCTGCTCCGTCTGGCTGGCGACCCGGGCGCCGATGCCGCCGAACAGGCCGCCGAGGAGCACCGGGAACAAGGGCCCGATCAGAAAGAAGATGAACGCCTTGGAAAAGACGGTCGCGGTGAAGTCCCGGCGGCCGATGACGAAGGCGGAGCGGAGCAAATGAGTCATTCCGCCCGCTCCTTCGCCATTTCCGCCGCCGCCCGGTCGCCGGCGATCGCGACGAACGCATCGTGCAGCCCGGGCCGCTCGATCGCCAGGGTCTCGATCCCCGCCCCGCCGTCGATCAGCGCCTTGAGCAGGGGCTCCGGCCCGCTTCCCGGAAGCTCGAACACCCATTCGGCGGCCTCGCGGCGCGCGCTGGCAGGAATCGCGCTCCGCCACGGCCCTTCTTCCTCGCGGGTGCGAAGCCGGACGATCGGCCGCAGGGTCGCGCGCGCTTCGTCGACCGCGCCTTCGAACGCGACCTTCCCCTTGGCGATGATCGCGATCCGCTCGCAGAGGCGCTCTGCGTGGGCGATGACATGAGTGGAGAAGATCACTGTCACCCCGCGCGCCGCCTCCTCGCGGATGAGGTCCTCGAGCCGCGCCTGATTGATCGCGTCGAGCCCCGCGAAAGGCTCGTCGAGCACCAGCAGCCGCGGCCGGTGGATGATCGTTCCGAGCAACTGAACCGTTTGCGCCATGCCTTTGGACAGCGACCGGATCGGCTTTCGCCCCCAGTCTCCGAGCCCGTGACTTGCAAGAAGCTTGTCGGCCCGCTGCCGGCCCTCGCGGAGCGAAAGCCCGCGAAGAGCGCCCATGAAAGCGATCGCGTCGCGGCAGTGCATCGCCGGATAGAGCCCGCGTTCCTCCGGCAAATAACCGATCTTCGGCGCCGCCTCGATCGGCCGGTGGTGACCGAGCACGCAGCGGCTCCCGCTCGACGGATCGATGATCCCGAGAAGCATCCGAAGCGTCGTGGTCTTGCCCGCGCCATTGGGGCCGAGAAGGCCGTAGATCGACCCGGTCGGGACGGCGAGGCTGACCCCATCGACCGCTCGAGTTTCGCCGAAATCCTTGATCAGGTCCTTGGCTTCGACGGCAACCGCCCCATTTTCCCGTTCGTGCTGATGGCGAAAACCAGCATCGTTTGGGGAACGATGCGTTTTCGTCCATTGTCGAAGCACTGATTTTCCTAAAGAAACCAAGGGCAGCCCCTCGACAGGCTCGGGGCGAACGGTTGAGCGGAAACGTGGATAGAGGCGAAGCGCTGAAGGAAGCAATAAGGACCGAAGCCAGCGCGCTTGGCTTCGTCGCCTGCGGCTTCGCTCGCGCCGATTCCGTCGCGGATGCCGGCGCCGACCTGATGCGCTGGATCGAGGACGGCCGTCACGGGACGATGGAGTGGATGGAGACTCGCGCTCACCATCGCGCCGCTCCGACCGCGCTGTGGCCAGACGCCAGAACCGCGATCGCGCTCGGAATGAGCTACGCGCCCGAAGCGGACCCGCTCGCGCTCGCCGGCCAAGGCTCGCTGGGCCGGATTTCGGCCTATGCCCAGGGCGGCGACTATCACAAGACGGTCAAGAAGAGGCTCAAGGCACTGGCCCGATTCATCGTCGAACAAGCAGGCGGCGAGCTCAAGGTGTTCGTCGACACGGCGCCGGTCATGGAAAAACCGCTGTCCGCCGCCGCCGGGATCGGCTGGCAGGGCAAGCACACCAACCTGGTTTCGCGCGAGTACGGAAGCTGGCTGTTCCTCGGCGTCATCCTGACCGCGCTCGACATCGAGCCGGACGAACCCGCGCGCGACACCTGCGGGAGCTGCACGCGCTGCCTCGACATCTGCCCTACCGGCGCGTTCGACGGTCCGCGGCGGATCGATGCGCGCAAGTGCATTTCCTACCTGACCATCGAACATTCGGGCCCCATCCCCCCCGAGTACCGCCGCGCCATGGGCAACCGTATCTACGGCTGCGACGACTGCCTTGCGGTTTGCCCGTGGAACAGCTTCGCCGACGCCGCTGCTGCAAACCGCGCCTTTCTTCCGCGCGGAGAGCTGAAGGCCCCGCGCCTCGAAACACTGCTTGCCCTTGACGACGCCGCTTTCCGGTCGATGTTCGCCGGCTCGCCGATCAAGCGGATCGGGGTCAAGCGAATGATCCGCAACTGCCTCGTCGCGGCAGGCAACAGCCGCGACCCCAGGCTCGAACCGGCGGTCAGGCCGCATCTTCAGGACCCCGACCCGGTGATCGCCGAAGCCGCCCGCTGGGCTATCGCAGAGCTTCAGGGCCCTTCGAGCCAGGCGATGCACGCCGCCTGATCGACCTCGGCAAGCGCCGGGCTGCGCGCGTCGACATAGGTCACCCGATAGGGCGAATTGCCGTTGGGATAGAGATAGGCGTCGAGCACGCAGCGCCCGTTGCGGAACTGAAGCTTGAGGCTGCTTCCCTCGCGGATCTGGAGCGCCGGGTTGCCCAGCCGCGCAACCAGCTCCTGCGCGGTCAGCCCGATGATCGCCCCGCGCGTGTGCGCCGAAGCGGGAGGCGGTGGCTGGGTGACCGGCGCGGTCCCCTGCGGCCTGGTGCAGGCGGCGAGAAGCAGAAAAACGCCGAAGGCTACGGTGCGGCTCATATGCGATTTCATGGCGGGATTTTCCCTTGCCGTCATCCCCGCATCGTTGCCGCGGCAAGGTTCGCCCGCTAGGCGGCGGCATGGACGACAGAGCTTATGATGTGCTGGCGATCGGCAATGCCATTGTCGACGTGATCGCCGATTCCGACGACTCCTTCCTCGCCCGCCACGCCATGGCCAAGGGCTCGATGCGGCTGATCGACGAATCCGAGGCCGAGAGCCTTTACGCCGACATGGGGCCGGGCCGGGAGGCGAGCGGCGGATCGGCTGCAAACACGGTCGCGGGCCTCGCCGCGCTGGGCCTGAAAAGCGCCTTCATCGGCCAGCTCGGGGATGACGAGCTGGGCGCGATCTTCCGCCACGACATCCGATCGCTGGGCGTCGATTTCGACACCGATTCGCGGTCGGACGCCGGCCCGACCGGGCGATGCCTGATCCTCGTGACGGCCGACGCGCAGCGCACGATGAGCACCTTCCTCGGCGCCGCACAAAGGCTCACCAGCTCCGCCGTCGATCGCCACCGGATCGCTTCCTCCAGGATCCTCTACCTCGAAGGCTATTTGTGGGA
>DASTIF010000093.1:0-31764 GCA_035717805.1 Sphingomicrobium sp.
AGCGCGATCCGCGGGCCTTCCGCCCGAATCGCGATTTCGGTCCCGCTGCCGGTTTCGGCCCCGATATCGAGTCTTCCGCCGCGAACGAGCGAATCGCCCGCGATGAGCGCGAGATTCAGGAGCAATTTGGTGGCGCCTTTCGAGAGCTTCTCGTCGCCGACCATCCAACCCAGTTCGATCTTGCCGTCCGACCCGAGCAGACCCTCGAGCGCGGTCCGCGCCTCGCCCGTGTCGACGGCATCGCCGAAACCGCCGGCCGCGCCGAAAGCGAGCCGGAAGAACTTCAGCTTGTTCGCGGTCGCCCTCGCGCTGTCGGAAAGCAGCTCGAGACAGCGATCGCGCATGTCGGGATCCTGCTCGTCGGCGAGGAGCTCGATACCGTTGTTGAGCGCCCCGACCGGGCTCATCAAATCGTGGCAAAGGCGCGAGCAGAGCAGGCTTGCGAAATCGACGGCTTCCATGGCCGCGCTGCATGGGGCAGCAACCGCACGAGCGCAAGGCAAGGCGGCGGCTTGAACAGCTCGATATCCAACACAATATCTTCATTGTGGGGGGAATGCAGACAATCGAGGTGAAACTCGACGCGGCGCAAGCCGGCTGGCGCCTCGACCGGGCGCTTGCAACAGCTATCCCGACCCTGTCGCGCGAACGGCTCAAGGCTCTGATCCGTTCGGGCTGCCTGACAAGGAGCGATCAACCGGTCCGCGACCCAGCGACGAAAGTGCACGGCGAGGAGACATTCCGTCTGGAGGTTCCCGAGCCCGAGCCCGCGCACAATGTCGCTCAGGATATTCCGCTGACGGTCGTATTCGAGGATGAGCATTTGCTTGTCGTCGACAAGCCCGCCGGGCTGGTGGTCCACCCTGCCGCCGGAAACCCCGATGGCACGTTGGTCAACGCCCTGCTTCACCATTGCGGCGGATCGCTCTCGGGCATTGGCGGAGTAGCCAGGCCCGGAATCGTCCACCGGATCGACAAGGACACGTCCGGCTTGCTGGTCGTCGCCAAAACCGACGTCGCGCACGAAGGACTGGCGAAGCAGTTCGCGGCGCATTCGATCGACCGGCGCTATCTCGCGATCGTTTCCGGGGTGCCGAAGACCGCGTCGGGTACGGTCGATGCGCCCCTCGCCCGCTCGGCGGCGAACCGGAAGAAGATCGCCATTGTCGAGGGAAGCCGCGGAAAACGCTCGGTTACCCATTGGAAGCGCCTGGAATTGCTGGAAGATTCGGCACTGATTGAATGTTCGCTTGAAACCGGCAGGACTCACCAGGTTCGGGTCCATATGGCCTCGATCGGGCACCCATTGCTTGGCGACCCTGTTTACGGTCGCTCCCGGGCCCATCGCGAGTTGCTGAAAAGACTGCGTTTTCATCGCCAGGCTTTACATGCGGCAAGCCTGGGATTTACCCACCCCGTAACGAAGCACCGCCTGTCGTTCTCATCTGGCATGCCGGCGGACATGCAGGAACTGTTCAACCAGCTTAGTGTATAGGAATTACTGGCCAGGCGCCCGACAAGAAGCGACCGGCCCAGGGAGAAGGATCGAATGGCAGCACGTTCTGGCGGAATTGCGTCGCTACCCGCGTCCGGCGGGGAAGCCGGCCTCAACCGCTATCTCGCCGAAATCAAGAAGTTCCCGATCCTCGCTCCCGAGGAGGAATATATGCTCGCCAAGCAATGGCGCGAGCAGGGGGACACGGACGCCGCCGCGAAGCTGGTCAATTCGCACCTTCGCCTCGTTGCGAAGATCGCGATGGGCTACCGCGGCTACGGCCTTCCCGTCAGCGAGCTCATCTCCGAGGGCAATATCGGCCTGATGCAGGGCGTGAAGAAGTTCGAGCCCGATCGCGGCTTCCGCCTCGCTACCTACGCGATGTGGTGGATTCGCGCCTCCATCCAGGAATTCATCCTGCGCTCTTGGAGCCTAGTGAAAATGGGAACCACGGCGGCGCAGAAGAAATTGTTCTTCAACCTCCGCCGGATGAAGAACCAGATCGACGCGTTCGAGGAAGGCGACCTGAAGCCCCAGGACGTGACCAAGATCGCCACCGACCTCGGGGTCACCGAGGAAGAGGTCGTGTCGATGAACCGCCGGATGGCGATGGGCGGCGACACGTCGCTCAACGTCTCGCTGAAGGGCGACGAAGGCGGCGAGAGCCAGTGGCAGGACTTCCTGGTCGATACCGGTCCATTACAGGACGAGCTCGTCGCCGAAGCCGAGGAAAGCCGTGTCCGCCACGACCTGCTCGTCGACGCGATGGAGAAGCTCAACGATCGCGAGAAGCATATTCTCACCGAGCGCAGGCTTACCGACGATCCGAAGACCCTCGAGGAGCTTAGCCAGGTCTATGGAGTCAGCCGCGAACGGATCCGCCAGATCGAGGTCCGCGCCTTCGAGAAGCTGCAGGCCGCGCTGATACGTCTCGCCGGCGAGAAGAAACTGCTCCCAGCCGCGTGAGCGGCGTCGGGACGGTTTCTCTGCTGCCGGCGGCTTAAAGCAGACTAACCCGCGTCTTTGGTCAGCAGCTTATCGAGACCGTCCCTCGCAAAACGGGCGGGCTCGCGTTTTGCCATGCAGCTCACGTCTGGCGCGGTAGCCGGCTGCTCGAGGAATCCGGCCGCGATCGAGCGGGCGCAATCGTCGATGCTCATCGGTCCGTGCGCCGCGCCCTCTACCTGCACCAGGGTCGCGTTGGTGAGGAAGCGCATCGCCTGATAGGCATCGATAAGCGGCGTCGCCGGGTCGAGCGTTCCGGCATAGATCAGCGTCGGGACCGAACTTGACACCGGCGCGAAAAACGCCGGATCGGCATAGCCGGGGCGGTAGGTCGCGCACAATTTGTCCCAGCTGTCGTCCGGCGCAGCCGAGACCAGGGCCGGATAGAGAGATCGGGCGCGGGTGTACCATTCCCGGGTCCGTCCCGTTTCGTAGCAGGAGATCGCGAGCGCCTGAGCCGGGGAGAAGCCGCCGAAACTGTCCCCGCCTCCGAACATCGCGACCAGTTTCTTGATCATCTCGGTGTCGCCGGCGTGCGCGCGATGGATTGCGACAGGCACCAGCCCGTTGGTGTCGGACCGAACCGCGAGCGGCCACAGCGCGCTTGCGAACTTGCGCCCGGTTATGATCGTCTTGCCGTCCTCGACCGGCTCGCGCTCGAGCCGCTCAAGCGTTGCCTCCAGCTTCGGCACGATCTCGCCGAACGGGTCGTGGCACTCGGGCTGTGCGGCGCACGCCCGCCCGATTGCCTGATAGGCGGAAGCCGTGCTCGATGCCTGTTCAGCCCAGGTCACGCTGTTGGGGGGATAGGGCGAGTCCAGGATTACCGACCGGATCGATTCGGGGCTGACCCGCATTGCGTGCAGAGCCACGAGCGACCCGTAGGAAATCGAAACCAGGTTCCATTCGTCGACGCGAAACGCCCGCCGAAGCGCTTCCATGTCGGCGACGGTCGCTGCGGTCGTGTAATTCTCGACGCTGCTTCCGGTTTGCAGGACATGGGCGCGGCAGGCCGCGAAGGCCTGCCGGGCGCGATCGTCTTCGGCTATCGGGTCAAGGCCTTGCGACGAAATGCCGTTGAGCGTCTTGGCGAGTTTGGGGCACAAAGCCTCCTCCGACCGGCCCGAGCCGCGCTGATCGAACAGAATGACGTCGCGGTCCTCGCGCAGGAATTTCATTTTCTTGCTGGTCGGCAGTGCCGGCAGGATGCTGTCAACCGTCGCGATTCCAGGACCGCCGTTGATGTAGAGAATAGGATCGGCCTCCGGCGCCTCGCTGGTCGCTCGAATACGGGCGGTCCACAGCCTGATCGTCTTGCCGCCGCTCTTATTGAGTGGAACCGCGACCCAGCCGCATTCGACTTCCTGTTCCTTCTCGAAGCTAGCCGGCACGCCTTCAAGCGAACAGGGCGCGGGCTGGAAAGTCGCGGCGACGGCCGCAAGCGCAGTCACAATCATGATCGCTTCCCCCTGCCTCGACTGTGGCTCACCGATTTGCGGCGCACAAGCCGCCCGAACCCTCTTGCCTTGCCGCGCAAAGAGTCCGACGCTGATCGTTTCGGTGCGCTGGCCGCGCCTTGGAACGCGACTCGCGCGCCCGCTCAAACGGACGAGAGGAGAGTCGCATGCCCCAGAACAGCAACGGCGCTAAAACCAACGGCACTCGAGCAATCGCGCTGGTCGGACCGGCCGGCGCGGGCAAGACAAGCGTTGCCGAGGCGATCGTCCATGCGTCCGGCGCTGTCGACCGCCATGGCTCCGTCGCCAACGGGACCAGCATCGGCGATTCGAGCCCCGAGGCTCGCGCCCGGGGAAGCTCGACCGAGCTCAACCTCTACAACTTCGATTATCTCGGCGATCATTTCGCGCTGATCGATTGCCCCGGATCGGTCGGCTTCGCGGCCGACGGAGCGCGGGCAATCGCGGTCGCCGACCTTGCCATCGTCGTCGTCGATCCCGATCCCGCGCGGGCGCCGCTCGCCGCCCCCGCCCTGCGTGCCCTCGACGAGCTCGGCATCCCACACCTCATCTTCGTCAACCGGATCGATCAGGCCCACGGACGGATTCGCGACCTCCTCTCCGCGCTCCAGCCGATCAGCGTCTCGCAACTGATCGCTCGCCAGATTCCGATCCGCGACGGCGACAAGATTACCGGCTTCGTCGATTTGGCGCTCGAACGGGCGTTTCATTACAACGGCAAGGACAGCGAGCAGATCGATATCCCCGGAGAAATCCAGGACCGCGAGCATGAAGCGCGCAACCAGATGCTCGAGCAGCTCGCCGATCATGACGACGAGCTTCTCGAACAGCTTCTGATGGATCAGGAGCCGAGCCGCGAAAAAGTGCTTCAGGATCTCGCCCGCGAGACCGGCGAGAGTCTAGGCGTGCCGGTGCTGTTCGGATCGGCCGACAGCGGCTGGGGCATCGGGCGGCTCCTGAAGGCCCTGCGCCATGAAACGCCCGCGCCGGAAACCACCGCCGGACGGCTGGAAGTCAGCGACCCGGCACTATTCGTGTTCAAGGTCAGCCATGGCGGCTCGGTCGGGCGCCTGGCGTTGGCGCGCGTGCTCGGCGGCCGAATCGGCGAAGGCTCCGATCTCAAGACATCAAGCGGCGACACCGCCCGCCTCGGAGCCCTGTTCCGGATGCAGGGCGAGAAGACCCAGAAGGTCGGCGAGGCGGTCAATGGCGATGTCGTCGCGGTCGCCAAGATCGACAATGTCAAACCGGGCGAATGGCTGAGCAGCGGCAGCATGCCGCCGCCGGTCGACATCGCCTACCCGGCGCGCAACTGCGCCTTCGCCATCGAGCCCGCCGACCGCAAGGATGACGTCAAGCTGTCGGGCGCCCTCCACCGATTGTTGGAAGAAGATTCGTCGCTGATCCTGGAACAGGACGATGGCACCCACGAGATGCGGCTCCGCGGAGTCAATGACGAGCATCTCAACACGGTCCTGGCTCGGCTAAAGCGTCGCTACGGAGTCGAGGTGAAGTCGCGCGCGCCAACCATTGGTTACCGCGAATCCATCCGCCGGCCAGTGACCCAGAAAGGCCGGCACAAGAAGCAATCGGGCGGTCACGGACAGTTCGGCGACGTCATCATCGAGGTAAAGCCACTGCCCCGCGGGTCCGGCTTCCAGTTCAGGGAAACGATCACAGGCGGCGCCATCCCCAAACAATGGATTCCGGCGGTGGAGGAAGGCGTAGCCGAAGCGATGCGGAAAGGGCCGCTGGGCTTCCAGGTGGTCGACGTGGCCGTGACCCTGGTCGACGGAAGCTATCACAGCGTCGACAGCTCCGAGCTCGCCTTCCGGCTCGCCGGGCGACTGGCGATGGCCGAAGCTCTGGGCGCGGCCGCGCCGCACCTGCTCGAGCCGATGCACAAGGTAAGCGTGGTCTGCCCGTCCAGCGCGACCAGCCGGGTCAGCTCGGCGGTCGCAAGCCGCCGCGGTCAGATGCTCGGAATGGGCCCTCGCGACGGCTGGACGGGCTGGGACCGGATTGACGCCGTGATCCCCGAGGCGGAGCTTAGCGGGCTCGAGGCCGAGCTTCGTTCGCAAAGCCAGGGGCTTGCAAGCTACGACGCCGAGTACGACCATCTCGCCGAGCTCAACGGGCCGCTCGCCGACAAGGTCGTCCAGCAGAGGGTCCCGGAACCCGCGTAGGGGCTAGCGACACGAACGGCGGTTTCGCCTAAGCGCGGGCGCATGCGCCATTGGTTCAAAGACCAGCACATGCGCTCGCTGCTCAAGAACAGCGGCTATCTCGGCGCGTCGCGGATCGTCTCCGCGATCGCGTCCGTGGCGACCCTTGCCTTCACCGGACGGGCGCTCGGCGTGATCCTGTTCGGACTTCTGATCCTCATCCACAGCTACGCCAAGGCGGCGAGCAGCCTCAGCAAGTTCCAATCGTGGCAGATCGTCGTGCGCTACGGGGGCCAGGGGTTGGCCGCGGGACGGCCCGAGGATTTCAAGGTCGCCACCGGATTTTCCTTCGGGCTCGACCTGTTGAGCGGGGTCGTGGGGATGCTGCTGGCGATGGCCATCCTGCCGTTCATCGGCGGCTGGTTCGGCATTCCCGACCGCTACATGACAATCGCCCTGCTCTACTGCACCGTCATTCCGACGATGCAGGCTATGACTCCAAGCGGTGTCCTGCGAACGCTCGACCGGTTCGACCTCGTCAGCTGGGGCGGAGTGACCTACCCGATCGCGCGGATGATCCTCGCCGGCATCGCCTTTGCCGCCGACGCCCCTTTCGAAGCTTATGTCGCCATCTGGTATGTTACGGACCTGGGCGGCGATCTCTTTCTGTGGTGGCTGACCAGGCGCGAGCTGTGGCGACGGGGGATGGGGGACGCACTCCGTCCCACGCTCAAACCGCATCTTCTCAAAGGCGCTTGGCCGTTCGCGATACGCGTCAATCTGACCTCCAGCCTGACCGCGGCATGGGGGCCGATCGCGCAGCTCATCGTCGGCGGGCTACTCGGCCCGGCCAGCGCCGCATTTTACCGTGTCGCCGCGACCTTGTCCGACAGCGCCCAGAAGCCGACCGACCTCCTCGCGCGCGCATTCTATCCCGAGGTCATGCGCCTGGATCCGGCCACCAAGCGGCCATGGAAGCTGATGCTTCGAGGCGCCGCGTTGGCGGCCATGTTCGGAATAGTCGCCGTCGCGCTGGTCGCGCTTGCGGGCGAGCCGCTCATCCGGCTTATCTTCGGGGAGCAGTTCACGCCGGCCTATGCGATTCTCGTCATTCTGGTCATCGCACCATTGCTTGCGATGATCTCCTTCCCGTTCGAGCCCATGCTCTACTCGCTCGATCGCTCGGACGCTCCGCTCAAGGCGCGGCTTGTGGCAACCGGCACCTATTTCCTGATCATAGCGCCGCTTTGCTGGCGGTTCGGAATGCAGGGGGCGGGAGCCGCCTTCGTGATCGGAACCGCGATCTTCGTGACCCTGTTAGCATTGCAATTGTGGCGTGAGTTCCGACGAGTCCGCGCGCGTTGAGCGCGGAGCCGGTCTGGGTCCTGCTCGGCCCGCATGTCGGGGACAATAATCAGCTGCTTCGATTGGCGGGCGAGCTGGGGCTGCCGTTCCGGACGATCGAGCTTCGCTACAATCCGATTCACTTGCTCCAGCCGGAACTGCTCGGCCCCACGTTGGCGAGTCTCGACCGAGACTCGGCCTCGCGGATCCAGCCGCCCTGGCCCCGGCTCGTTCTTGGATCGGGTCATCGTAGCGTTCCAATCGCTCTCGCCATCCGCGACCTGTCGGGTGGATCGGCCAGGCTGGTGCGGCTCGGCAATCCGCGCTTCGATCCGGCCGCGTTCGACTTGGTCGTCACGACTCCGCAATATCGGGTGGTCGACGCGCCCAATGTGATCCGGCTTGAGACTGCAATCGGCACCGCTCCGAAAGTCGAACCGGCACGCGAAGAGGCTCAGTGGCTGGACAAGCTGCAACGGCCGCACCGGCTCCTTCTCATCGGCGGCGGCACGTTCATGTGGAAGCTCGAACCGCTTTTTCTGGATGCCGCGGCCTCGACTTTGAGAGCCAAGCCGGGTGGAAGCGTCGTCGCGGTAAGCAGCGGGCGAACTGACCCGGCGGCAATGACCGCGGTCGCAAAAGCGCTGCGAGGCTCGGAGCACGGCCTCGTATGGGGCCGCTTTCCCCGATACCCGGTGGTCCTGAACGACGCCGACGAGATTTACGTGACCGCGGACAGCGTCGCCATGGTCTCCGACGCGATTGCAACAGGAAAGCCGGTCGGCCTCGTTCTTCCAACGAAGACCCTGGCCGGCCGACTTTTCTACGCACTCGAAAAGCTTGGCATTTCGGTTCCGGTCCGCGACGTCCGTCGTTTCTGGTCGCACGCGGCACGGCAACGGTTCGCGGGTACCATCGACGACCCCGTCGCCTCCGACGTGGGCACCCACTCACTCGATAAGGCGGTTTCCACGGTGCGCGGACTGCTTGAAACCTAAGCGGCGAGTGCCGTCCGGGCGTCCCAGCCGCGATAGCGATCGATCAATTCCAGGCTGTCGTGGCGAAGGCGATTGGCCGCCATTTCACGCCGAAGCTCGGCTTCGGTCACCTCACCGGACTCACGCATTTCCGCCAGCAGCGAGAAGATAAAGGCTTCCTGGTTCGAATCGGGGTGCGGCGCGTAGCGAAACAGCAGCTTGTTGAGCCGGTCGACCGGCCAGCTACGCCGAAGCGTGAAATCGATCGGAAGGCCGGTCTTCCACGGCTGCGTCCGCCGCTTTGTCGTGTGCAGCAGCCTGGTTCGCGTTGTCAGGCGGTCGAAGTCGTTCCATTCGGGCTCGAGCAAACCGATCGTCGCCGGATCCTCCTGGCCGAGCGTCATCCAATCCAGATAATCGAAGCGATGGGCAAACAGGCCGTCGAGTTGCCGGTCGAACCGCCAGTGGCTGAGCTTCGAGCAATCGAGCAGCATGACCGAGGTCGCAATATAATCGCGGCGCCCGTTATGCCCCGGTCGCGGGACCGCCCAGATCGCCTTGCCTTGCAGGTCGCGTTGGAACAGCTGGCCGATATCGCCAAGCGCGAAGACATCGGGATCGGTAACAAGCGCGACACCTTCGAAGCCCGTCGCTTCAGGCGGGTAAAAGCGCAACGGTGTGAAGCTTTGAAGATCGTCGGGATTCCACGCCCGAACCTTTCCGCCGTGCAGAATGCTCTGCCCCTGTTTCATCAGTGCGGGAAAGTCGTGAGCATCGAGAATTCGCACTTCGAAGCTGCCGGGATCGCTGGCGTTCCGCCGGAAGCTATGGGCGGAAATCTTCGCTCCGAGACGCTGACGTTCGTTTGCCTGGATGAAGACCGTCGGCTTCAGCTTTTCAGCTCCTCGAACCCGGCCTCTTTTACCGCGCGATCGAGCTCTATCAGCGTCGAAAGCAGCGACTCCATGCGGTCTAGCGGCCAGGCATTCGGGCCGTCCGACAAGGCGCGGTCGGGATCGGGATGCGTTTCCATGAACAGCCCGCTGACACCCGCCGCAACCGCCGCCCGCGCAAGCACCGGCACATGCTCGCGCTGCCCCCCCGAGCTCATTCCCAACCCGCCCGGAAGCTGTACCGAATGGGTGGCATCGAAGACGACCGGGCAGCCCGTTTCGCGCAGGATCGCCAGGCTTCGCATGTCGGAAACGAGGTTGTTGTAGCCGAACGACGCGCCGCGTTCGCAGACCATGAGATTGTCGCCGTCGCCGCCCGCGGCTCTGGCGGCCTCGCGCGCCTTGTCGACGACATTGACCACGTCGTGCGGCGCCATGAATTGCGCCTTTTTGATGTTGACCGGCTTTCCGGCGCTCGCGACCGCCCGGATGAAATCTGTCTGGCGTGCGAGAAACGCGGGCGTTTGCAGAATGTCGACGGCGTCGGCGGCGGGCTCGATCTGTGCAATGTCGTGGACGTCGGTCAAAACCGGGACGCCAATCGTTTCCCGCACCTTCGAAAGGATTCGCAGACCCTCGTCGATGCCCGGCCCGCGATAGCTTTTGCCGGATGAGCGATTGGCCTTGTCGAAGCTCGATTTGAAGATGAAGAACAGGCCCAGCCGGTCGGTAACGGCCTTCAAACGCTCCGCGGTTCGAAGCTGAAGCTCCTCGCTTTCGACCACGCATGGGCCGGCGATGAGAAACAAAGGCCGGTCGAGTCCGACTTCATGGCCCAGGAGCCGCATGCGCGCTGTTTACTGGAGCCCTTTGACGACCGCCACCGGCTGCCAATCGCCGAGGTCGTTTTCGGGCGCGAAACTTTCGGGAATCGGTTCGCCGCGACTGATTCCGCCGGTCACATAGACACAATCGAAACCCATGCGAGCCGCTCCGAGCATGTCGGTTTGCAAACCGTCGCCGATCGCGAGGACGGCGGAGGCGGGCGGATCGCCGGCAAGCCGCATCGCGTGGCGGTAAATCGCGGGATAGGGCTTGCCGTAATATTCGACCGGCCCGCCGAGCTCGATGTAGCGGTCCGCGATCGCCCC
Organism: Sphingomicrobium sp.; assembly: GCA_035717805.1. Taxonomy (GTDB): domain Bacteria; phylum Pseudomonadota; class Alphaproteobacteria; order Sphingomonadales; family Sphingomonadaceae; genus Sphingomicrobium. The sequence continues at coordinate 10,509 of DASTIF010000093.1, forward strand.
GGCGCAGGCTTCGGCGACGCCCGCGTGGATCACAAGCCGGTCCGGATTGAGGCAGTGCATCAACACTCCGCGCGCGGCGAGCGGAGCGATTTGCGCCTCATAATCGGCCACCCTGCGACGATGTTCGTCGAGTCCCGCACAGGCGAGCTCGTCAAAATTCTCATCGTCCGCGATCCTCACTCCGCGCCCTTCCAGGATTGCCCGATCCGCCTTCGTCCCGATGAATCCCACTGGCCGTTCAGACTTGAGAAGATGGTCGATGCCGGCATCGCCGCTGGTCGCAATCCCCGCCCACAGCGACGGGTCCAATCCGAGCCGCTCAAGCTGCGCGCCCACCGCCTCGGCGGTCCTGGGCGCGTTGGTGATAAGGATCGTGGTGCGCTTATCGAATCGCCATCGTTCCAGCCGATCGGCCGCGCCTGGATAGAGCCTGTTTCCGTCATGGATGCAGCCCCAGATGTCGCACAGCATGACTCGATAGGAGTCGCCGATGTCGTCGAGAATCATTCGATTCCCGCGCTCGCGAGCGCTCTCTCGATCGGAGCGACGTCTTCCGGATTGTTGAGCTCGCGAAGCTCGAACGGCGGTGCTTCGACCTCGACGACAGCGACGGAGATGCCCGCGGCGAGGAATCGAAGCTGCTCCAAGCCTTCGATCTGCTCAAGCTCGGTCGGCTCGAGCGCGCCGTAGGTTCGAAGCGCTTCCGGCCGGTAAGCATAAACGCCGACATGCAGGCGGACGGGTGACATTTCGCCGTCCAGCGCATGCTCGGGCAAATGCGGGATCAACCGCTTGGAGAAGTAGAGCGCGCGGCCGGCCGCATCAGCAACCACGGTTGTTCCGCCGACGCGCCCAGCAGCCTCCTCTTGCTGAAGCGATCGAACCTGCGAGCTTCGAAGCCGGACCGCCGAAGTCGCGACCTCGCAGTCGCCGCGCTCCATTCGCTCGATCAATGCCTCGACATAGGCTGGCGGGGTCAAAAGCGCGTCACCCTGGAAGTTGATGACGAGGTCTGTGTCATGGAGCTGTGCCAGCGCCTCGGCGCAACGCTCGGTTCCGTTGCGGCAATCCGGCGACGTCATCACGACGCCGACGCGGAAGTCGGTGCAGACATCGGCGATCCGCTCGTCGTCGGTGACTACAAAAACTCCATCGACGCCATCGACGAGCCGCGCTGCCTCGACGCTGCGCCGGATCAGCGGCTTGGCGATTCCTGTGGCGCCTCGGATTTCGGCGAGCGGCTTTCCGGGGAAGCGCGACGACTGGAATCGCGCCGGAATCAGGATCGTCGCGCTCACGCCGTCATCAGGCGGCTTGCGGCGCCTCCACGCCCTGCGCATCCGGCTCGGCCGCGGAGATGACCTGCGCCGCGACAAGATCGCCGACGACATTGAGCGTGGTCCGGCACATGTCGAGGAACCGATCGACCCCGAGCACCAAAGCGATCGCCTGCGGCTCGATCCCCACCATCGCGAGAATAAGCGCGACCACCGGCAGCGAACCGGCGGGGACGCCCGCGGTCCCGATTCCGCCCAGAATGCAGACGAGCATCACCATTATTTGCTGCCACAAGCTCAGGTCGATGCCGAAGAACTGAGCGAGGAAGATGACGGTCACGCCCTCGAACATGGCGGTGCCGTTCTGGTTCGCGGTCGCGCCGATCGTGAGGACGAAGCGGGCAACCCGGCGCGGAAGGCCCAGTTGCTCGTCGGCGACGCGGAGCGACGTCGGAAGCGTGGCGTTCGACGAAGCCGTCGAGAAGGCCATCACGCTCGCTTCCTGTGTCTGCCTGAAGAAGTCGAGCGGGTTCTTTCGGCCGAGAGTCGCCAGAAGGATCGGGAAGACGATGAACATCTGAATCCCGAGCGCGAGCAGAACCACGCCGACATAGGCCGACAAGCGAATCAGCAGGTCCCATCCGAACAAGGCGGCGAGATTGAACATGAAGCAGGCGACCGCGAGCGGCGCCATCTTGATGACGATGAGGATCAGCCGCATCGTCACGTCGAACAGCCCTTCGAAGCCGCGCTGCAGCATCCGCGCATTCGGCGTGTCGGTCAGAAGCAGGCCGATCCCGAAAAACAAGGCGAAGAACATCACCGACAGGATGGCGCTGTTGGAGCCCATCACCTCGACGAGATTGTTGGGAATGATGGTGACGAACGCGTCGATTCCGGAAGGCTGTTCGGCGCCGGTGCGGACGATCGCTCCGGCCCGGTCGGCCTGCGCCGCCAGAAGCTCGCTCGCCGCCGCGCGGTCCACCCCCGCGCCGGGCTCGAGCAGGTTCACGACAGCAAGGCTGACCGCGACCGCGATTGACGACACGATCACGGTGTAGGCGAGGGTCCGAAGGCCTACCCGCTTCAGCGACCGGATTTCGCCCATCTCGGAGATGCCGACGACCAGCGCCGAGAACAGCAAGGGGATCACCAGCATGAATAGCAGGCGGAGAAAAATCTGGCCGATCGGCTGGGTTATGTAGGTCGTCACGAACTCGACCCAGGCCGCGTCCTGCTGGGTCGAATAGACGATCAGGCCGGCGACCAGCCCGACGAGGAATCCCGCAAGCATCTGCCACTGAAGGGCCAGGCCCCTGCTCTCGCTCATCATCGCTCCCTTGCTGCTGTGGCGCCCCGAATCGCGGCTGACGCGTCGATGGTCAAGAAGCTAGCCGAACGGACGGTCTATTGACGGCGGCGGATTGCTGAAAAATTTTGGCCCGGCCTCCGTCATGTGGAAACAATCTTCGAGCCGGACTCCGAACTTGCCGGGAAGATAGATTCCAGGTTCGTCCGAAAAGCACATCCCGTGCGCCAGCAGGGTCGTTTCGCCGTGGACGAGATTGACCGGCTCATGGCCCTCCATGCCGATGCCGTGACCGGTGCGATGCGAAAGGCCCGGAAGCTTGTAACCCGGCCCATAGCCCCAACTTTCATAGGCTCGGCGCACCGCGTCATCGACACTTCCCGCGGGCACGCCGATCTTCGCGGCGGCGAACGCGATTTCCTGCCCGCGATGCACCTGGTCCCAGACTTTCCGCTGCTCGGCGGTCGGATCGGCGCCGAAGACGAAGGTGCGCGATACGTCCGACTGATAGCCGTGAACGGTGCAGCCGCAATCGAACAGGACCACGGAGCCGCGCTGCACTTTCTGCGGTTGCCTGGTGCCGTGCGGATAGGCCGAACCCTCGCCGATCAGGACGAGCGAGAATTCCGGGCTGCCACCCATCGCGATTGTCGCCGAATCGATCGCCTTGGAAAAGTCGCGCGGGATCATTCCGAGCGCGGCGCGCTCGCCGGCGTGACGCATCGCCCGGACCGTGATTTCGGTCGCGGCCTGCATCAGCGCGATTTCCGCAGGCGACTTGATCATTCGGCAGCCACGGACGACCGGGTTGGCGCTGACGGCTTTGAGGCTGGGCAGTTGCTTCGAAAGATGGTCGAAGATGAAATAACGGTCGCTTTCCTCGAAGCCGATCGGCTGGGCGGCAACCCCGCGCTCCTTGAGGAAATCCGCGACGAACCTCAGCGGATCTTCGTCCTCGTTCCAGGTCCTGAATTCGGCGGGAATTGCGAGCGATTCCTCGACCGACGGCCGCTCGAAGAAAGGCGTGACGATGATCGGATCGCCCTCGACCGGGATCACCGCAGCGGTCAGCCGCTCGGAGCGCCACCATTGGACGCCGGTGAAATAGTCGAGGCTCGCCCCGGGCTCGACGATGATTGCGCCGATTCCGTTCTGCCGCATCAGCGCCCGCGCCCTGGCGATGCGCGCCAACCGCTCCGCCGTCGTGATCGGAGGCGGGAGCTTCACCGGCACCAATTGCGTAGTCGCGGCGGCGGCGGCGCGCGAGGGTGGAAGGACGGCGGCGGCGGTTGCGCCTCCCAGCCCGATGAAGCCGCGCCGGCCAACGCTGAAAGATCGCATTATCGAAACCCCTTGCGGCTGGATTGGCAACCGTCTGTTGCACGTCCCGCCCAATTCGGCCAGCAGCCGCGCTCCCATGTCGCGCCACGCCGATCAGCAGAACGAGGCTCATCCGAGCACCAACGCGACCGTGGCGATGCTCGCGGCGCTGATGGGGCTCAACAGCTTCGCGATCGACGCGATGATCCCGGCCCTGCCCCAAATCGGACACGACCTCGGCGTCGTCGCGCAGAACGACCGGCAACTGGTCGTGATCGCCTATATGCTCGGATTTGGCTCGACCCAGCTGATCTGGGGGCCGCTCGCCGACCGCTTCGGCCGAAAGCCGATTCTTGCCGCCGGAATTATCCTCTATTCGGGGTTCGCGCTGCTGTGCGCCCTTGCCGGAAGCTTCCCCATGCTGATCGCCGCGCGTGCGTGCCAGGGCGCGTCAGCCGCGGTCACCCGGGTTCTGATCGTCGCCGTCATTCGCGACCTGTTCGAAGCCGAAGAGATGGCGCGGGTGATGAGCCTCACCTTCATGGTGTTCATGGTCATGCCGGTGATCGCGCCAAGCATCGGACAGTTGATCCTGTTCGCGGCGCCATGGCGTGCGATCTTCTTCGCGCTCGCCGCTTATGGCCTGGTGATGCTCGTCTGGTCCTCGCTCAAGCTGCCGGAAACACTGCACCCGGAGTATAAAAGATCGCTTCACTGGCGCGACATTCTCCGCGCGAGTTGGGCAACGATCGAGGAGCCGCAATCGCGCGGCTACACGATCGCGCTGACGCTCGTGTTCGGCTGCCTCACGGCCTACATCGCCTCGATCCAGCAGATCGTCGCCGAAGCTTTCGACGCGCCCGGAGCGATCGGGATCGTCTTCGCGCTGGTTGCGGCGCCGATGGCGCTCGCTTCCTGGGCCAATTCGAGGATCGTCCATCGCTTCGGTTTGCGCCGCGTCGGGCACTCGGGCGCGGCCGGGTTCGCCGCGGTCACGCTGGTCCACGCGCTGGTCGGTACGGCGGGCGGCGAGTCGCTCGCGCTCTTCGTCGGCTTTCAGGGACTGGCGATGGTCGGCTTCGCCTTTTGCTCGGCCAATCTCAGTACGCTTGCAATGGAGCATATGGGCTCGATCGCGGGCACGGCTTCGTCCGTCCAGGGCGTGGTCGGGACCATCGGCGGGGCGCTGATCGGCTTTGCCATCGGCCGCGCATTCGACGGCACCGTCCATCCTTTCCTTTGGGGATTCGCGATCGCGGCAATCGCCGCTTTTGCCAGCGTGATGCTGACGGAACCGAAGCGCCTGTTCGAGCGGGCCAGCGGGCGGCCGCTTGCTGGGCCGCCCGAACCACCGCCGGAGCTTTAGGCCTCGAGCGACTCCTCGTCCTCTTCGCCGACCATCAGCGCCTCGCCGACTTCCTCGGTCTTTCCCCGAATCGCATTCTCGATACGCTGTGCGACGTCCGGATTTTCCTTGAGATATTGCTTGGCGTTCTCACGGCCCTGGCCGATCCGGATCGAATCGTAGCTGAACCACGCACCTGATTTCTCGACCAGGCCGGCCTTGACGCCAAGGTCGAGGACCTCGCCGACCTTGGAGACGCCCTCGCCGTACATGATGTCGAACTCGACCTGCTTGAACGGCGGCGCGACCTTGTTCTTGACGACTTTGACCCGAGTCGCATTGCCGATGATGTCGTCGCGATCCTTGATCTGGCCTGTGCGCCGGATGTCCAGCCGGACGCTGGCGTAGAATTTCAGCGCGTTCCCGCCGGTCGTCGTCTCGGGATTGCCGTACATGACCCCGATCTTCATTCGCACCTGGTTGATGAAGATGACGAGGCAGCGCGAGCGGCTGATCGAACCGGTCAACTTGCGAAGCGCCTGGCTCATCAGTCGAGCCTGCAGGCCGACGTGACTGTCGCCCATCTCGCCTTCGATCTCGGCGCGGGGGACCAGTGCGGCCACGGAATCAACCACCAGCACGTCGACCGCGTTCGACCGCACCAAAGTGTCGACGATCTCGAGCGCCTGCTCGCCCGTGTCGGGCTGCGAAACGATCAGTTCGTCGATGTTGACGCCGAGTTTTTTGGCATAAGCCGGATCGAGCGCATGCTCGGCATCGACGAAGGCCGCGGTGCCGCCGGTCTTTTGCGCCTCGGCGATCGCGTGAAGGGCGAGCGTGGTCTTGCCGGAGCTTTCCGGCCCATAGACCTCGACGACCCGGCCGCGTGGAAGGCCGCCGACTCCGAGCGCGATGTCCAGTCCCAGGCTTCCCGTCGAAATCGTGTCGATCTCGATCTTCTCGCGGCTGCCCAGCTTCATCGCCGAGCCCTTGCCGAACGCCCGGTCGATTTGCGCGAGCGCCGCCTCGAGCGCCTTTTGCCGGTCCATGCTGGGAGTTTCCAATCCGCTACCGATGACTTTGAGTTGCGCTGCCATGTCGTTCACCCCTTCGTCAATGTCGACCCTGGGATCGGCCGAGCCCCGCCCCGTGGATAAAGCTCTGTACCGCGTTTGTTCTATGAGAACAAGTAGGGAACGAAGGAGCGTTTCAGTTCGACATCGCGGCGTCGAGCGCCGGAGTGACGCGATCCACCGTGTAGGGCTTCTGGATTACCGGAACGTTGGCGAATTCAGCCGGCGGCGGCTCGACGTGCCCGCCGGTCGCGATCACGAAGGGAATCCCTTTTTCGCGAAGCTTTCGAGCGACAGGCCAGGCGGTCACGCCGCCCAGATTGACGTCGAGGATCGCCAGGTCGAAGCCGCCCTTCTCCGCCGCATCGATCGCCTGCTCCACGCTTTCGCAGCTGCCGTGAACGCTATAGCCGAGTGTCTCCAGGAAGTCCTCGAGCATCATCGCGATCAGCGGCTCGTCTTCGACGATCAGGATTGAACGCGACGCGGACATCAACAGCCGAAATAAAGTTCCGGGCGTTGTCGGCAAGTCTTATTTGGCAACGATCGCGCGCCGCGCCGCCTCCGCAAGCTCCTGCACCGAAAAGGGTTTGGGAAGAAACGCGACCTTGTCGAGGTCGATCGACTTGCGCAATTGCTCTTCCGCATAACCCGACATGAAAAGGATCGGCAGGTCGGGCCTAGTCTTGCGCGCCTCGCGAACCATGGTCGGACCGTCCATCGCCGGCATGACCACGTCGCTGATCAGAAGCGCGATTTCCTCGCCGCGGTCGATCACCTCCAGCGCCTCCTCGCCGTTGTTCGCGGTGACGACGTTATAACCGTGCCGGGTGAGAGCGCGCTCGGCGACCGCGCGGACCATCGGCTCGTCCTCGACCAGAAGCACGGTTCCGCTCCCCCACAGCTCGTGCTCCTTGGGTTTCGGACCGCGAACCGCCTTTCCCGTCTCCACTTCGACTCGGTGGACGGGCAGATAGATGATGAACCGGGTCCCTTGACCGACCTTGGAATCGGCGAAGATGAAGCCGCCCGACTGCTTGACGATGCCGTAAACGGTGGAAAGGCCGAGCCCGGTCCCCTTTCCGACCTCCTTGGTCGTGAAAAAGGGCTCGAAAATCTTGCCGAGGACGTTAGCCGGAATGCCGGAGCCAGTGTCGGTGACCGAAAGAGCACTGTAATCGGCGATCGGCAAGATGTCGGAGCCGAGTTCCGCGACCTGGTCCGCGCGCACGGCATAGGTCTGGATCGTCAGCGTCCCGCCCCCGGTCGCGGCCATCGCGTCGCGCGCGTTCACGGCGAGATTTATGATCACCTGTTCGAGCTGGCCGGGGTCGGCGCGGACCGATCCCAGGTTGCGGCCATGCTTGACGACCAGCTTCACGGTCTCGCCCAGCAGGCGCTTGAGGAGGTGCGAGACCTCGGCGACGACATCGGTGAGTTGGAGCACCTGTGGCCGAAGGGTCTGCTGGCGCGAAAATGCGAGGAGCTGACGAGTGAGGCCGGCAGCGCGGTTGGAGTTCGACTTGATCTGCTGGATGTCGTCATAGTCGCTGTCGCCGGGCGTGTGCCGCATCAGCATCAAATCGCAGTGGCCGATGATCGCCGTCAGGATATTGTTGAAATCGTGCGCGACACCGCCGGCGAGCTGGCCGACCGCCTGCATCTTGGTCGCCTGCGCGACCTGCCGCTTGAGCTTGGCTTCCTCGCTATTGTCCTTGAGCAGGAGCAGGACAGCGGCGTCGCCGAGACCGCGAAGCCCGGCGATGGTCAGCGCGACCGGCTCCTTGGGACTTCGCGAAAGCCGGACCGCGAGGTCTCCCGACATTGCCGGCCCCCGCGCATGACGGCGAACCGCGTCGGCGACGGCCGCCTTGTCTTCCTTCACGAGCAGGTCGCCGGGATAGACCGGCCGGCTGCTGCTCTTGATTCCGGCCGCCGTCGCGAAGGCGTCGTTCATCGTCAGAAAGCGCCCGTCACGGTCGACCAGCGCAAGGCCGATCGGCAGGATGTCGAGGATCGCCTGGAGGTGCTGCGAGCTCGACAGCGGCAGGCCCTCGGGGCTGTCGAACAAATAGAGATTGGCGTAGCCGTCCGTGCCGGGCGCATCGAGCGGCATCATCACCGCGCGCAGCGGCCGTCCGGCCTCTCCCTCCGCGATCAGCCGGCACTGGCCGTTGTCCTCGGCCACGACCAGCTCGGCGAGGCGAGGTCGCTCGGCCGGTTTTCCCTCGACCGCCCGGGCGGCGAACAGCTTGTTCCAGGCCAACAGGTTTCCGTCGGGGTCGATGAGGCCGGCAAGAACGCCCGCGCCCGAGAGCAGATCGCCGCTCTTTCCTCGCAGCCGCGATCCAGCAAGGGCGACGGGATCGCCGGGCACGGGCTTGAGGAATCGCCACAGGAGAAGGTCCGAGCGTGCGCCGGCGCGATCGACCTCGAGAGCGAAAGCGCCGGCCGCCGTTTTGATCCCGGCCGCGCACCCGCCGCCGTCGCGCCACGCCATCGATCGCGCGGCTTCGATCGATTCGGCCGATTCCGGATCGTCGGCGAGCGAATCGGGGCGCCGCGATGCGAACCTGGACCGGTAAGTGGAATTGGCGGCCAGCAAGGTGCCGTCCGCGGCGGTGAGCGCGGACGCGTCCTGGCTGAGCGAGAGGATCGACCCGACCAGCGAATAATCCGGAGCCGCGACCAGTTGCCCGACATCGAGCGCCGGCGCGGTCCGCTTTCGCCGCGACAAGGCGACGACCGGCAAGACCACGCCGCACACCGCGAGGAATATCAACGCCGCCCCGGCCGAACCCGCGAGCCACAGAAGTGCCGCGCCGGTGAAACCGGCGGCCCCCGCAACCGCCGGGACAAGCCAGCGGGATGCGCCATCGAGGGGCCGCGAATCGAGGAGCGGTAGCTCCTGCTGCAGCATCAGCGTTTCATTCGCCTACCAGATGCGCACCCTGTCTTCCGGAGCGAGGTACAAGGCCTGCCCGGGCTGGACGTCGAACGCGGAATACCATGGATCGAGGTTGCGAACGACGTCGGTCCGAACCGGGCATGGTGAGTGCGGGTCGGTCAGCAACTGCTGGCGAAGCGCGGCCTCGCGGCTCTTGCAGCGCCAGACCTGCGCCCAGCCCATGTAGAACCTCTGGTCGCCGGTCGTTCCGTCAATCACCGGCGCCTCCTGCCCATTGAGCGAGGCCACATAGGCGTCGTGAGCGACGGTCAGGCCGGCGAGGTCGGCGACATTCTCGCCCATCGTCAGCTTGCCGTTCACGTGCAGGCCTGGAAGCGGCTCGTACGAATTGATCTGCTTCTCGTACTTGTCGAGCCGCGCGGTGAACGCCTTGGTGTCGCCCGGAGTCCACCAATCGATCAGCTTGCCGGTCGAATCGTACTTGGCGCCCTGGTCGTCGAAATGGTGGCTGAGCTCATGGCCGATGACGGCACCGATGCCGCCGTAATTGACCGCGTCGTCGGCATTCGGATCGAAGAAGGGCGGCTGCAGGATTGCCGCGGGGAAGACGATCTCCACCAGGCCGGAATTGGCATAGGCGTTGATCGTCATCGGGGTCATCCCCCATTCCCAGCGGCGGATCGGGCCGCCCAGCTTGCCGAGCTCGTAGGCGTTGGTGAAGCGGTTGGCCCGCATCGCATTGCCGAGCAGGTCGTCGGCCTGGATGGCCAGTCCGCTCATGTCGCGCCATTGCGACGGGTAGCCGATCTTCGGGGTGAAGGCCGCGAGCTTCTGATGTGCCTTGGCTTTCGTCGCCGGAGTCATCCACTCCAGGGCGTCGATCCTTCGGCCCATCGCGCCAATGATATTTTGCACCAGCTTGTCGGCGGCCGCCTTCGTTTCCGGCGGGAAGTAACGCTGGACGTAGAGTTGGCTGACGTCGTCGCCGAGGACTCCGACGGTGAAGTTTACGCCGCGCCGCCAGCGAGGCTCCTGCTGGGGGACGCCGGAGAGGACAGTGCCGTAGAAGCTGAATCGCTCGTCATCGATCGCCTTGGGCAGATAGGAAGCGTAGCTGTCGATCGACCGGACTAGCAGCTGGTCCTTCAGGACGGACAGCGGCGCCTTGGCGATGGCCGCGGCCTCACCGGTGAAGGCGCTCGGCTGGGCCACGAGCACTTCGCCGATATTGGGGGCCACGCCATTGAAAAAGCCCGAGAAGTCGAAGCCGGGCGCAGCCTTTTCGAGCTCTGCGACCGTGTACTTGTTGTAGGTCTTCTCCGCGTCGCGGCTCTCCGCGCGGGTCCAATGCGCCTTGGCGAGCTTCGTCTCGAAGTCGAGGATTGCCTTGGCGCGCGCGGCCGCGTTCGACTCGCCGGCGAGAGTGAGAACATTCGTCAGGTGGGTCAGATATTTGGCGCGCGTCTCGGCGAGCTTCGGGTCGTCCGACAGATAATAGTCGCGGTCCGGCATTCCGATGCCGCCCTGACGCAGGTTGAGGATATAATGTTCGGGCGCCTTGTCGTCCTGCCCGACAAACATCCGGAATGGACCCGAGATGCCGATTTCGTCGCCCTTGGCGTAGAGTTCGTCGAGCCCGCTCTTGCTGTCGAGAGCCCGGATCTCGTTCAGCCACGGCTCCAGCGGCGACAGGCCTTTGGCCTCGATCGCCACTTGGTTCATGAAGCTGTTATAGGCCGCGCCGATCTTGCTCGCCGGATTCTTCGCCTGCTCCTCGATGATCGTGCGTGTGCGCTGTTTCGACAGGTCGTCGAGCACGTTGAACATGCCGTAGCGAGACTTGTCGGCGGGAATCTCCGTCGTCTTGTCCCAGGTGCCGCTCATGTATCCGAAGAAATCGTCGCCCGGAGCGATGGACGTATCCATTCCAGCAGTTTCGATGCCGAACGTGCCGTAGGTCGGCTTGGGGACCTCCGGAACGGGAGCAGGAGCAGCCTCTGCTGCTTCGACGGGCGGCGGCGGGGCCACCTCCACCGCATTTGAAGCGCAGCCGGCAAGAATCGTGCTTGCGGCAAGGACGGTCATCAGTCGGATCATGCATTCCCCCTCGATACGCTCGTGCGCCGGATCGGCACCTGAATTCACAATGGCAATCTGTGCGAATCGCCAGGCTGGCGAGCCAGTGGCCTGCGACAAGCGGTAGCGCCGGACCGACGAATGCGCAAAGTGTCCGCTATCGGCGGCTTGCGCGGGGCCGGCCGAGCGCCCGGCGCCGGAACTTCGCGTGAAGCCAGATGCGCCAGCCGATGGCGGTCAGGGAATAGCCCAAGACTGCCGCTGCAATCGAAATGGTCACGATTCCGAGAGCGATCGGACCTGACGCTTCATGGACCCAGAAAAGGATTCTGCCGAGCTCGCTCGAAAAATGCTCGGCGGCCGCGGCGTTGGTCACGGCGGCATCGGCGTGCAGCTCCCAAATTCCGGTGCGATACGCGAAATAATATAGCGGCGGGATGGTGAGCGGGTTGATCAGCAGGGTGAAGGCCGCGGATATCGCCACATTCGCGCGCAGGGGAATTGCAAGCAGAGCCGCGAGAAACGTGTGCATGAACGGGATGATGATGCCGACGCCCAGCCCGATCGCGACGCCTCTCGGAACCGATCGCCGATGGAACCGCCACAAGGCGGGCTGGCCCAAATGGCGAGCAAAAGGGCGAAGCAACCGGTTCTCGTGAATCGTCTCCCGGGTCGGGACGTGGCGCCGGATCCATTCGGGCGCGGGGCGCATCGGATCAGGCGCTTCGCCGGAGCAGCCGCTGCTGCTCCCTCTTCCAGTCGCGCTGCTTCACGGTCTCGCGCTTGTCGTGCATCTTCTTGCCTCGCGCCAGGGCGAGCTCGACCTTGGCCCGCCCCCGGCCGTTGAAATAGATCGACAGCGGCACCAGCGTCAGCCCCTGGCGTGTCACCGCGCCGTTGAGCTTTGCGATCTCGCGCTTGCTGAGCAGTAGCTTGCGCTGTCGGCGCGGCTGGTGATTGAGCCGGTTGCCGTGGCTGTATTCGGGGATGTGGCTGTTGATCAGCCAGATCTCCTCGCCCTCCACCGCGGCATAGCTTTCGGCGATCGAGCCTTCGCCGTGGCGAAGTGATTTGACCTCGGTTCCGGTCAAGGCGATTCCCGCCTCGAACCGGTCCTCGATGAAATAATCGAAGCGGGCGCGCCGGTTCTCGGCGACGACTTGTTTCTTGTCGAATGGAGGCGAAAGCGGCTTGGGCACGCCCGCCAGTTAATGGCGCTCGCCCCAACATGCCAGCGGGTGCGGCGGCGGTCGAATTGGGCTATGATCCAGAGCAATCGCCAGCAACTGCCGACGAGGGGGGTAATGGCGGACGTCTTCGTCTCGTACAAAGCCGAGGATCGGGAGCGGGTCGAACCGCTGGTCGAGGCGCTTCAGGCCGACGGGTTCAAGGTCTGGTGGGACGCCCACATCAGCGCCGGCTCCCAATGGCGCGAAGACATTCAGGCGCAGCTCGACAAGGCCAAATGCGTAATCGTCGTCTGGAGCAGGCGCTCGGTCGGACCCAACGGTCGCTTCGTCCGCGACGAGGCCGCCCGGTCGCAACGGCAAGGTACCTATCTGCCGGTGCGGATCGACCGTGTGCATCCGCCGCTCGGCTTCGGAGAGGTCCAGTCGATCCCCTTGCAAAGCTGGAAGGGCAACCGGAGCGATCCGCGCTATCTCGCGCTTCTCGATTGTATCGGCTCGATCATTGCCGGCGAGCGCCCGACCGCGACCATTGCCGAGCCGCCTCTGGTTTCGCGCAGGACAGCGCTTGCCGGCGGAGCGGTCGCCGTTGTCGCCGCGGCTGGTGGCGGCTGGCTTCTGCTCAAGCCCGCGCCGGCGAGCGCGCACAACAGCATCGCGGTGCTACCGTTCGCAAATCTGAGCGGAGACCCGCGCCAGGATTATTTTTCCGACGGCATTGCCGAAGAGCTTCGGAGCGGGCTCGCGCAGCTTCCCAACGTCAAGGTCGCGGGGCGGATCTCGTCTGAAGTCGTCAGCGAGCAGGATTCGCGCACTGCGGCGCGGCGGCTCCGGGTCGACTCGCTGCTGACCGGAAGCGTCCGCCGGGCGCAGGGCGTGGTCCGAATAGCCTCGCAACTGATCGACGGTCGAAGCGGGCTCGAACGCTGGTCCGCGACTTACGACCGACCCGAGGGCAATCTGCTCGACATCCAGACCGACATTTCCGAGCATGTGGTCTCCGCCTTGAGCGTCGAGCTCGGCCGGTCGGATGCCCGCAATCTCCATGCCGGCGGCACCGCCAACGCCGAGGCCAACGACCTCTATTTGCGTGCTTCGGCCCTCGTTCAGAACGACGACAGCGAAGCCACTCTGCAGCAGGCCAATACCATGCTCGACGCCGCGATCGCCCTCGATCCCCGATTCGCCAAGGCGCTCGCGGCAAAATCCCGCAACCTGTCCTATCTCGCGGACGTCGGCCGGAGCCCCATCGAGATCGCACGCGGGTATGACGCGGCTGTGGCAACCGCCGAGCGTGCCATCTCGCTCGCACCCCGGCTGGCGGGCGGCTACGCATCGCTTGCCGATGCTCTCTACGGTCAGCGCAAAATTTCGGCGTCGGCCAGGCAAATCAGGGCCGGCCTCGCTTTCGCTCCCAACGATATCCAGCTCCTCCAGTCGGCGGTGGTGTCGCTCGTCGCCGCGGGCGAACCGAAAGAGGCACTCGCCCATGCCGACCGGATGGTCGATATCGATCCGCTCAATCCGCTGTCGCACCGGCGCCGCTATTATGCGCTCTTCTACGACCGCCAATATGCTCCCTGTATCGAGGAGGCCCGGCAAACGCTGCGGCTTGCGCCCGATCTTGCGATGCCGCCCTATTTCATCGCGTTGAGTCTGATCATGCTGGGAAAGCCGAAGGATGCTTTGCCGCAACTCGAGGCATTGCCGGCGGACCTCACGGTGCGGCTCGCCGCCGAAGCGATCGTCGCCGACAAGCTTGGCGACCGGAAGCGATCGGATTCGAAGCTTGACGAGCTGCAGCTCAATTACGGCGAGGCCGCCAGCTATCAGTTCGCCCAGGCCTATGCGCAGCGCGGCGAGATCGACCGCGCTTTCGCCGCCCTCGAGCGAGGCTTCGCGGTCAACGACCCCGGCCTGAACACGTTGGAGGTCGATCCGCTGCTCGACCCGTTGCGCAAGGATGACCGCTTCGAACCGATGCTGAAGCGAATCGACGTCAGCTAGATCAGCCCGGCGTGCTCCAACGCCTGGTCGACCGCTCGCTTGGAGTCGTCCGACGCTTCGACAAGAGGAAGTCGGAGGTCCGTCGGAAAGCCCTTTCGAACCTTGGAAAGCGCATATTTAGCCGGGCCGGGCGATGCATCCGTGAACAACGCCGCGTGCAGCGGGTAGAGCTTGTCCTGTAGCTGAAGCGCCTCGTCCCAACGTCCCTCGCACATCGCTTTCTGGAAATTGGAGCACAGCTTCGGAGCGACGTTCGCGCTGACCGAAATGCAGCCGACGCCGCCCATTGCGTTGAAGCCCAGCGCCATGTCGTCATTGCCGCTGAGCTGGCAGAAATCGGCGCCGCACGCGATCCGCTGGGCCGACACGCGGGCGAGGTTACCGGTGGCATCCTTCACCGCGACGATCTTCGGATGTTTCGCGATCGCGCCCAGCGTCTCGACCGAAATGTCGGCGACCGTCCGGGACGGCACGTTGTACACGACGAGCGGAATCGGCGAGGATTCGGCGATTGCCGTAAAGTGAGCCGCAAGGCCCGCCTGGCTCGGCTTGTTGTAATAAGGAACGACGACCAGCGCCGCGTCCGCGCCAAGGTCCGCGGCGGCGCGAGTGCGCTCGATCGACGCCTCCGTATTGTAGGTCCCGGTGCCCGCGATCACCGGCACCCGGCCATTCGCCACACGGACCGCCGTCGCGATTACCTGCCGATGCTCGTCGGAGCTCAGGGTCGCGACCTCCCCCGTCGTTCCGCACGGGACCAGCGCGTTCGATCCCTGTTCGATTTGCCACTCGACCAGCCCGGAAAGTGAGTCTTCATCGACACAGTTGCCGGCAAAAGGGGTCACCAGCGCCGGTATGGAGCCGAAAAACATCGATATTTCCTTCACATGGGAGTCATTGCGGCGTTAGAGTCCGCGCTCCATTCAGCATCTGATAAGGAGCCGGCAGACATAATGTCCAGCATGGGGAGAGCGGCACTTTTCATTCCAATCCTGCTGGCTTGTTCAGCCTCGGCGTCGGCCAAGGAGCCGATCAGCCTGATTTCGGGGGCGGCTTCGGCGGCAACGGCCGCGGTCACCGACAATATCGGCTATTCGGTCGCCGATTGGCGCCGGCTTCGCCAGGGCGGCAATTTCGCCTTCGCCGACTACGCGCGCTTCCTCAATTACAATCATGACTGGCCTGGCGAGGCGGCGCTTCGCAGGGACGCCGAAAAGGCCATGCGGCCGGGCGAGAATGCAGCGCTGGTCCTCGGCTTCTACCAGATCGAAAAGCCCAAGAGCGGCAACGGCTGGACCCGCTATGCCGATGCGCTGAGCGCAGTCGGGCGGGGGGCGGAGGCGATCGCGGCGGTCAAGCACGCCTGGGCTTCGGATGACCTGAGCGCGACCGACGAGGCGTCGATACTCGCGCGCTACGGCCGATATCTGACTCAGCAGGACCATGACGCGCGGGTCGATGCGCTGCTGTTCAACAAGGATCCGCAGGACGCGGCACGGCTGATCCAGTGGACCAGCCCCGGTCGCCGGGCAGCCTTCACCGCGCGCGTCGCGATGCAGAATCGCGATCCCAATGCGGAAGCCTATTACAATGCCGCCCGCCATCGCATCGCCGCCGACGCCGGTCTCCTGATGGACCGGCTTCGCTATCTTCGCGATGGCGGCAATTACTCCTACGCGCGGGCGCTGGCCGCCCAGCCGCATAATTTCACCGAGCGGCCAGTCGATGTCGACCGCTGGTACGAAATGATGCTCCTCGTTGCCGATGGCGCGGTCGAGGACCGGCAGTGGCAGACGGCCTATAATATCGCCCGCCAGCTCGACGACGCCTTGCCGCAGGGCGCGCAGCTCGCCGACCAGCCCTATGACGTGCGCGACAATTACACGAGCCTCGCCTGGCTCGCCGGGCGGGTCGCGCTCGACCGGCTGAACAACCCCAGCAACGCGGTCGCGATGTTCTACCGCTACGGCTACGGCGGCCGGTCGCTGCAGGTCGCGACCAAGGGCTTCTACTGGGCCGGACGAGCGTCGCTCGCCGCCGGGCGGCCCGCCGACGCAAGCGCCTATTTCCAGCGCGCCGCCGCCTATCCGGAATTGTTCTACGGCCAGCTCGCTCTCGAGCGGCTCGGCCGCGCGGTTCCCGCGCCGGGCTACACGCCGGGCGTGGCCGCGAACGACCCAGCGCGAGTCGCCTTCGCCCAGAACCGGCTGGTCCGCGCGGTGCGTTACATGGCCTATAGCGGCCGCGCCGACGAGCAGATGCAGTTCGTCCGGGCGCTCGCGGAATCGCTCGACACCAACAAGGAGCGCTCGCTCGCCATCGAGCTGTCGCGCCAACTCGGCCGGCAGGACCTGGCGGTCTGGGTCGCCCGCGCTTCGCGCAACAGCGGCGACGCCTTCTACGTCCGCGACGCCTTCCCAACGCTCGCAAGCAGGCCGCGCACGACCTGGTCGCTCGCCAACGGGATTACGCGCCAGGAAAGCTCGTTCGACCGCAACGCGATCAGCCATGCCGGCGCTCGCGGCATGATGCAGCTGATGCCCTCGACCGCTCGCGAGCAGGCGGGAAAGCTCGGGGTCGCCTACGACAGCCGCCGCCTTCACGATCCGGCTTATAACGTCATGCTCGGCTCGTCCTATTTCCAGCGGATGCTCAACCGGTGGGACGGGAGCGTTCCGCTCGCGGTTGCCAGCTACAACGCTGGGGCGGGCAACGTCAGCAAGTGGGTCAATGCCTATGGCGATCCACGCAGCGGACGGGTCGACATGGTCGGATGGATCGAGGCGATCCCCTTCTCCGAGACCAAGGGCTACGTCCAGCGGGTGATCGAGAACAGCGTCGTCTATGACAGCCTGAACCCGCAACCCGCGAGCCACACCGCGCTTCACGTCTCGCGTTACCTCGGCAAGTCGCGGCCGGGTTAAACGGTTCGATGGCCGAGGCGCGGCCTCGATTCATCACGCCCGAAGGTTTCCGGCGCGTCCGCGAGGAATATGATTCGCTGTTCGCGGTCGAGCGGCCGAAGCTGGTCGAGACGGTGTCCTGGGCGGCGTCGCTCGGCGACCGCTCCGAAAATGCCGATTATCTCTACGGCAAAAAGCGGCTTCGCGAGATCGACCGGCGGCTCGCCCACCTAGCGCGCGTGATGAAGGCCGCCAAGGTCGTCGACCCGGCGAGCCAGCCAAGCCGCGACCAGGTGCGGTTCGGAGCCACCGTCGAAATCGCCGACGAAGACGACAACCGCCGGACTCTCACCATCGTCGGCGACGACGAGACCGACGCTTCGGCGGGCCGGATCGGCTGGAGCGCGCCGCTGGCAAGGGCGCTGATCGGCGCGAAGGTCGGCGACGAGCGCATCGTCCATCTTCCCGCCGGCGAGAAGAGCTACGAAATCCTCGCCATCCGCTACCCGGACCGAAATTGAGTCTATTCGGCCGCTTCGAGCATCGTGCGGCCGGTCCGTTCCGCGATCCGCCGCTCGAGCTCGGGGCGAAAGTGGCGGATCAGGCCCTGGATCGGCCAGGCGGCCGCGTCGCCGAGCGCGCAGATGGTGTGGCCCTCGACTTGCTTCGTCACGTCAAGAAGCTTGTCGATGGTCTCGACGGGCACGTCGCCGGTCCGCAGCTTCTCCATGATCCGCCACATCCAGCCGGTGCCCTCGCGGCACGGCGTGCACTGGCCGCAGCTCTCGTGCTTGTAGAAGTATGAAATCCGGCTGATCGCGCGGACGATGTCGGTCGACTTGTCCATGACGATGACCGCGGCAGTGCCGAGTCCCGAGCCGAGCGCCTTCAAGCCGTCGAAGTCCATCGGCGCGTCGAGGATTTCCTCCGCCGGAACCAAAGGCACCGAAGACCCGCCGGGAATGACTGCGAGCAAGTTGCTGAAATCGTCTGGATTCTTGCCGCCACGAATGCCCCCGCCGTGGAGCGTGATCAGCTCGCGGAAGCTGATCGACATCGATTCCTCGACCACGCAGGGCTTGTTCACATGGCCCGAGAGCTGGAACAGCTTGGTGCCCTCATTCTTCTCCCGCCCGATACCCGCGAACCAGGCGGCGCCGCGGCGAAGGATGGTCGGCACCACCGCGATCGATTCGACATTGTTGACCGTGGTCGGGCAGCCGTAGAGCCCGGCGCCGGCGGGGAATGGCGGCTTGAGCCGCGGCCAGCCCTTCTTGCCTTCCAGGCTGTTGAGCATCGCCGTCTCTTCGCCGCAGATATAGGCGCCCGCGCCGCGATGGACGAACAGATCGAAATCGTAGCCCGATCCCGCGGCGTCCTTGCCGAGCAAGCCCGCCTCATAGGCTTCGGCGACCGCCTTCTCGAGCACTTCGGCTTCGCGAATGAATTCGCCGCGGATGTAGATGTACGCCGCCCGCGCCCGCATCGCGAAGCTGGAGATCAAGGCACCTTCGATCAGCTTGTGCGGATCGTGGCGGATGATCTCCCGGTCCTTGCACGACCCAGGCTCGGATTCGTCGGCGTTGATGACGAGGAAATTGGGTTTCCCGGGCTTGGGCTCCTTGGGCATGAAGCCCCACTTCATGCCGGTCGGAAAGCCTGCCCCGCCGCGCCCGCGAAGCCCGGACGCCTTGATCGCGTCGATGATCGGGTCCTCGCCGATCTCCATCAGCTTCTTCGTCTCGTCCCAGTCCCCGCGCTGCCTCGCGGCTTTGAGGTACGGCGACTGGAATCCGTAGACGTTGGTGAAGATGCGGTCCTTGTCCGCCAGCGGCCCGGTGTAGCCCATCAGCGCAGCTTCTTCGCGACGAAGCCCACGGCAGCAACGACAATCACCGCCAGAAGCGCGAACTTCAATATGCCGACGACCAGCTTCAGCACCAGAAAGGCGAGGACGATCGCGACGATGACGGCGACGATGTTCACGCGCCCTCCCCGCTCGCCGTCTCGCCCCACAGCGGCCGGTAGTCGTAATTGCGCTCGGCCATCTTCTTCAGGGTCGTAGGTCCGCCGACCGGGCAGCTGGTCTGGCGGTCGATTTGCGGGCCAGTCTTGGGCCTCTTGCCTGATGCCAGAGCGTCGAGGATTGCAGTCATGCTGTCTTCGGTCAGATCCTCGTAATTGTCGTCGTTGATCTGGACCATCGGCGCGTTGGCGCAGGCGCCCAGGCATTCCACTTCGCTGAGCGTGAACAGCCCGTCCTCGGTCGTGTGACCCTTCTTCAGCCCGCGCTTGTAGCAGGCCCCGAACACATCGTCGGAGCCGCTGAGCATGCACGGCGTCGTCCCGCACACCTGGACGTGGAATTTGCCCACCGGCGCCAGGTTGAACATGGTGTAGAAGGTCGCGACCTCGAGCACGCGGACGAACGGCATATCGATTTCGCGCCCGACGAACTCCAGCACCGGAATCGGCAGCCAGCCCTGCGTGCCCTCGTCAGCTCCGATCTGACGCTGCGCGAGGTCGAGCAAAGGAAGCACCGCCGAATGCTGCCGACCTTCGGGATATTTGGCGATCGCCGCCTTCGCCAGCCGTGCATTCTCGTCGCTCCAGCCGAAGCCCGACCAGCGCGCACGCTGTTCGACGTCGTCGACGATGGAAGTGTTTCCAGCGCTCACCGGTCGCACTCCCCGAACACGACGTCGATCGCGCTCAGCACCGCGGTCGTGTCCGCCAGCATGTGGCCTTTCATCATGAAGTCCATCGCCTGCAGGTGCGAAAAGGCGGTCGGCCTGATCTTGCAGCGATAGGGCCGGTTGGTGCCGTCGGAAACGAGATAGACTCCGAACTCCCCCTTGGGGCTTTCGGTCGCGACATACACTTCGCCAGCCGGCACGTGATAGCCCTCGGTGTAAAGTTTGAAGTGGTGGATCAGCGCTTCCATCGAGGTCTTCATCTCGGCGCGCGGCGGCGGGAAAACCTTGCGGTCGGCGGTCGCGAATGGCCCCTTCGGCATTTGCTTGAGGCACTGGCGCATGATTTTCGCCGACTGCCGCACTTCCTCGCAGCGGACCATGAACCGGTCGTAGCAGTCGCTGTTGGTTCCGACCGGAACGTCGAACTCCATCCGGTCATAGACCTCGTATGGCTGAGACCGGCGGATGTCCCAGGGGATTCCGGCGGCGCGTATCATCGGGCCGGAGAAGCCCCAGGCGATCGCATCGTCCTTGTGGACCACGCCGATGTCGACGTTGCGCTGCTTGAAGATGCGGTTGTCGGCGACCAGGCTGATCGCGTCCTCGAACAGCTTCAGCCGGGTGTCGAGCCAGTCGCCGAGGTCGGCGAACAATTTCTCCGGCAGATCCTCGCGGACCCCGCCCACTCGAAAATAATTGGCATGCATCCGGGCGCCAGACGCGCGCTCGTAGAATTGCAGCGTGTCCTCGCGCACTTCGAACAGCCAAAGGTTCGGAGTCATCGCGCCGACGTCCATGATGTGGCTGCCGAGGTTGAGCATGTGGTTGGAGATGCGGGTCAACTCCGCCATCAGCACCCGGATATATTGCGCCCGGATCGGCACCTCGAGGCCCATCAATTTCTCGATGGCGAGCACGAAGCCATGCTCCATGCACATCGGCGAGCAATAATCGAGCCGGTCAAAATAAGGCAGCGCCTGCTGGTAGGTCTTGTACTCGATCAGCTTCTCGGTGCCGCGGTGGAGAAGCCCGATATGCGGGTCCACCCGCTCGACGATCTCCCCGTCGAGCTCCATGATCAGGCGCAGCACGCCGTGCGCGGCCGGGTGCTGCGGCCCGAAGTTGATCGTGTAGTTGCTGAGCGATTCCTCCACG
>DASTIF010000094.1:0-10004 GCA_035717805.1 Sphingomicrobium sp.
ATTCGCACCTGCCTGGAGCTCAATCGCCCGATCTACGAGCCGACCGCCGCCTACGGCCATTTCGGCCGCGAGGCCGACGCCGACTTCTTCCCCTGGGAGCGGCTCGACCTGGTCGACGAGCTGAAAGCCGCCGTCGCCTGAGCGTCGCGCCGAACGTTTCAGCTTTTAGGGAATAATTCGGCTATTTCTTCCGCCGCTTGGCTACCCGCTCGGTATTCCTCCGGCTGCTCCTCGCCTTGAGCAGATCGTGGCGCGAGAGAATGCCGACCACCTTGTGAGTCTTGGCCTCGACGATCGGGATCCGGCCGACTCCGGTATCGATCATCAGGTCCGCTACCTCGCCAATGGGCGTGTTGGCATAGGCCAGCGGCTGCGAGGCGTCGGACAGCGCTTCCTCCAGGGTCATGTCCCCGTCGAGCTCGGTATCGTGCTGCCAGCGAAGGGCGTCCGACCGCGAAACCAGGCCGACCATGCGCCCGTCCTCGTCGACCACCGGATAGCTCCGGTGATTGGCCTCGTCCTCGAAGAACTTGACCACGTTCGCGACGCTCCGATCGCCGGCAAGCGTCTTGGGCGAGCGGGTCATCACCTGCTGCGCCTGCATGAACTCCAGCGGGTCGATCGAAAATTCCTGCAGCACGTGGCGGCCGCGCCGGGCGATCTTCTCGGTCAGGATCGAGCGCCGCATGAGCAGGACGCTGACCGCATAGGCCGCGGCCGAGGCGGCGATGGTCAGCGGCAGCGATTCGAACCGCCCGGTCAGCTCCACCGCGAACAAGGCGCCGGTCAGCGGCGCGCGCATCGCGCCGCTCATGATCCCCGCCATCCCGATCATCGCCCAAAACGGCGCGGGGCCGGGAAGCGGAATTCCGAGAAGGTAGCCAAGCGCTCCGCCGAGGATGAGCAACGGCGCCAGCACGCCGCCCGACGTCCCGGAGCCGAGAGCGACAAGCCACACCACAGCCTTCACCACGGCGAGGGCGAGGACGACCTTCACCGCAAGCGATCCGTCGAGAAGCGCCTGGATGTCGGCATAGCCGGCGCCCAGAACATGTGCGTCGATCAAGCCGCCGAGGCCGACAACGACTCCGCCGATCGCCGGCCACCACATCCAGTGAACCGGAAGCCGGTGGAATATGTCCTCGATTCGGTAAAGCGCGTTGGACAGCAAAGTCGCCTGCAGGCCAATCACGACCCCGACCAGAACCGCAAGCGGCGCGACCACCTGCAGATCGCCGACCGGCCCCGAAACCAGGGGAAACATTGGCCCGCTGCCGATCAAATAGGGCCGCCACGCGAGCGCCACGAGAACCGCCGCGACCACCGGCACCAGGCTCCGCGGCTTCCATTCGAACAGCAGCACTTCGATTGCCAGCAGGATCGCTGCCAGCGGAGTCCCGAATATGGCGGTCATTCCCGCGACCGCGCCCGCCACCAGGAGCGTCTTGCGCTCTGCGGCGCTCAGACGGAATTGCTGAGCGATCAGCGAGCCGAGCGCGCCGCCGGTCATGATGATCGGCCCTTCCGCGCCGAACGGCCCGCCGCTCCCGATCGAAATCGCCGAGGAAATCGGTTTGAGAAGCGCGACCTTCGCCGACAACCGGCTTTCGCCGTAAAGAATCGCCTCGATCGCTTCGGGAATTCCGTGGCCCCGGATCTTCTCCGACCCGAAGCGCGCCATCAGCCCGATGAGCAGGCCGCCGATGGCCGGGATGGCGATCACCAATATCCCGACGCTCGCGTTGAAGATTTCGCGGCGCTCGAACGACAGCTGCCCGTACCAGAAGATGTTGGTCGCGAGCGCGATCAGCTTCAAAAGAACCCAGGCGCCCAAAGTCCCGCCGGTGCCGATGACCAGCGCCGCCAGCGCGAGCATCAACATCCTTGTGTCGGCACTATGGTCTGACAGGTGGCGCGGCTGACGCGCCCCCGGCGAGCTTGCGGGCATCCTTGGCTTTCCGGTTATGGGGAGCTGCGCGGCCTATCGCGCCCGTCGAAAGATTTCAACGAGCGCCCCGCCGCGCGGACACTTCCGGCCCGCTAGAGGTTCGACGTGTCGCCGACCCCGACCCGGTGACGATAAACCAGGTCGCCGCCCTTCCAGCCGCTGTAAAGCAGGATCAGAACCACGATCCCCGAGATATAGACGCCGGTGGAATCGATGAAGCCGGGGTCCGTCAGCCGAAGTATCAGGTTGACCAGCTCCAGCACCACGGCGGTGACGTTCGCGAGCATGTGCTTGACCGCATCGCCCAGACGCCGGATCCGGTCGTCGCCGAGGAAATCGGTCAGTCCCGCGGCCGCGGCGAGCGCCGCCATGACGAGGCCGATGATCAGCAGCCAGTGCGAAGCCGTCGCCCAGCCCGCGTCATGGTTTCGCGTATAGACGATGTCGGTCACGAACGTCCCGACGAAGCAGACGATCGGGAACGGGATCAGCATCGGATGTATCGGATGGTCCCCGATTTTCGCCGTGCTGTGCGGGTTGCGGATAGATCGGTCGCTGTCGGTCATTCTCCCCTCCTCCTCCTCTTTTGGCGCGAATCTGCCGCGCGCGCGATCCTTTGACGCAGCGAAGGGGCTTTAGGTTCCGATTCGGTCAGGCTTCGCGGCAGCGCACCCAGCGCAGCTTGCCGCCGCGCCACAGGGATCCGTCATAAGCGTCCCCCTTCTTCACGGCGCGAAGCCGAAGCTCGTGGACGATCGCTTGCGGATCGACCAGGTCGAGCCGGATTTCGTCCGGGTCGAGCCAGGACTGCGCGGCCCGGACGAGCACCTGGCGTCCGCCGTCGGTCAACCGCGCCGAGACGACGGAGGACACCGCCGTGTGCCCGATGACCAGCGACACCTCGATCGGTTGCGGGCCGGCGGTTCGGCAGACTAGCCCGCCGGTCGCATGGGCCGGGGCGGCGGCGAGAAAGGCGATCGGCAGCAGGACAGACAATCTGGTCATCGCCGAGCCTTGCCCGCTCCTTGCTGAACCGCGCCTTGAGCGACTAGGCGCTCGCGCCATGACCGCGCACAAGAAGGGCGACCCGACCACCATCAACCGGCTCTACGGCCGGTCCAGCGGGCATAGGCTGCGTAAGGGCCAGCAGGAGCTGGTCGACGCATTGTTGCCTCAAATCGCGGTCCCCGAAGAGGGCGAGATCAGCTCGCGCCGCCTGTTCGGCGACGAGCGCCCGCTGCATGTGGAAATCGGCTTCGGCGGCGGCGAGCATCTTGCCTATCGCGCCGACCTCTTGCCCGATCATGGCTTCATCGGCTGCGAGCCCTTCCTCAACGGAGTCGCGACCGCGCTCGGCCAAGTCCGCGACCAGCATCTCGCCAATATCCGGCTCTGGCGCGGCGATGCGCTCGACGTGATCCGGCGGCTCCCCGACGCGAGCCTCGGCTTCGTCTATCTGCTCCATCCCGACCCCTGGCCCAAGGCGCGCCATGCCAAGCGGCGGATGGTCAACGACGGGCCGATCGATTTGATCGCCGCCAAGATGAAGCCGGGCGGGGAGCTTCGGATCGCGACCGACCACCCCGTCTATCTCGCCTGGACCCTGACGGTGATGCGCCGCCACCGTCGCCAGTTCGACTGGCTCGCGCAAAAGCCCTCAGACTTCCTCGAACGCCCCGGCGGCTGGCCCGCCACCCGTTACGAGGCCAAGGCCGCCCGCGAGGGCCGGCGCGCTTACTACCTGCGCTACCGACGCAACGGCTGACCCTTTCGCGACGGCTGTTGCGGTCCTACATGGCCACTCGCATGCAGGTCCGCGAAACCGTTCTCGACGCGATCGGCAAGACGCCGCTGATCAAGCTCCGCCGCGCGTCGGAGGAAACCGGCTGCAATATCCTCGGCAAGGCCGAATTCATGAACCCCGGCGGGTCGGTGAAGGACCGCGCGGCGCTCGGGATCGTCAGCGACGCGATCGGCGACGGTCGGCTTCGCCCCGGCGGGATCATCGTCGACGGGACGGCGGGCAACACCGGCATCGGCCTGACGGTCGTCGGCAACGCGCTCGGAATGCGCACCGTCATCGTCATCCCGGACACCCAGACCGACGAGAAAAAGGACATGCTCCGCTCGCTCGGCGCGGCGCTCGTCGAGGTTCCGGCGGTGCCCTACAGCAACCCCAATAATTACGTGAAGGTCGCCGCCCGCCTCGCCGGGCGGCTCAACGAGGAAGACGAGGACGGCGCGATCTTCGCCAACCAGTTCGACAATGTCGCCAACCGCGACGCGCATGTCCGGACGACCGGCCCGGAAATCTGGGAGCAGACCGACGGCAAGGTCGACGCCTTCGTCAGCGCCGTCGGCACCGGTGGGACCCTCGCCGGGGTCGCGATGGCGCTCCGCCAGCATAACCCCGGTGTCGTCATCGCCCTCGCCGACGTCCCCGGAGCGGCTTTGTTCAATTATTACACGGTCGGAGAGCTTCGCTCCGAAGGCACCTCGATCACCGAAGGAATCGGCCAGGGACGGATCACCGGCAACCTCGAAGGCCTCGCGGTCGACGAGGCCTTCCTGATTCCCGACGAGGAAACGGTGCGCACCGTCTATTCGCTGATCGAGGAAGAAGGGCTCGCGCTCGGAACCTCTTCGGGAGTCAATGTCGCCGGGGCTATCCGGCTCGCGAAAAAGCTCGGGCCCGGAAAGACCATCGTCACCATGTTGTGCGACCCCGCAAGCCGCTACCAGTCGCGGTTGTTCAACCCCGAATTCCTGCGATCGAAAGGCTTGCCCGTCGCGCCATGGCTCGATCGGCCGGCGGACATTCGACCCGATTTCGTCACCCCCGACCCGACACCCGCCCAGAAGGAGCAGACTCGATGAACGCGCTTTCAATCGGAAGCACCGCGCCCGATTTCACCGCCGAGACCACGCAAGGGACGATCCACTTTCACGACTGGATCGGCGACGGCTGGTGCATCCTCTTCTCACACCCCAAGGACTTCACTCCGGTCTGCACCACCGAGCTCGGCTACATGGCCAAGATCAAGCCCGAGTTCGACAAGCGCAACTGCAAGATCATCGCTTTGTCGGTCGACCCGGTCGACAGCCACGGGCGCTGGCTCGACGACATCAAGGAGGTCGGCGGAGCGGAAGTCGACTATCCGATCATCGCCGACACCGACCTCAACGTCGCGAAGATGTACAACATGCTTCCGGCCGAGGAGCAGGGCACGCACGAGGGCCGCACCGCCGCCAACAACCAGACGGTGAGGACCGTTTTCATCATCGGCCCCGACAAGAAGATCAAAGCCTTGCTCATGTACCCGATGAACTCGGGCCGGAACTTCGACGAGGTGCTTCGGCTGCTCGATTCGGTCCAGCTGACCGACCGCCACACGCTCGCAACCCCGGCCAACTGGAAGATGGGCGAACATTGCATCATCCCGCCGTCGGTCTCGGATGACGTTGCGAGAGAAAAATATCCGGAAGGCTGGGAGACGGTGAAGCCCTACCTGCGGCGGGTAGCGCAGCCGGCGGACTAATCCCTTATCCGCTCATCCTGAGTAGCCGCTGAGCCTGTCGAAGCGGCGTATCGAAGGACGGTCCTTCGATACGGGCCTTCGGCTTCGCGCAGTCCCTACTCAGGATGAGCGGTTTATAATTCACCCGCGCGCTGGCTCCAGCCGCAACAACCGGCCGCCGTCCTCGAGCAGATAGACCTCCCCGCCCGGCCCCTGGTCGACGGCCCGGATCCGGGCGCCCATGTCCCACTGATCGGCCTTGCGCGCATCATCGCCTTCGATGTCGACCCGGATCAGCGCCTGGCCGGACAATGCGCCGATCAGCGCGTCCCCCTTCCACTTGGGGAATTTGTCGCCCGAGTAAATCAGCAAAGCGCCCGGCGAGATCGACGGATTCCACCACGCCTTGGGCTCCTCGAATCCGCGGCTCTCGTGGTCGTCGGGAATGGCGCGCCCGTCATAATGGCTCCCGTAGGACACTTCCGGCCAGCCGTAATTGCGGCCGGGCAGGATCAGGTTGAGCTCATCCCCGCCCATCGGCCCCATCTCGGTCTCCCACAGCCGGCCATCGGGGGCGAAGGACAGTCCGAGCACATTGCGGTGGCCGATCGTCCAGAACGTCGCCGCGATCCCGCCGCGCTGCGCCCACGGATTGCCCGGCACCGGCGCGCCCTCGTCGGTCAGGTGAAGTATCTTTCCGAGATTGACGCTCATGTCCTGCGCGGGGTCGAACTTCTGCCGCTCGCCGGACGACACGAACATCGTCCCGTCGGGGGCGAAGGCGATTCGATGGCTGAAATGGCCGCTTCCGCCGACCTTGGGCTGCTGGCGCCAGATCACCCTGAAGCCGTCGATCCGCGGCTGTCCGTCGGCGAGAATGAGTCGCCCATAGCCGACCGCCGCGCCGCTGGTCCCGTCGGACCCCGCCTCCGCAAAGCTCAGATAAATGCGCTGGTTACCTGCAAAGCCCGGATGCGCGACCACGTCGCCGAGCCCGCCCTGCCCCGCCACCTTGACCGCCGGCACACCGGCGACCTGCTGGCGCTTGCCGGTCACGACGTCGATCAGCCACAGCGTGCCTTCCTTCTCGGTCAAAAGCGCGGCGTTGGTCAGCGGGACTCCGCTTCCCGGCAGGAAGTCCATCGCCCAGGGCGTGGTGAACGAGGCGACTTCGGTGACGGTGAAGGGCCGCGTCGCGGAATTCTGCGCGGTTCCGGCGCCGGTATCGCTATTGGTTTCGGCGGATGAGGGCTGCGAAGCTCCGCAGGCCGATAGAACCATTAGGGCCGCCGCGTGTATTAAGCTCAAGCGCATCGTATTTTTCCTTGCCGGCGAACGTGCCGGATAGAGATAGGCTCCCAAGTGACGCCCTGCAGCCTGCTTTCGCTGGCGACCGCCCTGCCCCCGAACGTTATCGAACAGAACGAGGCCAAGGCAGCCGCTCGCCGCGCCTGGGGCGGAAAGCCAGCCTTGTTCGACCGGCTTGCGGGCGTGTTCGACAATGCGGGGATCGCAAGGCGCCACGTCGTCGCCCCGGCCGAATGGTACGAACGGCCGCACGGCTGGCACGACCGCAACGCAGTCTATCTGGAGTCGGCGCAGAAACTGTTCGAGCTGGCCGCTTCCGCAGCCATCGAAAAGGCCGGCCTCGAGCCGGAGGAAATCGACGGAGTCGTGACCGTCTCCACAACCGGCATCGCCACGCCCAGCCTGGAAGCGCGGGCCGGGCCCGGTCTGCGCCTTCGTTCCGACGTGCGCCGGGTGCCCGTGTTCGGCCTCGGCTGCGCGGGCGGAGTCGGCGGGCTCGCGACCGCGGCTCGGCTCGCCAATGCGGAGCCCGGGTCCAACTGGCTGTTCGTCACCGTCGAAACCTGCTCGATCTCGATCCGCCTCGACAGCGACGACCCGGCCGCGATCGTCGCGACCGCTCTGTTCGGCGACGGCGCCGCGGCCGCCGTGGTCAGGAGCGGCGCGCACTGCATCGCGCGCATTACCGGCGCGGCCGAAAAGCTCTGGCCGGACACGCAGCGGATCATGGGCTGGGACGTCGAGGATCCGGGCCTCGCGGTGGTTTTCGACCGCGCCATCCCGCCATTCATCGAGGACAATCTCGCGCCGGCGATCGATGAAATGCTCGGCTCGCTCGGCCGCACCCGCGGCGACATCGATCGCTTCTGTTGTCACCCCGGCGGCGTGAAGGTCATCGACGCGATCGAGTCCGCGCTCGATTTGTCCCAGGGCGAGCTCAACCTCGAACGCGAGGTGCTTCACGACCATGGCAATATGAGCGCCCCGACCGTCCTGTTCGTTCTCGACCGCCTGATCCAGCGTGGGCTGCCGGAGCGGACCATGATGACCGCGTTCGGCCCCGGCTTCACCTGCGCCGGCCTGCTTCTCGAAGCCGCATGAATCCGGTCGCCGTGGCGATCCTCGCCTTCGTCACCGCCGAACGCCTCGGCGAGCTCTGGCTCGCCCGCCGCAACACCCGCCGCCTCATCGAACAGGGAGCTACCGAGCACGGCGCCGGCCATTATCCGTTGATCGTCGCCGTCCACGCCGCCTGGCTCATTGCCTTGTGGGTGCTCGCGCCGGACCGGCCGGTCGACCCGTTCTGGCTGGCGCTGTTCGCGCTTCTCCTGATCGCGCGCTTCTGGGTTTTCGCGACCCTCGGCCCCCGCTGGACGACGAGGATCATCGTCCTTCCCGAGACGCCCCTGGTGAAAACCGGCCCCTACCGCTTCCTGGACCACCCCAACTATTGGGTCGTCGCCGGCGAGATCGCCGTGTTGCCGCTGGTGTTCGGCCTGCCGTGGTTGGCGCTGGTCTTCACAATCCTCAACGCCATCCTGCTCACGATCCGCATCCGGACCGAGAACGACGCTCTGGGCCGCTAGAGCAGCTTGCGCGCTCGTTTGGACAGGCCTATATCGCCGCTCTCTCCTCGACATCGTAATTGATGCTGAGGCTGGGGCCACCTCGGCTCCGGTCCGAGAGGCGTTTGGACCTGTGCAGGATTTCAAGTGGCCGACATTGCCGCGCTGACACGATTGATCGAGCCCGAGCTGAAATCGCTCGGTTACGATCTCGTGCGAGTCGCGATGATCGGAGGCAGCTCCGATCCGACACTGCAAGTGATGGCCGAACGTCCGGAGACGCGCCAGCTGGACCTCGGCGATTGCGAGACGATCTCGCGCCGCCTGTCCGAAGTCCTCGACACCCTGGAAGCAAAGGGCGCCGACCCGATCGAAGGTTCCTACCGCCTCGAGGTCAGCTCCCCCGGAATCGACCGCCCGCTGACCCGGCTGGGGGATTATGACGACTGGGCAGGGCATGAAGCCCGGATAACGCTCGCCGAGCCGCAAGGCGGCCGCAAGCAATTCTCCGGAACCATCGCGGCCACCGGCGAAGGCGGCGTGGTCCATCTCAAGGGCAAGGACGGCAAGGACTATCCGATCCCTTTTTCCTCCATCGCGTCGGCCAAGCTTCTGCTTACCGACACTCTCATCAACGCCACCGATCCGCTCAGCACCGAAGGCGCGGATCTGATCAAGACGGAAGGTTAGAAGAATGGCTACCGCTGCACCCGCGGCCCCTACTGCGAACAAGGCCGAGCTGCTTGCGATCGCCGACGCGGTCGCCCGCGAGAAGCTGATCGACAAGGCCATCGTCATCGAGGCGATGGAGGACGCGATCCAGCGCGCCGCCCGCGCCCGCTACGGCGCCGAGAACGACATCCGCGCCAAGCTCGACGCGACCACCGGCGAACTTCGCCTGTGGCGGGTGCTCGAGGTCGTCGAGGAGCCGGAGGATCATTTCAAGCAGGTCGACCTCAAGGGCGCCCAGAAGCTGCAGAAGGACGCCAAGCTCGGCGACTTCATCGTCGATCCCCTGCCGCCGATCGAGTTCGGCCGGATCGCCGCCCAGGCCGCCAAGCAGGTCATTTTCCAGAAGGTCCGCGATGCCGAGCGCGAGCGCCAATATGAGGAATTCAAGGACCGCGCTGGCGAGGTCATCACCGGAGTCGTCAAGCGGGTCGAGTTCGGCCATGTCGTCGTCGACCTCGGCCGCGCCGAGGGTGTCATCCGCCGCGACCAGCAGATCCCGCGCGAGATGGTGCGCGTCGGCGACCGTATCCGCTCGCTGATTCTCCGAGTCAGCCGCGAGGCGCGTGGCCCGCAAATCTTCCTGTCCCGCGCTCACCCCGACTTCATGAAGAAGCTGTTCGCGCAGGAAGTCCCGGAAATTTACGACGGCATCATCGAGATCAAGGCCGCCGCCCGCGACCCCGGCAGCCGCGCCAAGATCGGCGTCATCAGCCACGACAGCTCGATCGACCCGGTCGGCGCCTGCGTCGGAATGAAGGGCAGCCGCGTCCAGGCGGTCGTCCAGGAGCTGCAGGGCGAAAAGATCGACATCATTCCCTGGTCGGAAGATCTCGCGACGTTCGTCGTCAACGCGCTTCAGCCCGCAACCGTCAGCCGGGTCGTCATCGACGAGGAAGAGAGCCGGATCGAAGTCGTCGTTCCCGACGATCAGCT
>DASTIF010000095.1:0-6400 GCA_035717805.1 Sphingomicrobium sp.
CACCCGGCCGAAGAGAGCCGGATGGCCGATCTCAAGATCAGCGCCACCGAGCTGACGGTCCCGGGCAGGCATTATGACGAGGGACGCGGCCGTTATCTGGAGGCGATCGCGCCGATCCGGAAGATGATGCTCGACGACCAGGTCAAGCTCAACGATCCGGGCGCCAGCCAATATGTGATCGAGACATTGGCCCAGGACGGCTGGAACGGGCTTCTGCGCTTCTACGAGGGCGAAGTGTGGCGGCTGCGGAACCGCGAGGGCGATCAGCAGCGCGCCGAGCAGAGCTATTCGATCGCCGTTGCCTACCCCGATGCGCCGCCCGAAGCATGGCGTTGGCACGGTCTGTCGCTGATAAAGCAGGGCCGCCAGACCGAAGGCAGAGCGGCGCTCTCGCGCTATCTTGCGATGAATCCGGGGGCGCCCGACGCGCCGTTCATCCGGCAAATGATCGGCTAAGGCGAGTCGGATGAACCGCGTCCTTGCCGCCCCGCTTCTGGCCCTGTTTTTCGCGCTATCGGCCTGTGCCGGAGGCGGCGGACCAGGATCGGGCGCTTATTATTCGCTCGTTCGTCCGCGCAGCGTCACAGTCGGCGACGGCTCTCTGGCGGTCACGCCTCCGCGCGAATGGAACCGCCAGCGGCAGTTGCTGTTCGACGATGTCCGCTGGGTCGAGGACTGGACTCTCAACGGTCCGCTGCTCGACGATCTGATGTTCGTCAGCGGCCTTCCCGATGGCAAATATCTGGTCCGACAGAACAGCCGCGATGCGCAGCAGGTGCCGAAGTTCCGGTCGGACATGACGGCGCCGGAAATCCAGGCGATGCTTGAAAGCGCCTATCGGGTCCGTGGCGGCGCGATCGACTTCAACACTCTATCCCTGAAGCCCCGCCAATTTCTCGGCCAGAACGGGTTCCAGCTCGACTACGAGCATCTCGACGGCGACGAATTGTGGCGCAAGGGCAGGGCGGTCGGCGCCGTGATCGACGGGCGGCTCTATCTCGTCATGCTCGACGCGGCGCGCTCCCATTATTTCCCTGACGCAATCCGCGACTTCCAGGCGATTGTCACCTCTGCGCGGCTGCGGCGCTAACTTCAGCCCGTCGGCTGGGCGGGGGTCGGCCCACCCGGATTGGTCGGTTGAGTCGGCTGCGGCGCGGGCACGTCGATGTCCGGTTGCGGCGGGGGAGTTTCGGCGGGCGGCGGGGTCGGCGGCGGCTGCGGGGTTTCCGGAGGCGCTTCGGGCGGTTTGGGCGGCTGGGCGATCGTTCCTCTCCTTGCGCGGTGAGAACGCCAGCGCGCTCAGCAGGTTGCAATCGCCGATCGCCAATCCGCGCGCCGCTTGCCCCGCCGCGCATCCTTGCTATAGGCCCGCCACCTTTGACGAAGCGTCCGCGCGCGTGGCGGAATTGGTAGACGCGGCAGGTTTAGGTCCTGTTGTCGATGAGACGTGGGGGTTCGAGTCCCTCCGCGCGCACCATTTCCGAGCGCAGGCAAGCCGGGGCTTGCCGAGCACGGAAATCCGCGCAGAAGGCATCGAAGATGCCGGAGCACGGGAATTGCCCCGCGGCGAATCTAGAATGTGAGACAATCGCAGTGACCATGAAGACCGTCGAAACCGAAAGCGAGGGCCTGAAGCGCGCCTTCATGCTGACCATTCCGGCCAAGGACATCGATGCCCGGGTCGAGCAGGAGGTCAAAAGGATCGCGCCGCAGGTGCGGATGCCCGGTTTCCGTCCGGGCAAGGTTCCGCCGAACCTGATCCGCAAGATGCACGGCGATGCTCTTCAGCGCGACGCCTTGAGCGGAGTCGTTCAGGAGGGTGTCCAGAAACTCCTCGACGAGAAGAATTTGCGTCCGGCGATGCAGCCTCAGGTCGAGCTCGACGATGCCTACGAACCCGGCAAGGACGCCGAGGTGCGGGTCCAGCTCGAAGCGCTCCCGGACATTCCCGCGCCGGATATCGCCGGACTGGCGATCGAGCGGCTCGTCATCGAGCCCGAAGAGGCAGCGGTCGATGCGCAACTCGACCGGCTCGTCAAATCCAACAAGTCCTGGAAGGACGCTCCGAAGACCCACAAGGCGGAAATCGGCGATCTCGCCATGGTCGATTTCGAGGGCAAGGTCGACGGCACGCCGTTCGAGGGCGGCAAGGGCGAGAACATGTCGATCGAGCTGGGCTCCGGCCGGCTCATTCCCGGCTTCGAGGACCAGCTCGTCGGCGCCAGGGGCGGCGACAGCCGCCAAGTGAAGGTGACTTTCCCCAACGACTATCCAGTCGAAAATCTGAAGGACAAGGACGCGGTCTTCGACGTTGACGTCAAATCTGTGAAGGTCGCGGCCGAGGGCAAGGCGAACGATGAATTCGCCAAGACTCTGGGGCTTAACGACCTTGGGCAGCTTCGGCAGATTCTTCGCGACCAGATCGCCCAGGAGCTCAACGGCCTCACGCGCACGCACATGAAGCGCCAGCTGCTCGACCAGCTTGCCGAACGCTGCGCCTTCGACGCTCCGCCTTCGATGGTCGACGCCGAGTTCCAGAACATCATGCAGCAGCTTCGCCACGAGGCCAGCCACGAGCCCGATCCCAAGGCCGCGCTGGCCGAGATCGAGAAGGATTCGGACGATTATCGCCGGATCGCGGAGCGCCGGGTTCGCCTGGGGCTGCTATTGTCGGAAATCGGCGCCGCCAACGCCATCGAGGTCAGCGAGACCGAGATGAACCGGCTGATCGCGCAGGCCGCCTCCCAATATCAGGGCAAGGACCGCGAGACCTTCATTCGCTATGTCCAGCAGGAGCCGGCCGCCGCCGCGCAGCTTCGCGCGCCCCTCTACGAGGACAAGGTCGTCGATTTCCTTTTCTCGAAGGCGGACGTCTCGGAACGTCCCGCGACGCGCGAGCAGGTCGAGGCCGACCTCGAGAGCGAGGAGGGCCATGTCCACGGGCCGGGCTGCGGCCATGACGTAACCGAAAAGCCGAAGACAGGCGCCAAGGCCAAAAAGGGCGACGCCAAAGCAGCCAAGGGCGCGAAGGTGAATCCCGAACCGGAAGCCCCGGCCAAAGGCCCGGTCGAAAAAGCTTCGGCCAAGCCCAAACCCGCCAAGCCGCTGAAGGACTCGGCCGGAGCAAAGCCTCCGGAGAAGGCGAAAAAGAAAGCCACCCCCAAGCCCGCGGCAAAGAAGGCGCCGGCGAAGAAGTCTGCTAAGACCGGGAAATAGGGTCGGACAGCGATCGGGGGGAAAATGGCCAGGTCTTCGGGCCCGCAAATCGCGGTACTCCTCCCTTGCTACAATGAGGAAGCGACGATCGCGGCGACCGTCGAGGGCTTCCGCGCGGCGCTGCCCGGCGCGCGCGTCTACGTCTATGACAACAACAGCAGCGACCGTACGCGCGACATCGCGGCCACGGCGGGCGCGGTCGTTCGGTCCGAGCGGCAGCAGGGCAAGGGCCATGTCGTCCGCCGGATGTTCGCCGATATCGATGCCGACATCTACGTCATGGCCGATGGAGACCTGACCTACGATCCCCAGGCGGCTCCGGAAATGGTACGCCTCGCGCTCGACGAGCAGCTCGACATGGTCGTGGGAACCCGCAAGCACGAGGAAAAGGACGCCTATCGCGGCGGGCACGTCCTTGGAAACCGTTTGTTCACAGGGCTTTTGTCGCGCCTGTTCGGACGAAGTTTCAATGACATATTCTCGGGCTACCGGGTCTTTTCGAGGCGCTTCGTGAAGAGCTTCCCGGTGCTTTCCGAAGGTTTCGAGATCGAGACGGAGATGAGCGTCCACGCGCTCGAGCTGCGGATGCCGGTCGGCGAGGTCGAAACCCGCTACCTCGCGCGCCCCGAAGGCTCGGAATCCAAGCTTTCGACCTTCGGCGACGGCTGGCGGATTCTGAAGACGATCGGAACGCTCTACCGGGTCGAGCGGCCGGTTCTGTTCTACGGGACGATCGCGCTCTTGTTTCTGCTCGCCGCCATTATTCTGTCGATCCCGCTGGTCATCACCTACGCCCAGACGGGACTGGTGCCGCGCTTCCCCACCGCGATCCTCGTCACCGGAATGACGACAATTGCCGTGCTGTGCTTCTTCGCCGGGCTCATTCTCGACACCGTCACGCGAGGCCGCCGCGAGGTCCGCCGGCTCGCCTATCTTTCGCTTGGCCCGCCGGGTAACGGGACAGCTTGAACCCGCACCCCTTCCGCCCGATGTAGGCGGCTCACACACTCCATTTCCGAGGACCTTTTCAGATCATGGATCACCAGGACATCGTCTCGCAGCTCGTTCCGATCGTCATCGAGCAATCGAACCGGGGCGAGCGCAGCTTCGACATCTTTTCGCGGCTGCTGCGTGAGCGGATCATCTTCATCACCGGCGCGATCGAAGATCACATGGCCAGCCTGGTGACCGCGCAGCTGCTCTTCCTCGAGTCCGAGAATCCGAAGAAGGACATCTTCATGTACATCAACTCGCCGGGCGGGGTGGTGACGGCGGGCCTCGCGATCCACGACACCATGCAGTACATCCGGCCCAAGATCGGGACCGTCTGCATCGGCCAGGCCGCCTCGATGGGAAGTTTCCTTCTCGCCGCCGGCGAGCCCGGAATGCGGGTTGCTCTCTCGAACAGCCGGATCATGGTCCACCAGCCGTCGGGCGGCGCCCAGGGCATGGCCGCGGATATCGAGATCCAGGCCCGCGAGATTCTTCGCATGCGAAGCCGCCTCAACGCCCTCTACGCAAAGTACACCGGCCAATCGATCGAGGCCATCGAGAAGGCGATGGACCGCGACAAGTTCATGGAAGCTGACGAAGCCAAGGAGTTCGGGATCATCGACGAGGTGTTCGAGACGCGGCCCGACCAGGGCGACGACAGCGGCACTGGGGCTGCCGACGTCACTCCGGCCTGACCCTCTCCCCTCTGCGGGAGAGGGCGACTCGCCGAAGGCGAGCGGGGTGAGGGGAGCGTTCATTCCGAGCGCAGCGAGCTCCGCCTTCGGTCGAAAATCGCCACGACGCGGCGGCTGCGGTCATGCGACTTAAGCTTTGCTGACCGATAGCACCGACGAGTCACGCGATTCACTCGCGTGACCGCCTGTTTCTTCTTCGTCCTTCCCGCGAAAGCGGGCGAAAGCCCGCCAGCGGGCCGGCGGAGCCGAACCCGGCTGGCCGCGCGGAGTCACTCCGCGCCGGCTACCTCCGTGATTTATCAACAGGATATCGCCGCGCCCGCTCTTGCCCCCCTCGCGAGGTGTATCCATATCAGTGACCGAAATGGCACAGCGGGGCGGGGCCGTTAACCGAAGGCCAAGCTTGCGCGTTGCATAAATCCGGCTAGCGTGCCGGCGCGGAGCCTTTGGGCGACGCCGAGCGTAATGGCCAAGGCGCAAGGACTGGAATGACGAAACTTTCTGGCAGCGACGGCAAGAGCACCCTCTACTGCTCCTTCTGCGGCAAGTCGCAGCACGAGGTCAGGAAGCTGATCGCCGGGCCGACCGTGTTCATCTGCGATGAATGCGTCGAGCTGTGCAACGACATCATCCGCGAGGAGAGCAAGTCGGCTCTGGTCAAGACCCGCGACGGAGTTCCGACGCCCTCGGAAATCTGCAAGGTGCTCGACGATTACGTAATCGGCCAGGATCGCGCCAAGCGGGTCCTGTCGGTTGCGGTCCACAACCATTACAAACGGCTCAATCACGGCGCCAAGACCGGCATCGAGGTCGAGCTCGCCAAGTCGAACATCCTTTTGATCGGCCCGACGGGTTGCGGAAAAACGCTGCTTGCCCAGACGCTTGCGCGCATTCTCGACGTTCCCTTCACAATGGCCGACGCGACCACGCTGACCGAGGCGGGCTATGTCGGCGAGGATGTCGAGAACATCATCCTCAAGCTGCTTCAGGCGTCCGACTACAATGTCGAAAAGGCCCAGCGCGGGATCGTCTACATCGACGAGATCGACAAGATCAGCCGCAAGTCGGACAATCCGTCGATCACCCGCGACGTCAGCGGCGAGGGCGTTCAGCAGGCGCTACTGAAGCTCATGGAAGGCACCACTGCATCGGTTCCTCCGCAGGGCGGCCGCAAGCATCCGCAGCAGGAATTCCTTCAGGTCGACACGACCAACATCCTGTTCATCTGCGGCGGCGCCTTCGCAGGGCTGGAAAAGATCATTTCCGACCGGATGGAAGGCAAATCCATGGGGTTTGGCGCGCATGTCGCTGCACCCGACGAGCGCAAGACCGGCGAAATCCTCAAGCATTGCGAACCCGAGGACCTGCTCAAGTTCGGGCTTATCCCCGAGTTCATCGGCCGCTTGCCGGTGATCGCGACGCTCGACGACCTCGACGAAGCGGCGCTGATCAAGATCCTCGTCGAGCCGAAGAACGCGCTGGTGAAGCAATATCAC
>DASTIF010000096.1:0-14522 GCA_035717805.1 Sphingomicrobium sp.
AGGCATCCTGCTCCACCGCGGCTACCCGATCGACCAGCTCGCCGAGCAGTCGACCTTCATGGAGGTCGCCTATTTGCTGCTCCACGGCGAGTTGCCCAAGGGCGACGAGCTCGACGAGTTCACCTACACGATCAGCCGCCACACCATGCTGCACGAGCAGCTGATGACCTTCTATCGCGGGTTCCGGCGCGACGCTCATCCGATGGCGATCATGTGCGGGGTCGTCGGCGCGCTGAGCGCTTTCTATCACGACAGCACCGACATCACCGATCCCGAGCAGCGGATGATCGCATCGCACCGGCTGATCGCCAAGATGCCGACCATCGCCGCCATGGCGTTCAAATATTCGATCGGCCAGCCGTTCCTCTATCCCGAGAACGCGCTGTCCTACACCGGCAATTTTCTGCGCATGACGTTCGGCGTCCCTGCTGAAGACTATGAGATCAACCCGGTCATCGAGAATGCGATGCGGCGTATCTTCATCCTCCACGCCGATCACGAGCAGAATGCGTCGACTTCGACCGTGCGGCTCGCCGGCTCGTCGGGCGCAAACCCGTTCGCCTGCATCGCTGCGGGAATCGCCTGCCTCTGGGGCCCGGCGCACGGGGGCGCCAACGAGGCGGCGCTCAACATGCTTCGCGAGATCGGCCGGCCGGAGAACATCCCGCAATATATCGCCCGGGCCAAGGACAAGGACGACCCGTTCCGGCTGATGGGCTTCGGCCACCGCGTCTACAAGAATTACGATCCGCGGGCGAAGGTCATGCAGGCAACCGCCGCGGAAGTGCTCGACGACCTTGGTATCAGCGACCCCGTCCTCGACACCGCCCGCGAGCTCGAGCAGATCGCCCTCAAGGACGAATATTTCATCGAGAAGAAGCTCTACCCGAACGTCGATTTCTATTCGGGCGTTATCCTCAACGCGATCGGCTTCCCGACCGAGATGTTCACCGCGCTATTCGCCCTCGCCCGCACGGTCGGCTGGGTCGCACAGTGGAATGAGATGATCTCCGACCCCGAGCAGAAGATCGGCCGCCCCCGCCAACTCTATGTCGGCGAGACCAAGCGCGACTATGTTCCGGTGGAGAAGCGCTAGGCCGCGGGCAAGATCAGCGTGAATCGCGAGCCTTCGCCGGCGACGGTCTGAAGCCGGATTTCGCCGTGCATCGCGCGGGCCAGGCGGCGGGCGATGGCGAGGCCGAGGCCGCTTCCCTCTCCGCCGCTGCGGCCCTGCTGAAAGGGCTGGAAAATCCGCTCTTCGTCGGCGGGCGCGATTCCAGGGCCCTCGTCGCTGACGTGCACAAGCGCCGATCCGTTCATTCGCTCGAACGCGATCGCGATCGCCGAGCCCTTCGGCGAATAGCGGATCGCATTGCCGAGAAGATTGACGAGGATCTGGATCACTCCGCGCGATTCGGCGCGCGCGAAAACCGCGCCCGACTTTTCGACGGCAATCGCGATCGACCGCTCGTTGGCCGCCGCTTCGACCAATCCGACCGCTTCCTCGACCAGCTCGGCGAGGTCCACCTGCTGCGCTCCGGCGGCTTCCGAACGCTCGCCGAGCGAGCGGATGACCGAAAGCAAATGGCGCGCGGCGGCCGCGATGTCGGCGGCATAGGCCGAATATTCCTCGGTCACCGAGTCCGCGGACCATTCGGTCATTTCCTCGGCGGTGCGGACGATCGCGTCGAGCGGCGAGCGAAGCGCCGTCTGGATTGCCCCGTCGATGATCGGAAGGGCTTCGGGCTGGTGCGAAGGGCGAGCGAGCCCTTCGAAGCCGGCGAACTCGCCATCGCCGCCGATGATCGCCTCGCCGCTGAGGACGAATTGCTGGCCGCCGTTTCGAGCGGTCACGGTCTGGTCCGAAAAGCGGGAGCGCGAGGTTAGAGCGCTCAAAAGCGGCATGTCGCCTTCGCCGTTCTCCTCGAGCCTGAATATCTTGGTCAGCGGCTCCCCGACCGCCGCCGAGGTTTCGTCGGCGAGCTCGGGAGCGACGGAAACCAGCCGCAGCTTCTCGTCCACCGACCAGGTCAAAGGCGCGCTCTCGAGCCGCGCCGGACCCGCCGATCCGTTAACCGCGAGCCGCGGAGTCGACGGAACCCGCGCCTGCCATTGCTCGATGGTCAGAGCGACCTCTTCGCCTTCGGGAACGGCCCGAACCCACATGTCGACGTCCTGGTCGTTGCCCGCGGCGAGAACTCGACGAGACACGGGAATTCGAAGGCGCTGGGCGACACGGGCGACCGCGGCGAGCTGCGGAAGCGCGAGCGAGCCGCCGATCCGCGACCCGGCCTCGACCTGCAGCCGTTCGAGCTGCGGATCGGCGGCCACCAACCGTCCGTCGCGATCGACCCTGCCAAGGACAGGCCCCGGATCAGACGGAGCGGTCGCCACGGCCTTCCCCAAGCGCCTGGACCGCCGATCGATAGCCCGGGTCTAGCCGAAGCCAGTTGCGCGCGCTTTCCACCTGTTCGGCGGTCAACTGATCGTAGGAGCGGATTTCGGTCTCGGCATCGCTCCCGACGACCTCCGCCGCGCTTGCGACAATCTCTCCGGCGAGGTCGCGCGACAGCCCCGCCATTCGAAGCAGCAGCGCCGGCCGGCTTCCGCCGCCGGTCAGATAATCCCAGGCGGAATTGAAATCGATTCCCGAGCGGCGGGCGAGCGCCTCCGTGAGAAGCGCCACCTCGGCTTCCGCGAGCGCGGAGCGGATCAGCGAATCGCTCAGCCGGCCCGCGCTGTCGAGGGCGTGTATGAGGTCGAACAATTTGGCTTCGAGCCGATTGCCCTCGTCGTGACGCGCGAGAAGGTCGCGGGCGGCGCTCGCGAGGCGCTCGTCGGCCCCGGCACCAAGGCGCTTGACGACATCGGGACGAAGCGCCGCGGCGATGCCGTTGACCACCAGAGATGCAGCTTCCGCCGAGAGATCGTCGAACGCCAGCCGGACTCCTTCGAACCGGTCGCTGCGCCGGCCACGGGCAAGGATCAGGGCCATTGCCGCCGCGGCGACATCGGCGTCGGAATCGCTGACCAGCGACTGAAGGAAGCGCGGCTTGGCGGCCGGCCGGCCGGAGCGGATCGCGGCGCTGACCCTTTCCTCCTCGGCCCGGCGAAGGAGAAGGCGGACGAGATCGGGAATGTCGAGAAGACCGGCGGCCCACAGCCGGTCGAACAATATCTCGCCCTCGTCGTTGGCGGGCTCCGCATCGGCGAGCAGCGAGGTAAATTCGTCACCGACGGTGGCGACCAGGTCGGCCAGCATCGCGGTCATCAAGGCCCGCTCCTGCTCCATTAGCCGGGCGCGCGGGTCGAGGAAGAAATCGAGCCGAGCCGTGGGCAAGCGCCCGCTGCCCGCAACGCGTGCGGGAACCGGTCCGCCATCGTCTCCCGGGGCGGCGATCGGCCATTCGACTGGCATCATGGCGCCGCAGTAGCCGATTTGAGTTAACGCGTCGTCAACTCGATGCGGTGAACCACATGCTGAGCGACGAAGAAACTGGCCGCCGCGTAGAGGGCCAGCGCGACCAGGTAAAAGGTCCAGGCTCCGGCGATCGCGAAGGGGATCGCAGCGAGGATCGCATTCCGCCTCGAGAACAGCCAGATGCCTCCTGGAATGTCGAGCCGTCCGCGCTCGACCCGCGCTGCTTCGGCCAATCCGGCGGCGGTGACCGCGGCGAACAATGCACCCCAGCCGCTTCCGTGATCCGACTGCCACCAGCCGAGCACAACCAGAGCCGCACCGGCGAGCGGCCACAGCAGGCGCCGGCCGAGCGAGCGCGCCAACATCGGCTTGAGGCGAAGCGCCGCGAGCCGCCGGGCAATCAGGTCGAGCGGAGTCGAAAGCACGAGCAAGGCAAGGCCCGACCTCAGCCAGCCGAAGCCGAACGCAATTGCGCCGCCCGCCGACAGCGCGAGCGCGGCTTGCACCAGCATTTCCGGCCGGACCCGCGTTTCGATGAGCTTTTCGGTCGCCGCCTCCTCGATGATCGGGAGGACGTAGCGGCTCGCCCAGTCGCGCCTCGATCCGCGCGAGGCGACCAGCAGATGGCGCTCGAGATCGGCGAGATCGCCGGCATTCTCGGCGAGCAAGGTCTCGCCTGCTCCGGGCGAGAGCGGAGCGAGCCGGGCACCCGCCTGAAGGCTTCGCCTCAAGAGTGTCGACTGGAGGTCCCAATCGCCGAGCATCGCGGCAGTCGCGCCGAGAGACCGG
Organism: Sphingomicrobium sp.; assembly: GCA_035717805.1. Lineage (GTDB taxonomy): Bacteria > Pseudomonadota > Alphaproteobacteria > Sphingomonadales > Sphingomonadaceae > Sphingomicrobium. The sequence goes on from DASTIF010000096.1 coordinate 4,211, forward strand.
GAATCGACCACCGCCACGCCCGACCAGCGGCTTACCGCGTCGATCCGCTCGAACTGGCCATGCTCCTCGTCGTCGGCGACGGTCACGATGACCGGCTCCTCTTCCTCGGCGAGGGTGGCCAGCAACTCGGGTGGCGGCGCAACTCCGTCGGCGAGAATGAGGATCATCTCCCCGGCTTCGAAGCGGCTTGCGGCTTCGGCCACGTCGCCGACGGTGATCACCGGGAGACCTTCGTGCTGCAGCCGTTCGAGCACCTGATTGAGAGCGATCGGGATTCGGTCGACGACGACCACGATCGGCGAAGCTCCGGCGGCCGCCGCGCAACGGACCTGATATTCGAGCAAGGTCCGCCCGGCGATCGGCAGCAAGGCCCGAAGCGAGCCCGAATCGTCTTCCATATACGCAGCGATCAGCGCGCCCAGCGCCATTCCTTGCCCCCCGTTCGATCGCGCTTCGAATTTCAGCGCTTCAAATGCCGTTCTAATCGCTTTCCAGCCGAGACAAAGATGGTAAACTGCCCGGACCATGACCGTAAGCAGCCCGAACGCCGCACCGGCCAGGCAGCCGGAGCCGGAAACCGACGCCGTTGACTACGGCGAATCCCAGGAAGCAGCCGGCTTCGACCAGCTCCAATGGGACGAAAGCAGGGCCGAGGACAATCCCGCGACTCCGGCCGGCCGAACGGTGCTCGCCACCGCGCTGATAGTGCTCGCGGTCGCCTGGACCGCTTTCACCGCCTGGTCCGCGGGACGGGCTTTGGGCGGCGCCGCACCAAGCTCGCCGGCGATCGCGCAATGGATCGCGGTCGCCACGGGTCCGCTGGCGCTTCTCGGCCTTGCCTGGCTGGTGTTCGGGCGGACCCGGCGGAAGGAAGCCGAGCATTTCACCCGCTCGGTCGTCGCGATGCGGACCGAGGCGCGCTCGCTGGAGACCATCCTGCAGGTCCTGTCGCAGCGGATCGGGGACAGCCGGTCGGAGCTGACCATGATTTCGCAGCATTTGATGCAGCTCGGCGACGAGGCGACCGGCAAGCTCGGCGGGATCACCCGCGAGTTCGATTCCTCGACCGAAAAGCTGGCGCGCCACGGCGAAGCGCTCGACCGAGCGGCAGAGGCTGCTCGAACCGACATCGCGGTGCTCCTCGACGACCTTCCGAGGGCTTCGGACCATGCCCGCGCGATTTCCCAGGAATTGCGAGCAGCGGGTACCGATACGGCAAGCCGCGCCGCCGAGTTCGGCGAGCAGGTGGAGGCACTTTCGAAGCGCACCCGCGAGGCCGACGAGATCGTGTCTTCGGCGGCGCAACGGCTGGTCTCGCATCTGACCCACATCGAAAGCGCCGGAGCGGCCGCCGCCGCGCGGGTCGGCGAGGCGGAATCGAGCTTTTCGGCCGCGGTCGATTCGCTGCTCGACCGGACCGCCTCCACGCTCGACGAAATTCGGGGCGGAATCGACGTCCAGTCCGCGGCCGTCACTGCCCTCGTCGAGCAGGCCTCGGCGGGAATCGCAAGCGCCGGGAGCGAGTCCGCCCAAGCGCTCGGCAGGAACGTCAACACGGCGAACGAGGCGCTCGAAACCCTGTCGAGCCGGGTCGCCGAGCAGGAGCGCGCGTCGCAGCGCATGGTCGCGGACATCGACCGCGCTTTGGCCGAGCTAGACCAGCGCTTCGCCGCGCTTGCCGACAGCGGCGACGAGCGGGCGGCGCGGTTCCTGACAGCGCTCGGCCGGTCCCGGGCCGAGCTCGAAGCGATCGGCGAGCAGACCGCCGGTCAGACCGATTCCCTCGAAGGTCTGGCGCAGCGGACAGAGAGCCTGAGAGGCGGAATCGAACGGCTTTCGGGTGACGTTCGCGAGCAGCTCGGAGCCGGCCTGACGACAGCGGAAGAGCAGGCCTCGCGGATCGCGGAGGCCGCAGGCGCGCTTCGGCCCGAAGTCGAATGGATGCGCGATGCGGCCCAGGAGGCAAACGCGCAGCTTGGAGCGGCGGGCTCGGGAATTGCGGAGCAGCAGGACCGGCTGACGGCGCTGCTCGCGATGCTCGAGGAAGGCGTCGGCGATGCGGAAGCAAAGCTTTCCACGCTTTCGGCGGCAATCTCCGGCACGCAGGCCGAAGCCGCAGAGCTGACCCGCGAAACCGGCCCGCAGCTGGTTCAGGCGATGGTCCAGGTCCGTGATGCCGCCGCCCACGCGGCGGAGCGCGCGCGCGAAGCGATTGGCGAAATCATCCCGGCCAGCGCCGAGGGTCTGTCGGAAGCGACCCGGGACGCTCTGGAACGGGTAATCCGCGAGAGCATCGAGGACCGGCTCCGCGACGTCGAAGCGGTCGCCGCCCGGGCGGTGGATTCGGCGCGGGCGGCATCGGACCGGCTGACCAACCAGATGCTCGTACTGGGCCAAAGCGCGACCGCGCTCGAACGACATATCGAGAAGCAGCAGGAGGAAAGGCGCGAGGCCGACAGCGAAGAATTCGCGCGGCGGGTCGCCTTGCTGATGGATTCGATGCACTCGGCGGCCATCGACGTCGGCAAGATCCTGTCCGACGAGGTCGACGACAAAGCGTGGGATTCCTATCTTCGCGGCAATCGCGGCGTGTTCACCCGGCGCGCGGCGCGGCTGATCGGGTCGAGCGAAGCGCGCGCAATCCGCGCCCATTACGAATCCGACGGCGAGTTCCAGCAGTCGGTCAATCGCTACGTCCACGATTTCGAGGCGATGCTTCGGCGGGTTCTGGCGGAGCGCGACGGGTCCATGATCGCGGTGACGCTGATGTCCTCGGACATGGGCAAGCTCTACGCCGCTCTGGCCGATGCGATCGAACGGCGCCGCTGAATTACCCGAAGATTCGGCGGTAGAAGTCGAGGTCGTTCGGCTCGATCCAGCCGTTCACGTAATTCGCGTAATAGAGGCCGGTCAGGACCGCCGCGAGGAGAGCGGCGCGAAGTAAATGCTTGGGAAGATCGAACCGGTGGGGGGCGCTTTCCGCCTGTCCGGGAATCAGGTCGTTCCCGACTTCCTCATCGGTCTTCACTCCGAACGGCAGGAGGATGAAGGCGCTTCCGACGAGGAACAGGAAGTAGATGGCGACGACCGACGACCATTTCATGCCGGCTCGACCCTCACCACCATTACGTCGACGATCGGCTTCTTGCCAGTCCAGGCGGTGGCGCAGCGGCGGACCGCCAGCCGGACGGCCTCGCGCATTTGATCCTCGCCCTTGCCCGAATCGAAGGCGCGGGTCGCCGAATCGACGGCATCAGCGATAAAGTCGTCGCGGTCTTCCTCGACAGGGACCCCGAATGGCCGGACATGGGGCGCGCCGGCCAACCGCCCGTCGGGGTCAATCGGCAGCGCGACCGCGATCAGGCCCCCAACGCTGATCCGGCGACGCTCGGTCACGGTCGCTCCGTCGGCGGGGAGGATCACGTCGCCGTCGAGGACGAGACGGCCGACCCTGATCTCGTCGACCTTGATCGGGTCGCCGGGCGCGAGGCGGATCACGTCGCCGTTCTTCTGGACCACCGCCTTGGGTACGCCGTGAGCCAGCGCGAAGCGCGCCTGCTCGGCGATATGGCGTGCCTCGCCGTGGACCGGAACGATGATTTCCGGCCTGATCCACTCGTACATCGCCGCGAGCTCAGGCCGCCCCGGATGCCCCGAGACGTGGACGTGCGCCTGTTTCTCGGTGACGATATTCACGCTCAGATCCGACAGTCCATTCATGATCCGCCCGATGGCGATCTCGTTGCCCGGGATGATCTTCGACGAGAAGATGACGGTGTCACCCTCGGACAGCTTGAGATCGTGGTTGCCGCCGGCGATCCGGCCGAGCGCGGCGCGCGGCTCGCCCTGCCCTCCCGTCGCGATGATCAGCACTTCGCGCTTTGGAAGCCGCATCGCCTCATCGAAAGAAAGCCGCGGCGGAAAATCGAGCAAATAGCCGGTTGCCTGGGCGACGTTGAGGATTCGCTCCAGCGACCGGCCGGCGATGCAGACCTGGCGGCCGGTGTCGATCGCGACCTCGCCGATCGTCTTCAGCCGAGCGGCATTGGACGCGAAGGTGGTGACCAGCACCCGGCCTTCCGCCCTGGCGACCTGCTCGCGAAGCCCTTCGTGGACGCCGGCTTCAGAGCCGGACGCCTGCTCCTGGAAGACATTGGTCGAATCGCAAACCAGAGCGAGGATGCCCTTGTCTCCGATTTCGCTCATCTCCTCGGCGGTCGACGGCGCGCCGAGCACCGGCGTCTCGTCGATCTTCCAGTCGCCGGTGTGGAAGATTCGCCCGTGCGGCGTCTCTATCAGGACCCCGTTACCCTCGGGGATCGAGTGGGCGAGCGCGACATAGGTCACCTTGAACGGGCCGAGCTCGACCGAGCCGTCGCGCTCGACGATATTGAGCGGGACGTGGCCGGTTAGCCCCTCTTCCTCCAGCTTCGATGCGATCAGGCCTGCGGTGAAGGGAGTCGCGTAGAGCGGCACCTTCAAATCCTCGGCAAGGTAGGGAAGTGCGCCGATATGATCTTCATGGCCGTGGGTCAGGATGATTCCGGCAAGCCGATCCTGCTGCTGTTCTATGAATTCGAGCTCGGGAAGTATGAGGTCGATCCCGGGATATTGCGGGTCGGCGAAGGTGAGGCCGAGGTCGACCATCAGCCACTGGCCGCGGCAGCCGTAGAGATTGACGTTCATGCCAATCTCGCCCGATCCGCCGAGCGCGCAGAAAAGCAGTTCTTCGCCTGGAATCATTTCACTAAACCGTCATTGCGAGCGCAGCGAAGCAATCCAGTGCGACGGCGGGATGGCTGAATTGCTTCGTCGCATTCGCTCCTCGCAATGACGTCATGACTGCCCAGCGACCTTGTCGTACAGCAAGCTCAACCCGCGGATCGTGAGGTCGGGTTCAACCGCGTCGAACAGGTCGGTTTGCTTGTCGAACAAAGCGGCAAGACCGCCGGTGCCGATGACCTTGACGGGGCGGCCGATTTCCTTTTTGAGCCGCGCGACAAGCCCTTCGATCATCGCGACGTAACCCCAGTAAATGCCGATCAGCATCTGGGATTCGGTCGTCCGGCCGACGACGCTTTCGTCCCTGGGCGACTCGATCGCGATCCGGGGAAGCTTGGCGGCGGCGCTGACCAGAGCGTCGATCGACAGGTTGATTCCAGGAGCAATGATACCGCCGCGATAGGCGCCGTCGGCGCCGACGACGTCGAAGGTCGTGGCGGTCCCGAAATCGACGATGACGAGGTCGCCCTCATGGCTCGAATGGGCAGCGATGGCATTGAGCGCACGGTCGGCGCCGACATTGTGCGGCTCGTCGACCTCGAGGGCGATTGGCCAGGCCGCCTTGCCCTGCCCCGCGATGAGCGGCGCGACACCGAAATATTTGCCGGCCAGCACTTCGAGGTTGTGAGTGGCGCGCGGGACGACGGTGCCGACGATGACCGCTTCGACTTCCGCTTTCGACAGGCCCTCGAGCTCGAGAAGCTGGTAGAGCCAGACCGCATATTGGTCGGCCGTCCGGCGCGGGTCGGTGGCGATCCGCCAGCGCGCGCGTACCTCCCCGCCTTCGACCAGGGCGAAGACGACATTGGTGTTCCCGGCGTCGATGGCGAGAAGCATGGCGGCGGACTAGCGCCCGGCTCCGCCATTCACAACTCGATGTCGGCGGCGTGGATGGCGCGAACGGTTCCGTCTGCGAGGCGCAGGCGCAACGTTCCGTCGGAATCTATCCCGTCGAAGCGGCCACGGATCGGCTGGGCGTCCGCTCCGTGGACAGTGAGCCCGGTGCCGATCGGGTGCGCCCTTGCAAGCCAGGCCGTGGCGAAAGCGTCAGGCGCGGTCGTTCGCCAAAGGTCGAGCATTCGAGCGAAGCTTCCCGCGAGGAGCGGCGCGAAGGCCTGCGGCGAAATCCGCCCGTCGAGATGCGCGGCCGGCCGGCCGGGAATCTCCGGTGACGAGCTGAGATTGACCCCGAAACCGGCGACGACCCGATTGCCCTGCCGCTCCAGCAGAATTCCTGCCAGCTTCGATCCGTCGAGCAGGAGGTCGTTCGGCCATTTCAGGACCGGCGCCTTCTGCGGTACCGCGGTATCGACCGCCTCGATGAGCGCGAGGCCCGCTGCGAGCGATAGCGACTGCGCGGGAGGGTCGCCGGGAGCAATCTCGATGAGCGTGCTTCCGAAGAAATTGCCCGACTTCGTGACCCACTCGCGGCCCTGGCGGCCCTTGCCCGCCGTCTGGTCGAGCGCGACGAGCCAGTCGCCCTCGATCGCTGCGTCGTCGGTCAGCAAGTCGGCATTGGTCGAGCCGGTCGTCTCGACGATCCGGATTCTGGTCAGAACAGGGCCCCCGCGGCACGGTCGGCGAGGCCGCCCAGCGGGCCGATGAGGAGATACCCGATCGGCGAAACGATGAGGGCGGCGAAGAACATCACCATGCCCTCGACCGGCGCCCTCAGGCGTGCATAGGGCGCGGCGGGGTCGTCCATGTACATGATCTTGACGACCTTCAGATAATAATAGGCGCCGACGACGGTGCCGAGAATTCCGGCGACGGCGAGCGGAAGCAGCCCGGCCTCCACCGCCGCGTTGAACACCACCAGCTTGGCCCAGAAGCCGAACAAGGGCGGAATCCCGGCGAGGCTGAACATGAAGATTGCGAAGGCCGCGGCGAAGGCGGGGCGGGTCTGCGACAGCCCAGAAAGGCTCGCCATGTCCTCGATCGGCTCGCCGTTGGCGTCGCGCATCCACAGCACGCACAGGAATGCGCCCAGCGTCATCACGACATAGACGGCCATGTAGAACAGCACCGATGACGCGCCGACCGTGCCGCCGCCGGCGAGCCCGATCAGCGCGAATCCGACGTTGTTGATCGACGAATAGGCGAGCAACCGCTTGATGTTCATCTGCCCCCAGGCGGCGACCGCGCCGAGGAAGATCGAAGCGAGCGCAGCGAAGATGACGATTTGCCGCCAGGCGTCGATTGCGGGGCCAAGCCCTTCCAGGCAAACTCGAACGCCCATCAGCACCGCCGCCGCCTTGGGCGCGGTCGCGAAGAAGGCCGTAACCGGCGTCGGCGCGCCTTCGTAAACGTCGGGCGTCCACATGTGGAACGGCACGGCGCTGACCTTGAAGGCGATCCCCGACAGCAGGAAGACGAGGCCGAACAACAGGCCAAGCGACTGGAATCCGTCGCGGGCGAAAGCAGCGGCGAGGCCGGTGAAGCTCATCGTGCCCGTGAATCCGTAGAGCAGCGAGATTCCATAGAGGAGAATGCCGCTGGCGAGCGCTCCGAGCACGAAATATTTGAGGCCGGCTTCCGCGGAGCGGTCGTCCGTCCGCCGGTAGGAGGCGAGGACGTAGGAGGCGAGGCTGAGCAGCTCGAGCCCGACGTAGAGGGTCATCAGGTTTGTCGCCGAGACCATCACGCTCATTCCGACCGCGCTGAACAGGATCAGCACCGGATATTCGCTCGCATGCTCGGCGCCGCGCTCGAACCAGCCGTGCGCCATCAGGATCGCGATGGCAGCGGCGGGAAAGATGATCGCCTTGCCGAACGAGGCGAAGCCGTCGGCCGCAAGGAGGCCGCCGAAAATCGGTCCGGCGTGCGTGGGCGCGCCGATCAGGGCGAGTGTCGCGCCGCCCAGAAGCGCGATCGCGAACCAGCTGATCGCCGCGGTGCCCCGCCTGCCCGCGAACGCGGCGGCCATCATCAGAACGATCGCGCCGCCGGTGAGCAGAAGCTCGGGAAGGATTGCCGCGAAATAGCTCATCGGTGAGCGCCCTCCGCATCGAACACCTTCAGCTTCGGCTTGCCCCGCTGAAGATTGGAATCTCCGGCAGGAGCGGCACGCTCGACGCGCTGGACGATCCGCCCGACATCGTCGCGCATCGGTGCGAGGAAGCTTTCCGGATAGACGCCCATCCAGAGCACGCCGGCTGCGATCGGACCGAGCAGCCACCATTCGCGGAGGCTGAGGTCGGGCATTGCCGCGGCTTCCGCCGTTCGCGCGGCGCCGAAGCAGACGCGCCAGTAGAGATAGAGCATGTAGGCGGCGCCAAGGATGATCCCGGTCGTCCCCGCAATCGCCCCCCATGTCGACACTTTATAGGCTCCGACCAGGCTCAGGAACTCGCCGACGAAGCCGCTGGTACCGGGAAGGCCGACGCTTGCCATGGTGAACAGCATGAACAGCAAGGCATAGGCCGGCATGTTGTTCGACAGCCCGCCATATTGCGCGATCTCGCGGGTGTGCATGCGGTCGTAGATTACGCCGACGACAAGGAACAAGGCGCCCGAAACGAGGCCGTGGCTGAGCATGACGATCAGCGCTCCCTCGATCCCCTGCCGGTTCAACGCGAACAGGCCGAACGTGACGAAGCCCATGTGCGCGACGGACGAATAAGCGATCAGCTTCTTCATGTCCTTCTGCACCAGCGCGACGAGCGAGGTGTAGACGACCGCGACACCCGACAGCGTGAACATCAGCGGGATGAATTGCGCGGAAGCATCCGGGAACATCGGCAGCGAGAAACGGACGAACCCATAGCCGCCCATCTTCAAAAGCACGCCGGCGAGGATCACCGAGCCGGCGGTGGGCGCCTGGACGTGCGCGTCGGGCAACCAGGTATGCACCGGCCACATCGGCAGCTTGACCGCGAAGCTGGCGAGGAAGGCCAGCCATAGCCATTGCTGCACTTGCCGAGGGAAATCGTAGGCCATCAGCTGAGGGATCGACGTCGTCCCGCTGGTCGCGACCATGTAGATCATCGCGATCAGCATGAGCACCGAGCCGAGCAGGGTGTAGAGGAAGAACTTGTAGCTGGCCTTGATCCGGTCGGCGCCGCCCCAGATGCCGATGATCAGGTACATCGGGATGAGCCCGCCTTCGAAGAAGACGTAGAACAGAAACAGGTCCTGCGCGGCGAAGACGCCCACCATCAGCGCCTCCATCAGCAGGAAGGCGGCCATGTACTCGGGCACGCGCCGCTCGATCGCGGTCCAGCTCGCGCCGATGCAGATCGGCATCAGGAAGACGGTGAGCATCGTCAGCATCAGCGCGATGCCGTCCATTCCCAGCGCCCAGTTGATCCCGCCGCCCAGGGGCACGAACTCGACGAACTGCCACTGAGGCCCGCCGGGAATGAAGGCGAGCCACAGGTCGATGCCGATCTCGAGGCAGGCGAGGGTCGCGAACAACGCGATCCACCGCGCCGCCCTGGCGCTGACGAACAGGCAGACAACGCCCGCGACGAGCGGCAGGGCGATGAGCAGGGACAGCAGTGGCAAGCCGTTCATCGCGCCCACCAGAGTGCCCAGCTTGCCGCGCCAATCAGGCCGAGGAGCATGACGAAGGCGTAGCTGTAGAGATAGCCGGACTGCAGCCGCGTCGTGAATCGATTGCCGACGCCGACCGCGACGGCGGCTCCGTGCGGGCCGAAGCGGTCGATCGTGCCCTCATCGCCGGCGTGCCAGAAGAGGCGGCCGAGCCACAGCGCGGGACGGACGAAGATTCGGTCGTAAAGCTCGTCGAAATACCATTTGTTGGCGATGAAGCGGTACACGCCCGGGAAATTGGCGACGAAGGTGGAGGCCGCCCTGGGATCGCGGATATAGTTGTTCCAGGCGATCCACAGCCCGATCAGCATGACGATGGTGGGGGTCAGCTTGACCCACTGCGGCGCCTCGTGCGCGGCATGGGCGAGGTGCTCGCTGAACGCGACGGCGCCTTGCCAAAAATGCGGCGCTGTCTCCGCTTCGACGAAAACTCCGCTGAACAAATAGCCGGCAAAGGCCGCGCCGACGGCGAGGACACAGATCGGGACAAGGATCGTCCAGGGGCTTTCGTGCGGATGATAGCCGCCGGCGCCGCGCACCGGCATGCGCGGGTCGTGAGCGCTGTCGCCATGCTCCTCGTCGGGCTTGTCAGGCTCGCCGTGAAGCGCATGCTGGATATGCTCGGACGCCGCCCAGCGAGGCTCGCCGTAGAAGGTGAGGAAGATCAGGCGCCACGAATAGAAAGCGGTCAGGAGCGCGGCGAACGAACCGAGGAAGAACGCAATTCCGCCCGGAACGCTGCCGCTTGCGAATGCGCTTTCGAGGATCGCGTCCTTGGAATGATAGCCGGCGAAGCCGACGCCCGCGACGCCGACGCCGGTGATCGCAAGCGTGCCGATCACCATCACCCAGAAAGTGACCGGGATTTCTTTTCGCAGCCCGCCGTAGAAGCGCATGTCCTGCTCGTGGTGCATGGCGTGGATCACGCTGCCCGCCGCGAGGAACAGCAGCGCCTTGAAGAAGGCGTGGGTGAACA
>DASTIF010000097.1:0-7107 GCA_035717805.1 Sphingomicrobium sp.
TGGAGCGAGCACCACGCGGTTCGCTTACGACGGGCTGGACTCGATCGAGGAATATGACGGGAGCGGCGCCATCCGCCGCAAGTTCGCGTTCGGGCCGGGCGAGGACGAGCCGATCGTCTGGTACGAGGGCAGCGGCACCGGCGACCGCCGGTTCCTTCTCGCCGACGAGCGCGGGTCGATCGTCGCCGTCACCGACAGCTCGGGCGCCCTGATCACCGCCAACAGCTACGACGAATACGGCAATCCCGGAGCGAACAACATCGGCCGGTTCCAGTACACCGGGCAGCGCTGGATCGGGGAGACCGGCTCCTACGACTACAAGGCCCGCAACTACCTCCCGGGCACCGGAATCTTCGCCCAGACCGACCCCATCGGATACGACGGCGGGATGAACCTCTACGCCTATGACGACCGCGGCCGGCGAACCAGCGTCACGTTCGGCAACGGAGCGGTGACGAGCTACGCCTATGACGCCGTCTCGAGGCTCGCCAGCCTGACCAGCAACCTGGCCGGAACCGCCAATGACCTCGACCTAAGCTTCGACTACAATCCGGCGGGCCAGATCGTCTCTGAGCAGCGGAGCAACGCCGCTTATTCACCGGCTCCGCCAGCCCAAGGCGTCACGGACTACGTCAGCAACGGCCTCAATCAGATCGCCTCGGTCGACGGAGCGGCGCAATTACGGTGACAGTACACTCATTTCTCGAACCAGATAGGCAAATAATTTCCAACAATAGGAAAACCGCAACCAGGGCGACATCACACCCATTCGCCACACGCCCGCGCTCGTCGCCGGCCTCACTCCGATAGGCAGATAATATCCAACGATAGGCATGAGCCCCCACCCGGCGATCGCGCTTCGCCCGAGGGCAAGCGCCGCGCAATTCATTGATTGTTCAACGCGCGCCCTTCAAGGCCCTGGGCCGATGGGGCGAGGGAATTGACGATCACCGCCATTATGGCTCTGCTTCCGATGCTGCTCGAGGCGGCGGGCCTCGGCGCGCCCGCGTCTCCTCCGGCGCCGCCCTCGCCGGGCACGATGCAGGTCCACAGCCTGGTCACCCAGGACCAGATCATCCTTCGAGTGCCCGTGCGACCGCCGCCCGGAACCTTCCAGTGGAGCGAGCGCAAGGGGCCCAGGTGCGTTGCGACGAACAACCTGCGCGCGGCCTTCCTTTCGGGTCGCGGCCATGTCGACTTTCTGACCAAGGACAGGCGCCGCTACCGCGCCGAGCTTTCCGACGACTGCCCGGCGCTGGATTTCTATGACCAGCTCTACCTGACCTCCGACGACGGCCTGATCTGCGCCAAACGCGACAGCATTCATTCGCGCATGGGCGGGACCTGCCGGATCGAGCGATTCCGGCAATTGGTCCGAAAGCGCCGCGACTAGTTTTCTTGACAATATGAGAGAGCGCGCGTTAGCCGCTTTGACCGCGGCGAGCCTTTGCCGGCCGCCACCATTTTTTCCGGATTTTTGAATGACTTTTGCCGATCTCGGCCTTTCCGACCAATTGCTGCGCGCAGTCGCCGACAGCGGCTATGACGAGCCGACGCCTATCCAGCGAGGGGCGATACCCGCGATACTGATGGGCAAGGATCTGATCGGGATCGCGCAGACCGGGACCGGCAAGACCGCGGGCTTCGTCCTTCCGATGCTCGACATCCTGCACGAGGGGCGGAGCCGGGCGCGGATGCCGCGGTCGTTGATTCTGGAGCCGACCCGCGAGCTGGCGATGCAGGTGGCGGAGAATTTCGAGAAATACGGGAAATACCATCCGCTCTCGATGGCGCTTCTGATCGGCGGCGTTCAAATGGGCGACCAGATCAAGGCGCTGGAAAAAGGCGTCGACGTCCTGATCGCGACGCCGGGCCGGCTGATGGATCTGTTCGGCCGCGGCAAGATCATGCTCAACGACTGCAATCTGCTGGTCATCGACGAAGCCGACCGGATGCTCGACATGGGCTTCATCCCCGACATCGAGGAGATTTGCACCAAGCTTCCGCAGTCGCGCCAGACCTTGCTGTTCTCCGCGACGATGCCGCCGCCGATCCAGAAGCTTGCCGCCAAGTTCCTCAACGACCCAAAGCAGGTCGAGGTGGCCCGCCCCGCGACCGCCAATATCAACATCGAGCAGAGGCTGGTCGAAGTCCGGCCCGACAAGAAGCGCGAGGCGCTGCGCGACATATTGCGCCACGAGGAGTTCAAGAACGCGATCGTCTTCTGCAACCGCAAGACGACGGTCCGCGAGCTGACGACGAGCCTGAGGCGATCGGGTTTCGCGGTCGGCCAGATCCAGGGCGACATGGATCAGTCCGACCGGATCGCCGAGTTCGACCGCTTCAAGAGGGACGAGATCAACATCCTCGTCGCTTCCGACGTCGCCGCGCGCGGGCTCGACGTCAAAGGGGTCAGCCACGTCATCAATTTCGACGTCCCGTGGCAGCCCGACGATTACATACACCGGATCGGACGGACCGGCCGCGCGGGGATGAAGGGAATCGCGATCACGCTCGCTACGCGCGAGGATTCCGAAGCGGTCGCCGGGATCGAGAAGCTCGTCGGGCACAAGATCGAACGCGTCGGACCGGACATTGCCAAGCCCGCGAAGGCGGAAGGCAAGGCGCCGAGGGAGCAACGCGAGCCGGCGAAGGCGGAGCCGAGGAAGCACGAGGCTGAGCCCAGGAAGCATGAGCCGAAGCCGCCAGCCGCGAAATCCGACAAGGCCGAACCGAAGGCCAAGGAGAAAGTCGACGCCGATTCCGAATGGAACGGCCCGCTCCCGAGCTTCCTGAACGTAAGCGCGAGTTAGCGGCGCCCCTGCGGAGGCGGGGGCCAGGACGGGCGTCGTTCTGAAAATGCACGGTTGAACTGCTGCCTTGCGGCGCGGCTAGGTTCCCGCCTTCGCGGGAGAACCACGATATCCCGCGAAAAACGCTTCCGCGAAAGCTCCCAGCCGCGCCTCGGCGATGGCGTCGCGCATGGATTGCATCAGCCGCTGGTAGAACCACAGGTTGTGCTCGGTCATCAGCATCGCTCCGAGGATTTCGCCGGAGCGGACGAGGTGGTGGACGTAGGCGCGCTCGAAGCGGGTGCACGCCGGGCACGGGCAGCCGGGCTCCAGCGGCTCGCGGTCCTCGGCGAAGCGCGCGTTGCGGATATTGAGCGGGCCATCGGCGGTGAAGGCCTGACCGGTCCGTCCGGAACGGGTAGGAAGGACGCAGTCGAACATGTCGACCCCGCGAAGGACCGCTTCGACCAAATCGTCGGGCTTGCCCACGCCCATCAGGTAGCGGGGCTTGTCGGCGGGAAGCATCGGGGTGGCAAAGTCGAGGGTCCGGCACATCGCCTCCTGCCCCTCGCCCACCGCCAGCCCGCCTATGGCATAGCCGTCGAAACCGATGGCCGTCAGCGCCTCGGCCGAGCGGGCGCGAAGCTCCTGGTCGAGCCCGCCCTGCTGGATGCCGAAGAGAGCGCCCGGGCCGGCGAAGGCCGCCTTCGAGCGTTCGGCCCAGCGCATCGAGCGCGCCATCGCCGCCGCCTGCTGCTCGCTCGTGGCGTCGGCGGGCAGCAGCTGGTCGAAGGCCATGGCGATGTCCGATCCGAGCAGCTTCTGGACCTCGATCGAGCGCTCGGGCGTGAGCATGTGGCGGGTGCCGTCGAGATGGCTGGCGAAGACGACGCCCTCTTCGCTCACCTTGGTCAGCTCGGACAGGCTCATCACCTGGTAGCCGCCGCTGTCGGTCAAAATCGGGCGGTCCCAGCCCATGAATTCGTGCAGCCCGCCGAGACGCGCGATACGCTCGGCGCCGGGGCGCAGCATCAAATGATAGGTATTGCCGAGAATGATGTCCGCGCCCGAGGCTCGCACATCGGCCGGCTTCATCGCCTTGACGGTAGCCGCCGTGCCGACCGGCATGAAGGCGGGCGTTCGTATCTCGCCGCGCTTCATCGCGATGACGCCCGTTCGGGCCGCGCCGTCGGTGGCGAGGATCGAAAAGTCGAAGACAGGCATTGCTTGCGCACTTAACGGCTTGCGCTGTCCCGGCAATGTCGCTTTTGGCTCCGGGACCGCATCAGCGTCAAAGGACCCGGTTCAGTAATGCCGCGTATCGCCGATTTCGAAAAGTTCGCGTTCATCGTGGGCGCGCCGCGATGCGGGACAACGACCATGTCGCGCCTGCTCCAGGCGCACCCGCAGGTCGCCTTCCCGTTCGTCAAGGAACCGCACTTCTTTTCGCTGCACGATTTGCGCGGGCTTTCCGAGGCGAAGCTTCGCGAGCGCGTCGAAGACGATTATCTCGGCCATTTTTTCAAGCCGCTGAAAGCCGGGCAGAGCGTCGGTGCGGACGGTTCGGTTTCCTATCTCTACACGCCCGAGCAGATGGAGCCGGTGCTCAAGCTGTGGCCGGAATCGCGCTTCGTGATCGGTGTGCGCGATCCGATGACCCTGCTTCCCTCGCTTCACCAGCGGCTGATCTACATCGGCGACGAGACGCTTACGCGTTTCGCCGATGCCTGGGCCGCGGTTCCGGACCGCGCCGAGGGAAAGCGAATCCCGAGAAGCTGCGCCGACCCGCGCTGGCTGCGCTATGACGAAGCGGGGCGTTTCGGGACCTATGTGGAACGGCTGTTCGCGGCCGTCGGGCGCGAGCGCTGCCTGGTGGTCGTGTTCGACGATCTGGTCAGCGACCCGGCGCACGAATTCCGAAGGATTCTCGACTTCCTCGGGCTGGATCAGATCGATCCGGCGAAAATCCAGGCGGAGCGCGAAAGCCGCGGGGTTCGCTATCATTGGCTACAGCGCCTGCTCAAACGGCCGCCCAAGGCTCTGCATTCGCTGTTCGCGGGAGCGGAGTACCGCCGCAGGTTCGCGAATGGCGACGGCGACGAGCCCAGCAACGGCGCGGCGGCGGACAAGGTGTTGTCACTGCGCAAGCGGCTGTTGCGGTGGAATTCGACGGAGCATCGCGACGAGCCGGTCCCGGTCCATGTGCAGCAGGAAATCCGCGCGCATCTGAATGACGAGATCGGCCGTCTCGGCGAACTTATCGGCCGCGACCTCGGCCACTGGCTTCAACCGCGCGGCTGAGGGATCAAAAGACTGGAGTCGCCGTAGCTGTAGAAGCGATAACCCTCGGCGATAGCATGGGCATAGGCGGCCTGCATGACATCGAGGCCCATCAGCGCGCTGACCAGCATGAACAGGGTCGAGCGCGGCAGATGGAAGTTGGTCATCAGCCCGTCGATCGCCTTGAAGCGATAGCCGGGGGTGATGAAGATCGCGGTGTCGCCTTCGAACGGATGGATGAGCCCGGAGTCGTCGGCGGCGCTTTCCATGAGGCGGAGCGAGGTCGTGCCGACGGCGATCAGCCGCCCGCCGGCCTGACGCGCCCGGTTCATTCGAGCCGCTGTTTCGGCGTCGATCCGGCCCCATTCCGAATGCATTTCGTGCCCGGCGGTGTCGTCGGACTTGACCGGCAGGAAGGTGCCCGCGCCGACATGCAGGGTGAGCGTCGCGCGGCCGATGCCCCGGGCGTCGAGCGCGTGAAACAACCGATTCGTGAAATGAAGCGCCGCGGTCGGAGCCGCCACAGCGCCTTCCTCGCGGGCGAAGACGGTCTGATAATCCTCGCGGTCGGCTTCGTCGGCGGGGCGCTTCGAGGCGATATACGGCGGCAGAGGCATCCGCCCGGCCCGCTCGATCAGCTGTTCGGCAGGCTCATCGCCGAGGAACTCGATCAGGAAGCTGCCATCGGCGAACCGCTTCGAGGCGGTTGCACCGACATCGTTGTCGAAATCGATCGTGTCGCCGGGGCGGAGTCGCCTCGCGTTGCGGACGAAGGCCTGCCACGCGCGGCGGCCCTCGCGCTTGTGAAGCGTGATTCCGATGCGCGCCTCTCCGCGCCGGCCCTCGAGCTGGGCGGGAATGACCCTGGTGTCGTTGAACACGAGCATGTCGCCGGGCCGGAGCAGGTCGGGCAGGTCGAGCACCGGGCGGTCGGAGATCGCTTCGCCTTCGACAAGCATCAAGCGCGCCGAATCGCGCGGCCGCGCGGGCCGAAGCGCGATGCGGTCTTGAGGAAGCTCGAAATCGAAAAGGTCGACGCGCATTGCCTGGCCGTATCTGAACCGCTCATCCTGAGTAGCTGGTGAGCCCGTCGAACCGGCGTATCGAAGAGTGTCCTTCGATACGGGCCTTCGGCTTCGCTCAGTCCCTACTCAGGATGAGCGGGTGCCTCCGGTTCGAGCTGAGTTTCGGCCGCCGGTGCCGGAGCAACCGGCATCGCGACAGGGGCCTGGGCGAGCGGGGGAGCCGATCCGTCGCCGAGGCTGGCGTGGACGATTTTGGTCGGGTCGGCGGGCGGCTCGCCGACGGCGATATGGTCGACCGCGTCCATGCCGGAGATGACCCGCCCGATGACGGTGTAATTGTTGTTCAGCGACGCGTTGGGCGCGAACATGATGTAGAACTGGCTGTTGGCGCTGTCGGGATTTTCGGCGCGCGCCGCCGCCACCGTGCCCCGCAGGTGCGGAAGCGAATTGAATTCGGCGGTGAGGTCAGGGAGCTTCGAGCCGCCTTCGCCGGTCCCGGTCGGATCGCCGCCCTGCGCCATGAAGCCAGGGATCACGCGGTGGAAAATCACGCCGTCGTAGAACCCCTGGCGGACGAGTGTCTGGATTCGCTGGACGTGCGCGGGCGCCGCGTCGGGGCGAAGCTCGATGACCACGGTTCCGCCGTTCGACAGCTGGAGAGTCAGCTGGTTGGCGGGATCGGCCAGAACGTCGGCGGGCGCGTTGATCGGTAGCTTGGGTTCCGGCGCCGGCTCCGGCTTTGCAGCGACGAGCGCGAAGGCGAGAAAAGGAAGCGCGAGATACTTCATTGCAGGACTTCTCATGACTGGCGGCCGAGCTGACGGGCGACGTCGGCTGCGACCGCTGGGGTGACGAACTTTTCGATGGATCCGCCGTAGCGCGCGATCTCCTTAACCAGGCGTGACGCGATCGGCTGGAGCGAGACCGCGGCCATCAGGAAGACGGTCTCGATCTTGCTGTTGAGCTGCTGGTTCATTCCGGCCATCTGGAATTCATATTCGAAATCGCCA